>NZ_JBIWML010000006.1:70923-209450 GCF_044766665.1 Kitasatospora sp. NPDC101801
CGTGGGTGGGGGGGGGGGCCCCCCGCCCCCCGTGGTGTCCCCGGCTCCACTCCCCGGGGCCCGCGGGGGGGCGGGGGGGGGGGGGCGCCCCCCCCCCGGGGGGGGGGCCGGGCCCCCGGCCCTTCCGGCTGACGGTCCGACTACTCCGGGACGGAGGCCAGGCCGGGAGCCAGGAACTTCTTGCCGTTCACCCGCTCCGAGACGCCCGCCCGGTCCAGGTACGGGGTGATCCCGCCGAGGTGGAAGGGCCAGCCCGCGCCGGTGATCATGCAGAGGTCGATGTCCTGGGCCTCGCCCACGACGCCCTCGGCCAGCATCAGGCCGATCTCCTGGGCCACCGCGTCGAGCGAGCGGTCCAGCACCTGCTGCTCGGTCAGCACGCTGTCGCCGAAGGTCAGCAGCGCCAGCACCTCGGGGTCGAGGACCTGCTGGCCGTCCACCCAGACGTAGAAGCCGCGCTTGCCGGCCTTGACCACCTTGCCGAGGTTCTCGGAGACGCCGAAGCGCTCCGGGAAGGCCCGGTTCAGGGTCTCCGAGACGTGCTGCGCGATGGCCGGGCCGACCAGTTCGAGCAGGACGATCGGGGACATCGGCAGGCCGAGCGGCAGCACGCCCTTCTCGACCGTCTCGATCGGGGTGCCCTCGTCGATGATCGCCTGGATCTCGCCCATGAAGCGGGTCAGGATCCGGTTGACCACGAACGCCGGGGCGTCCTTGACCAGCACGGCGGTCTTCTTGAGCTTCTTGGCCACGCCGAAGGCGGTGGCCAGCGAGGCGTCGTCGGTCTGCTCGCCGCGGACGATCTCCAGCAGCGGCAGGATGGCGACCGGGTTGAAGAAGTGGAAGCCGACGACCCGCTCGGGGTGCTGGAGCTTCGAGGCCATCTCGGTGACCGAGAGGGAGGAGGTGTTGGTCGCCAGCACGCAGGTCGGCGAGACCACGGCCTCCAGGTCCGCGAAGACGGTCTGCTTGACGCCCATCTCCTCGAACACCGCCTCGATCACGAAGTCGGCGTCGCCGAAGGCCGCGGCCTTGTCCAGCGAGCCGGTGACCAGGGCCTTCAGGCGGTTGGCGTTGTCCGGGTTGACCCGGCCCTTGGCCAGCAGCTTGTCGATCTCGGCGTGCACGTAGCCGACGCCCTTGTCGATCCGCTCCTGGTCGATGTCGGTGAGCACCACCGGCACCTGGAGCCGACGGGCGAACAGCAGCGCCAGCTGGGAGGCCATCAGGCCGGCACCCACGACGCCGACCTTGGTGACCGGACGGGCCAGCGCCTTGTCCGGCGCACCGAACGGACGCTTGGCCCGGCGCTGCACCAGGTTGAAGGCGTACAGGCCCGCGCGCAGCTCGCCGGTCATGATCAGGTCGGCCAGCGCCACGTCCTCGGCGTCGAAGCCCGCCTGGAGGTCCTGGTCCTTGACCTGCTCGATGATGTCGAGCGCCTTGTACGCGGCCGGAGCGGCCCCGTGCACCTTGGCGTCGGCGACCAACCGGCCCCAGGCGACGGCGTCGTCCCAGGCCTTGCCCCGGTCGATCTCCTCGCGCTCCACCACGGTCGCGCCGGTGAGCACCTTGGCGGCCCACAGGATCGACTGCTCCAGGAAGTCGGCCGGCTCGAAGATCGCGTCGGCGATCCCCAGGTCGAACACCTCCTGGCCCTTGAGCTGCTTGTTCTGGCTCATCGAGTTCTCGATGATGACCTTGATCGCCTTCGAGGGGCCGATCAGGTTCGGCAGCAGGGTGCAGCCGCCCCAGCCGGGGACCAGGCCGAGGAAGACCTCGGGCAGCGAGAAGGCCGGGACACCGGAACTGACGGTGCGGTAGCTCGCGTGCAGGCCGACCTCGACGCCGCCGCCCATCGCCGCGCCGTTGTAGAAGGCGAAGGTCGGGACGGGCAGCGCGGCGATCCGCTTGAAGACGTCGTGGCCGCCCTTGCCGATGGCCAGCGCGTCGCTGTGCTCCTTGAGCACCTCGACGCCCTTGAGGTCGGCGCCGACCGCGAAGATGAACGGCTTGCCGGTGATCGCGGCGGCGACGATGTCACCGGCGGCGGCCTCGGCCTCGACCTGGTCCAGCGCCTCGGACAGCTTGGCCAGCGAACCCGGGCCGAAGGTGGTCGGCTTGGTGTGGTCGAAGCCGTTGTCCAGGGTGATCAGCGCCAGCCGGCCGGCGCCGAGCGGCAGGTCCAGATGACGGACGTGCGCGGTGGTGACCACCTCGCCCGGGAACAGCTCGGCCGCGCGCTTCAGCAGCTCAGTGGTGCTCATGGTCACTTACCACCCTCGAAGTGCGGGTTCTCCCAGATGACGGTCGCGCCCATGCCGAAGCCGACGCACATGGTGGTCAGGCCGTAGCGGACGTCCGTGCGCTGCTCGAAGCTGCGGGCCAGCTGGTTCATCAGGCGCACGCCCGAGGAGGCCAGCGGGTGGCCGAAGGCGATCGCGCCACCGTACGGGTTGACCCGCGGGTCGTCGTCGGCGATGCCGTAGTGGTCGAGGAACGCGAGCACCTGGACCGCGAACGCCTCATTGACCTCGAAGGCCTGGATGTCGTCGATCGTCAGACCGGCCTTGGCCAGCGCCTTCTCGGTCGCCGGCACCGGGCCGATGCCCATCACCTCGGGCTCGACACCCGCGAAGGCGTAACTGACCAGACGCATCTTGACCGGGAGACCGAGCTCCACGGCGACGTCCTCGGCGGCGAGCAGCGAGGCGGTCGCACCGTCGTTCAGACCGGCCGAGTTGCCCGCGGTGATGTTGCCGTGCGGGCGGAACGGGGTCTTCAGACCGGCCAGCGACTCCATCGAGGTGCCCGGGCGCATCGGCTCGTCCGAGGTGGCCAGGCCCCAGCCGGTCTCGCCGGCCTCGGGGTTGGTGTTGCGGATCGTGATCGGCACCAGGTCCGGCTGGATGTCGCCGTTGGCGTACGCCTTGGCGGCCTTCTCCTGCGAGCGGACCGCGTACGCGTCGCAGCGCTCCTTGGTGATGTGCGGGAACCGGTCGTGCAGGTTCTCCGCGGTCATCCCCATGAACAGGGCGGACTCGTCGACCAGCTTCTCCGAGACGAAGCGCGGGTTCGGGTCCACGCCCTCGCCCATCGGGTGCCGGCCCATGTGCTCGACGCCACCGGCGACCACGACGTCGTACGCGCCGAAGGCGATGCCGCCCGCGGTCGCGGTGACGGCGGTCAGCGCACCGGCACACATCCGGTCGATGGAGTAGCCGGGGACGGACTTCGGCAGACCGGCCAGCAGGGCGGCGGTCCGGCCGATCGTCAGGCCCTGGTCGCCGATCTGGGTCGTGGCCGCGATGGCGACCTCGTCGATCCGGTCGGTCGGCAGGCTCGGGTTGCGGCGCACCAGTTCACGGATGCACTTGACGACCAGGTCGTCGGCGCGGGTCTCGTGGTAGATGCCCTTCGGGCCGGCCTTGCCGAACGGGGTGCGGACGCCGTCAACGAAGACGACGTCCCTCGAGGTACGAGGCACGGGGGCTCTCCTCCCAGGGGACATGACGTTGGGTGGCAGACCACGTCCCATGACGGAGCGGCTCTGCTTCACCGCCATGCTACCCGCCGGTAACTACCTTGCCCAGACTCGCCACCCCATGTGTCCCAGGGCACATGATGCGGAAGACAGGGGCTCGGGGAGACGGCGACGCCGAGCTCGGCAGGGTCACGTGACCCGCTTCCCTCCGGGGACGCTCCCGAGCTCGGCGTCGCCGTCTCCCCGAGCCCCTGGTCTCAGGTGGTTTCGACCGAGGGGACCTTCGCGTTGACGAAGGCGTCCGCGATCACCGGGGCGACCAGGTCGACCTGCCACTGGCGGGCGCCGAGCTTGCGCAGGGCGGCTCCGACCGACTCGGCGTCGGGCTCGGCCGGCGGCTCCCAGGAGACCCGGCGGACCAGGTCGGGGGTGATCAGGTTCTCGGCCGGCACGTTGTGCTGCTCGGCGAGCTCGGAGACGGCCGCCCGCGCGCCGGAGAGCCGGGCCGCCGCGATCGGGTCCTTCTCGGCCCAGGCGCGCGGCGGCGGCGGACCCTCGTGCGGCGCGGTGGACGGCGGCAGCTCGGCCTCCGGGATCTCCCGGGCCCGCTGCAACGCGGCCATCCACTGGTCGAGCTGACGGCGGTTCACCCGGGGCCCGAAGCCCTGGACGGCCTGCAGCGCGGGGACGTTCAACGGCATCGCCAGCGCGGCGTTCACGATCGCCACGTCGGAGAGCACCCGCCCGGGCGAGACGTCCCGCTCGCGGGCGATCCGGTCCCGGGCCAGCCAGAGCTCGCGGACCGCGGCCAGCTGCCGGCGGCGGCGGACCTTGTGCAGCTGGGAGGTCCGGCGCCACGGGTCGGTCCTGGGCGCGGGCTTGGGTGCCGCGACGATCGACGCGAACTCCTCCTTCGCCCAGCCGAGCTTGCCCTGGGCGTCCAGCTCCTGCTCGAGTGCGTCGCGCAGCTCGACCAGCACCTCGACGTCCAGGGCCGCGTAGCGCAGCCACGGCTCGGGCAGCGGGCGGGTGGACCAGTCCACCGCGGAGTGCTCCTTGGCCAGCGAGAGGCCGAGCACGTTCTCGGTCATCGGGCCCAGGCCGACCCGGGGGAAGCCCGCGATCCGCCCGGCCAGCTCGGTGTCGAACAGCTCCCGGGGCTTCATCCCCACCTCGGCCAGGCAGGGCAGGTCCTGCGACGCGGCGTGCACCACCCACTCGGCGTCGGCCAGTGCCTCGCCGAGCTCGGAGAGGTCCGGGCACGCGATCGGGTCGATCAGGGCGGTGCCCGCACCGGCCCTTCGGAGCTGGATGAGATAGGCCCGCTGGCCGTAGCGGTAGCCGGAGGCCCGCTCGGCGTCGACAGCGACCGGGCCGCTGCCCGCCGCGAAGGCGGCGATGGTCGCGGCGAGCGCGGTCTCGTCCACCACGACGGGCGGGAGCCCCTCCCTCGGTTCGAGGAGCGGGACCGGGGCTGTCTCTTCTGGAATGGCTACGGCGTCGGTCACCCACCAAGGGTACGACGGTACCCGCACACCGGAAGGTCCGCGGACTGGTCAGCACCGCTCCCGACATATGCCACCCCTGGCCGGGCACCTCTACTCGGGCTCCGCCAGGCACCATCAGGGGCTCGGGGCTGTGCTGTTGTGCGGCTCCGCCGCGTGGGCGAGGCCGACTTTTTGCAGGTGCTCAGCCCGCTACGGAGCCAGGGGCTCGGGGCTGTGCTGTTGTGCAGCTCCGCCGCGTGGGCGACGCCGGCTTTTTGGCAGGTGGTCAGCCCGCTGCGGAGTCCGGGGCTCGGGGCTGTGCTGTTGTGCGGCTCCGCCGCGTGGGCGACGCCGACTTTTTGCAGGTGCTCAGCCAGCTACGGTCCAGGGGCTCGGGGAACTGCGACGCCGGCCTCGGTAAAGGTGATCGTCGCGTGGGTGGTCAGGGACTTTCGCAGTGACCCGAACGCCAGATCTCCTCGCAGTTCCCCGAGCCCCTGGGTAGTCGACCGCTGAGCGCCTGCCAAAAGTGCAGCCCCGAGCCCCTGGGGAGTGCAACCGGACGCCCTGCCAATGGCGCAGTCCCGAGCCTCTGGGTAGTGCGACTGAACGCCCTGCCGAAAGTGCAGCCCCGGGCCCCTGAGCGGGTGCGAAAGGCAGGGGCCCGGAGGAAACGTTCCTCCGGGCCGCCACCTGCGGTGCTTCCGGGCCGTGGATCGGCTGACGGAGTGTCGGCTGACCAGGGATCAGTGGATGATGCCGGTCCGCAGCGCGACCGCCACCATGCCGGCCCGGTCGCCGGTGCCCAGCTTGCGGGCGATCCGGGCCAGGTGGCTCTTCACGGTGAGTGCGGAGAGGCCCATGGCCACGCCGATGGCCTTGTTGGACTGGCCCTCGGCCACCAGGCGGAGCACCTCGACCTCGCGGCCGGAGAGCTCCCGGTAGGTGGTGGGCTGGACGCCCGGGGCCCCGGGGGCACCGGGAGCGCCCGGAGCACCGGCCGCACCGGGCATCCCCGGCATGCCGGGACGCCGCATCCGGCCGGCCAGGCCACCGGCGCCGATCGGCAGACCGGGGCGGCCGGGCATGGCCACGTTGGTCCGGGTGCCGGTGACCACGTAGCCCTTGACGCCGCCGGCCAGTGCACTGCGCACCGCGCCGATGTCGTCGGCGGCCGACAGGGCCAGGCCGTTGGGCCAGCCCGCGGCCCGGGTCTCGGCCAGGATGGTCAGGCCGGAGCCGTCCGGGAGGTGGACGTCGGCGACGCAGATGTCACGCGGGGTCGAGACCCGGGGGCGGGCCTCGGCGATGGAGGAGACCTCGATGACGTCCCGGACACCGAGCGCCCAGAGGTGCCGGGTGACGGTGTTTCGGACGCGGGGATCAGCGATGACCACCATGGCGGTGGGCTTCGTCGGACGGTAGGCGACCACGCTTGCGGGGTGTTCGAGAAGGACCGACACCGTGCCTCCTGGGGGAGTGGCGGACGGAACCCCGATGGGGGCGGTCGGAGCGTTCCGCGTTTGGAAAGGGTCACAGACACCTTCGGCATCATCAGTGCCCGGCTTTAGCGAATGATCACGATCTGGTGAGTAACAATACGGACAAATCGCGCAGGTGACTGATACGACATGCCCTGGAATCGAACGAAATCGGTCGCGTTCGGAGTCGGAACGACCAGCTCCTGCCGATCAATTGACAGTGCGGGCAGTGCAGGTCACGCCCTGTCAGTCCTGGGGGTGGTGTTCGGCCCGCTCGCGGACGAAACACTCCTGGAGGGGAGAGCGCGAGGTGTCAGTGGGAGCGCGGACGGCGCCGCGCGGGCATCGGGACCACTCCGCCGAGTGACGGCGCGTCGGCCAGCGAGAGCGGTGCCGGCGTGGTCGGCGGCAGTCCGGCGCAGACGCAGAGCAGGTCGGCCCAGGCGGCCAGGTGCCGGTCGAACCGGCCGTCGGCGGGGGTCCAGGAGGCCCGGATCTCGATCTCGGTGGACGGCTCCCGGTCGCCGAGGCCGCCGAAGTACTGCGAGGCGCACCTGGTCACGGTGCCGCTCGGCTCGGCGTACCCGGCGCCGTGCGCGCCCAGCGCGTCGGTCAGCCAGGCCCAGCCGACGTCCGAGAGCATCGGGTCGCCCGCCATCTCCGGCTCCAGCTCGGCCCGGGTCATCGAGACCAGCCGGAACTCGCCGTTCCAGGCGTCCTGCCCGGCCGGGTCGTAGAGCAGCACCAGCCGGCCGTCGGCCAGCTCCTCGCCGTCCACCTCGACCGTCGCGGTGAGCGCGTACGTGAAGGGGGCCATCCGCCGGGGTGCCGGAGCGGGGGAGAGCTCGATCTCGGGACGCAGCCGCGCCCCCGCCAGCGCCTCGACCGCATCGCGGAACTCGATCGGCGCCGACTCCTTGCCTGTTCCGCCACCTTGTGCGGGGTGCCCGCCGACCGCTGCCATGACCGAGAGCCTAGGTCGGCCGGGCCCGCAATCCGAGTGATTTCGGCCGGTGTGGCGTGACGGTTGTCCGATCGTGCCTTGGACCGCCCGGTAGTTGGGGCCGGCGAAGGGGGTCGAGGACGGCTCCGCCGGTGCCCGTCCGGTCCTGGAGGAACCCACGAGCGGTTGGTGACGGCCGGGCCGGGGGCGCGTGCGAAGATTTGGGCGTGAGTGAGACAACCGCAGCCCAGTCCGGTCAGCAGCCCGCCGCGCGCCGTGGCGCCGCGCACGACTCCGCGTTCCTGCGCGCCGCCCGCCGGGAGCCGGTGCCGCACACCCCGGTCTGGTTCATGCGCCAGGCCGGCCGCTCCCTCCCCGAGTACCTCAAGGTGCGCGAGGGCATCCCGATGCTCGACTCCTGCATGCGGCCCGAGCTGGTCAAGGAGATCACCCTGCAGCCGGTCCGCCGGCACAAGGTGGACGCCGCGATCTTCTTCAGCGACATCGTGGTGCCGCTCAAGGCGGTCGGCATCGACGTGGACATCAAGCCCGGCGTCGGCCCGGTGATCGCGGACCCGATCCGCAGCTTCGCGGACCTGGAGCGGCTGCGACCGCTGGAGCCGTCCGACATGCCGTACATCACCGAGGCGGTCGGCCTGCTGGTGGACGAGCTCGGCTCGACCCCGCTGATCGGCTTCGCCGGGGCCCCGTTCACGCTGGCCAGCTACCTGGTCGAGGGCGGCCCGTCGAAGAGCCACGAGAAGACCAAGGCGATGATGTACGGCGCCCCCGAGCTGTGGGCCGCGCTGGTCGACCGGCTCGCCGACATCACCTCGATGTTCCTGAAGATCCAGATCGAGGCGGGTGCCTCGGCGGTCCAGCTGTTCGACTCCTGGGTCGGCGCGCTCGCCCCGGCGGACTACCGCCGCTCGGTGATGCCCGCCAGCACCAAGGTGTTCGACGCGGTCGCCGGGTACGGCGTGCCCCGGATCCACTTCGGGGTCGGCACCGGTGAGCTGCTCGGCCTGCTCGGCGAGGCGGGCGCGGACGTGGTCGGCGTGGACTGGCGGGTGCCGCTGGACGTGGCCGCCGAGCGGGTCGGCCCCGGCAGGGCGCTGCAGGGCAACCTCGACCCGGCGGTGCTGTACGCGCCGACCGAGGTGGTGGAGGCCAAGGCCCGCGAGGTGCTGGACGCCGCCGCCGCAGTGGGCGACACCGGCCACATCTTCAACCTCGGCCACGGCGTGATGCCGAGCATGGACCCGGACGCGCTGAGCCGGCTGGTCGACTTCGTGCACCGCAGCTCCGCCCGCTGAGCCACCGGCCCGGCCGACGGTCCGTCACCTCGACGGACCGTCGGTCGGGCCGCGCTCACTCCGCCGGGTCCCGGTCCGGCCGCTCCGGGACGACCGGCGCCTCGGCCGCGGGTGCGGCCGACGAGGCCGGCCCGGCCTGGCTGCGGCGGCGCAGCCACCAGAGCAGTGCCCCGACCGGCCCCAGCACCAGCAGGAACGGCGCGACCGCCGCGACCGCCATCAGCAGGCCGCGGACGACCGCCACCAGCACGTGCCAGCCACCGCTCAGCGCGCCGCCGACCGACGCCCAGAAGCCGTCCTTCCGCTCCGCCGCCTTCGGCGCCGGGCCGGACTCGGCGAACACCTGGAGCGTGATGGTGGACAGCGAGGTCCGGGCCGTGAGCCCCTGCCGACGCTGCTGCAACGACTCCAACTCGGCCTCGCGGCGGCTCAGTTCGCTCTCCAGCGAGACCACCTCGGTCAGCGTTTTGGCCTCCGCCATCAGCTTCCGGACCCGGTCCACGCTGGCCTGCTGGGTCTTCAGTCGGCTCTCCACGTCGGCCACCTGCTCGGTCAGGTCGTCCGCCTGGCTGCTCCGGGAGAGCACCTCGCCCATCCCGGCCAGCCGGTCCAGGCTCTGCTGGTAGGTCGCCGAGGGCACCTTGAGGGTCAGCCGGGCGTCGGTCGTCGCACCGTCCCCGCCCTTGCCGCCGAGCTGCTCGCCCGCGACGTAGCCACCGGCCGCCGTGGCCAGGTCCCGGGCCTCTCCCAGCGTCCTGGCCACCTCCTTGCTGCGCAGCGTGAGCTGGGCGGTGTACGCGATCAGCCGCGGCGCCACCGGGGCCTCGGTGGCCCCCGCCGGGGCGGCGGAAGCCGCGGCCGCCCCCGACTTGGCGTCGCCCGCGGTGGCGGGCGCCCCCGCGGCCGGTGCCGCGCCCTCGGCCATCTTCTGGGTCTGCGCCTGCGGCGCGGCGGCCGCGTCCGAGGAGTTCCGGCTGCCCCCGTCCGCCCCGCACCCACTGAGCAGGACCGTCACGGCGGTGGCCGCCCCCGCCACCGCCAGCCCGGCCCGCCGTCTTCCGTACCCCGTGCCCGCCATGGTCCGAATCCCTCCCTGGAACGACTCCGTCCCGCCTTGGACGCGGCCCGCCCCGACCGGGATCCGCCCCGGCGATCGCAAGTCGGTCACGGCCCGGTCGCGTTGCGGTCAGGCATCGGCGAGCCGTGTCCGCTCAGCGGGCCACCTCGGCCGCCAGGCACTCCTCCCAGCTCCGCACCCCGTCCGCGTTCGGTGTGGTCAGCGCGCGGCTGCGGAAGCCGGCCCCGGCCCGTCCCGCACCCGGACGGCCGGCACCCGCCGCCGCTTCCCGGCCGCCGCCAGCCAGCTCCCGGCCAGCCGCTCGGCCGGGTACACCGTCGGCCCGCCCAGTTCGGGCGCCTGTCCGACCGGCGCCCCCTGCGCCAACTCGGCCAGCCGCTCGGCCACTTCGCGCTGGTCCACCGGCTGGCAGACCGTGCCGCTCGGCACCAGCAGCAGCCCCGGCAGCCTGGACGGCACCCCGAACGCGGAGTCCAGCAGGGTCGGGAACTGGGTGGCCCGCAGATTGCTCCAGCCGATCCCGGAGTCCGCGAGCAGCCGCTCACCGGCGAGCTTGATCCGGTAGTAGAAGTACGGGATCCGGTCCACCCCGACGATCGAGATGTTCACGACGTGGCCCACCCCGGCGGTCCGGGCCGCCGCGAGCAGCCGCTCGATGCCCGGCAGGTCGTTCTTCGGGTGCCGGATGTCGGTCGCGCAGTGGATCACCGCCCGCACCCCGGCGAACGCCGTCGCCAGCCCGTCCCCGCTCAGCAGGTCCCCCCGCACCCACTCCAAGCCCTCACCCACCGGCAGCTCCGCCCGCCGGGTCAGCGCCCGCACCGGCATCCCCCCGCCCGCGCCCGTGCCACCACCTCCCGCCCCAGCACCCCGGTCGCCCCGGTCAGCAGCACCACGTCCGCCATGACAGTCTCCCTCGATCGACACTTCTGCGAGGAGGAAGGGGACAGCCCACGGGTTTGTGACAGGCTTGAGTCATGAGCGTGCTGCCCGACTGGATGTACCCACCGCGTGAAGAGGGTTGGTTCGCGGAGGACCTCGACAGCCTGACCGAGGCGCCTCGGCACACCGAACTGATCGACGGAGCACTGATCTTCATGATGTCTCCCCAGCGCGCCTGGCACAGTCGGGTGGTCTCCGGTCTGACCTTCGAGCTGCAGCTCCAGGCGCCTGACGGGATTGATGTCGAGCGGGAGATGACGATCCGGCTCGATCCGCGCAATCGGCCTGAACCGGACCTGCTGGTGGTCGATGCGGAGTACCGAAGGAGCCGGACCTGGTTCGCGCCCGATGAGGTGTTGCTGGTCGTCGAGGTCGTCTCGCCGGAATCCGAGCACCGGGACCGGACGGTCAAGCATCGGAAGTACGCGGAGGCGGGTATTCCCCACTACTGGCGGATCGAGGAAGAGGGGGACGGGGTGGTGGCGCACGTCTACGAGCTGGACCTGGCCACCGCCACCTACTTCACGGTGGGAATCTTCCGGGGAAAGCTCGAACGGCCCGTCCCTTTCCCGGTCACGCTGGATCTGGACACGCTGGAGCGAAGCCGCCGGCGTCCTGATTGATGGGTTTTGCGGCGGCTCTGCGAGACTGCGGGACATGGCAGAGACGCGGGTCGTGGTGATCGGTGGCGGTATCGCGGGGCTGACCGCGGCGTGGCTGGCGAGCGGGGCGGCGCAGGTCACCTTGCTGGAGGCGAGCGGGCGGTTCGGCGGGAAGCTGTGGGGCGGTGAGGTCGGCGGGGTCCGGGTGGACCTCGGGGCCGAGTCGATGCTCGCGCGGCGTCCTGAGGCGGTGGAGCTGGCCCGGGAGGTCGGGCTGGCGGAGGAGTTGGAGCCGCCGAGTACGGCGAAGGCGGCGATCTGGACCAGAGGGGCGCTGCGGCCGCTGCCGGGCGGGCAGTTGATGGGTGTGCCGGGGGATCTGACGGCGCTGGCGGCGTCCGGGGTGCTCACCGCCGAGGGGGTGGCGCGGGCCGGGCAGGAGGGTGCGGCCGAGGTCGGGGCGGACGTCTCGATCGGGTCGTACGTGGCCGCGAAGCTGGGCCGGGAGGTGGTGGACCGGCTGGTGGAGCCGCTGCTCGGCGGGGTGTACGCGGGGCACGCGGACGAGATCTCGCTGCGCGCGGCCGTCCCGGCGCTGCTGCCGATCGCGCAGCGGGGCGGTTCGCTGGCCGCCGGGGTGCGGGAGCTGATCGCCCGGCCGAGCAACGGCGGACCGGTGTTCCAGGGGCTGCGCGGCGGTCTCGGCACCTTCCCGGAGGCGGTCGCCGCGGCCTGCCGGAAGAACGGGGCCGAGCTGCGTACCGACAGCCCGGTGCAGGAGCTGCGCCGCACGCCCGAGGGCTGGCGGGTCGTCAGCAACGGCGAGGTGCTGCACGCCGACGCGGTGGTGCTGGCGGTGCCGGCCCCGCAGGCGGCGGCGCTGCTGGCGGCCGACGTCCCCGGTGCGGCGGCCGAGTTGACCACGGTGGAGTACGCCGGCATGGCGCTGGTGACGATGGCGTTCCGGCGGGCCGACCTGGACGCGGCGCCGGCCGGCAGCGGCTTCCTGGTGCCGCCGGTGGACGGCCGGCAGATCAAGGCGTCCACCTTCTCCTCCAACAAGTGGGGCTGGCTGGAACGTTCGGCGCCCGACAGCTTCCTGCTCCGCACCTCGCTCGGCCGGCACCGGGAGGAGGCCGCGCTCGGCCGGTCGGACCAGGAGCTGGTGGCCCGCTCGCTGGCCGACCTGGCCGAGGCGGTCGGCCTGCGGGCGAAGCCGTACGACACCGCGGTGACCCGCTGGGCCGGCGGGCTGCCGCAGTACCCGGTCGGGCACCTGGACCGGGTGGCCCGGATCCGGTCGGCGGTGGCGGGGGTCGGCGGCCTGGCGGTGTGCGGGGCCGCGTACGACGGGGTGGGCATCCCGGCCTGTGTGGCCAGTGCCCGGCGCGCCGTCAACGAGGTGTTGACCCCGGGCGCCGGTGCGCCCGTCACGGAAGGGAGAATGGGCGCATGACTGAGTCCACTGAACAGCAGCCCGCGAAGAAGAAGGCCCGCGACCTCAACCAGGTCATCCGCTACACCATGTGGTCGGTGTTCAAGCTCAAGACCGAGCTGCCCGAGGACCGGACCGCGCTGGCCGCCGAGGTCGACGAGCTGTTCGCCCAGCTCGCCGCCAAGGACGTCACGGTGCGCGGCAGCTACGACGTCTCCGGCCTGCGGGCCGACGCGGACCTGATGATCTGGTGGCACGCCGAGGACTCGGACGACCTGCAGGAGGCGTACAACCGCTTCCGCCGCACCGCCCTGGGCCGCCGGCTGGAGCCGGTCTGGTCGAACATGGCGCTGCACCGCCCGGCCGAGTTCAACAAGTCGCACATCCCGGCGTTCCTCGCCGACGAGGAGCCGCGCGAGTACGTCTGCGTGTACCCGTTCGTGCGCTCCTACGAGTGGTACCTGCTGCCGGACGAGGAGCGCCGCGCGATGCTCGCCGAGCACGGCAAGATGGCCCGGGGTTACCCGGACGTGCGGGCCAACACGGTGGCCTCGTTCGCGCTCGGCGACTACGAGTGGCTGCTCGCCTTCGAGGCGGACGAGCTGCACCGGATCGTCGACCTGATGCGCGACCTGCGCCCGTCCCGGGCCCGGCTGCACGTCCGCGAGGAGGTCCCGTTCTACACCGGCCGTCGCAAGCCGATCGCGGACCTGCTCAACGGCCTGGCCTGACCGGTGCGAGCCGGGCCCGGGTGACCGGGCCCGGCTCACGGTGCGTCAGAACGCCTCAGAAGGCCGAGGTGTAGGCGGTCAGGAACGGGGACGCGACCGGCGAGCCGGCGGTGCTGAAGCAGATCGTCGAGAGCTTCACGGTGCCCGCGCTCCGGGTCCACGGCGTGGTGAGCCCGCACCAGCCCGGGCCGGCGCCGTACGCGGTGGCCTGCGCGGTGTCCGGGACGACGGCCACCCCGGGCAGGGTGACGGTGTACGGCGACGAGCCGGCCAGCGTGTTCACCGCACCGCTGGAGTTGAAGTTGGTCGCCGCGGGCACCCCGCCGTTGAACCACAGGTAGCCGAAGGACTTCGGCGGGAACGCCGGTCCGTGCACCGCCCGCTGGAGCGAGTAGCTCAGCGTCCACTGGGTGTCGTACGGGGCGTTGACCGCGTTGAAGCAGGTCACCACCACGGTCTGTCCGGTCGACCCGGGCACCCAGTCGGCCACCTTGCAGCGTGCGCCCTGCACCGGGTCCATCGCGGTGACCTCGATGTTGCCGGCCTGGGTGGACAGCCCGAGGCCGGGCAGCCAGGCCTTCCAGATCCCGGTCGAGCCGTGGCTGACCGAGTTGACCCCGCCGGCCGAGTTGTACTGGGCGAGCACCGCGCCGCTGACCGCCGAGTAGGTGTAGCCGTAGCTGCCACCGGCCGGCGCGGGCACCCCGCTGCTGGTCGTGTAGAGCACGGTGAACAGGCTGTTCACGGGGGCGCCGCCGAGCTTGTGGCAGTTCACCGCGACGTCCTGCCCGGTGCCCGCGGTGGACCAGCCCTTGATCTGGCACCAGTCACCGGTGCGGCCGACCGCGGTCACGTGGGCGATGCCGCCCGGCCCGGCGATCAGCGGGAAGTGCACCACGTACTTGCCGACCGCGAGCTGGTCCACCTTGACCGGGTTGGCGGCGGGGGAGGGCCAACTGCCCCACTGCCTGGTCAGGTCGGGGACGTACCCCGGCGGCGGGGTCGGGTTGTCCAGGAACGCGAAGCCCCAGCGGTCCGGCACGGTGGCCCGGGCCACCCCCGCCGTGGGCAGGGCGGCGGCCAGCAGCGCGGCCAGCATGGCCAAGACGAGCAGGACGGCGCGGACGGGTCTGACGGAGCGTACGGACGGTGCGACGGTGCGGCCGGGCATGGGCGTACTCCCTGGGGTGGTGAGGACGGGTGTGCGGCTCGCGCGGCCTGACGGCGCCTCACATCATAGGAGCGCACATCCGTTCGGCCCAGGCCACCGGCAGGATCCGGTGGGCGGTTGTCGGCCTTTGCGGAACCCGTCCCACCGCCCCTGCGGGGACCCACCGGCCCCTCGGGCACCGCCGCCCGCCCGTCCTCCGTCCCCGCCCGCCCCGGCGCTCGTCCGCCGCCCCTGCACTCCCCGACCCGGGGTGCCGGACGATGGCCGGAACCCAACTTCCGTCTCTGCTCAAGGAACTCGACGGCGCTGGTGCCGCCTCCGTAGCGGCTCAGCCGGCGCAGCCGGGCGCCGTCGAGGTACGAGATGCCGGTCGAGCTGTGGTACCCGTACCGTCGCCTGGCCCGGACCTTGCCGGGGCCCAGGTCCAGCAGGGTCACCCGGGGTGGGCGTCCCGGGTACGTGCGGCGAACCGGGTTCCTGGGGTGTGGGCACGCAGGAGTGGAGTGCCGGCACCGAGTCGCCCGCCGGCCGCAGGCCGAGCAGCTCCCGGTCCGACAGGTCGGCGAGCGGCGGGGCGGTCTCCACGGGGTCCTGTCGGGAGGGGCGGGGGCCGGTCAGTTCCGCAGGGCGGCCCGGAGGCGGGCGTCCGGGAGTGCGGCCGGGCCCACCACGGCGACGGCGGTGAGGAGTTCGCGCTCGGCCGCGTCGGGCAGGCCCGGGGGCGGCTCGTCGGGGGCGCCGGCCTGGTGCGGGAGGCGGGCGGCGGTCAGCAGCTCCTGGCCGGCCGGGGTGGCCCAGCGGGTGTACGGGTGGACGTCCACCCGGGCCATCAGCAGGGTGCCGCTGGTCAGGATGATCGGCAGCGAGAACCAGGCCACCGCCGACCCGGCGTCACCGGTGCCGGGGGCCGCCACGGCCAGCGCGGCGCCGAGCAGGGCCACCGACAGCAGCAGCGCCTGCCGGACCTGACGGACCGCCAGCGAGGTGCTCTCGCGGACCGTCCGGGGGGTGGCCAGCCCGGCCTGGACCAGACGGCCGCCGATCTCCAGCACGATCGGGTGGCTCGCCAGCCGGTCCCGGAGCTCGCCGGTGCGGCACTGGCCCTCGGGGCCGATCGCGGCGATCAGCGCGCGCTCCAGCCGGCTCCGGCCGTGCGGGTCGACCACCGAGGTCCACCCGGTGTGGGCCAGGTGCAGCCGCCCCCGGCCGGTCATCAGCACCAGGGCCAGTTCGACCACCCGGACCGGTCCGCCGGCCAGGTAGGCCGTCTCGTAGAGGCCCACCCCCACCGGCTCCACGGGGTGCGACCGGGCCGGTCCGGCCAGCGAGTCCGCAGTGGCCGCGGCCCGGACCAGCCGCAGGCAGGAGAGTACGGCCGCGAGCAGGGCAGGGACGAGCAGGAGCAACCACATGGCCTTGTTCTAGACCGCTACCTGCGCCGAGGGAAAGGGTTCCCGGACTGCGGTACCGAACTGTGACTGTCCGTCCGGTCCCGGCGGTGGGGTCAGTCGCCGCCCCCGCCGGAACCGCAGCTCGAACCGCAGCCGTCGCCGCCGCCCGCGTACGCCGCCCCGCCGTCGCCGTAGGCCGTCCCGCCGGAGTCCGCCGACCAGTCGGCGGGGTCCTCGGCCAGCGTGCCGTAGAGGACCAGCTCGGCGATGGCCGAGCCGTGCTGCTCCCCGGAGTTCGGTGCCGAACCCAGTGTCGGGGTGCTGGGCCGGGCGGCCCGGAGACGGGCCGCGGACGGCACGGCGGCGGCCCGGTCGGAGCCCGGGCGGGCGGTGCCGGTGCGCAGGTGCTCCAGCTGCTCCCGGCCGGCCCGGGTCAGCCGTCCCCGGCCCGGGGCGGTCCGGTGCCGGTGCAGCAGCCCGGCCGGCAGCAGGACCAGGAAGGCGAGCAGCGGCAGCAGGCCCTCGCCGGGCGCGAGCAGCCGCCGGACCACGGCGGTCACCGCGAGCGCGGCCGCCAGACCGAGCGCGCCGATCAGCAGCCGGTGCGCCCGGCGGGCGGCCCGCAGCCGCCGGGGCTCGTGAAGCAGGCCCCGGTCGGTCAGCCGCCGGTCGATCCGGCCCAGCTGATGGCTGGTCAGCACCGCCCGCCGCAGGGTGGCCGGGTGCGCCCGACCGCTCGGGCCGACCACCCGGATCAGGTCGGCCTCGACCGGGTCGTGCGAGGTGCGGTCGGTCAGGGTGGCCTGGCCGAAGCGGGGGACGATCAGGCGCCCCTCCTGCTCCATCCGGGCCAGCACGGTGTCCGCGACCCGGACCGGCCCGCCGGCCAGGTAGGCCACCTCCAGCAGCGGCAGCCCGTTCTGCGGGGTGCGCTGCCGGTTCCTCGGGTGCTTCAGCCGTCGGTCGGCGACCGCGGCCCAGAGTCCCGTGGCAGCCAACAGGCTGATGGCGGTGACGAGTTCGGCGTACTGCATGTGGATCATCCCCCGATCGGTCGGCCCTGGGTCAGCTGCCGCAGCTGCTTCCACCACAGCTGCTCGACGAGCCGCAGCTGGACGAGCTGGACGAGCCACAGCTGGAGGAGCTCGACGAACCGCAGCTGGACGAGCTGGAGGAACCGCAGCTGCTGGACGAGCCGCAGCCGGAGCCGCCGGAACCACAGCTGGACGAGTCGCCGGAGCTGCCCGGGTCACCCGAGGAGCACCAGGTGGTCGACCCGCTCGAGTCCGAGGAGCCGTTGGAGCCGGTGGTGGAGGCCGCGCGGGCCGCCATGGCCGCCCGCAGCTCCTCGTCCTCCAGGGCGCCCACGCCCTCCAGCGCCAGCGCGCCGACCACCACGGCGCCACCGACCATCGCCAGGTCGTGCGGCTGCCACGGGCGGGCGCCGGTCCGCATCAGCTCCAGCTGCCGCACCCCGGCCGGGGTAATCCGGCTCCGCTCGGGCCGGGTGGCGGCCAGCCAGAACAGGCCGACCAGCAGCAGGCCGAGGAACGGGAAGAACGGTGCGACCTCGGTGCCCTGCTCCAGCAGGGACGTCCCGAACCACTGCACCGCGGCCACCACCCCGAGGGCGAACACCAGGAAGGTGGCGAACCGGAGCAGGTTCCGGGCGGCCATCGCCTTCCGGTACAGCTCGGGGCGCCGCATCAGCCCCCGGGCGGCCAGGCCGTCGCCGATCCGCTGGACGTGCTCACTGCGGCTCACCGTCCGGCGCAGCGAGGACAGTTCGGCCCGGCCTGACCCACCGGCGGCGGCGATCAGCACCGCCTCGACGGCGTCCCGGGCGCTCCGGTCGGTCAGCGTGACCTGACCCGACCGCGAGACGATCAGCCGGCCCTCCTGCTGCATCCGGACCACCACGGTGTCGACCACCCGGGCCGGACCCCCCGACAGGAACGCGGTCTCCAGCAACGGCAGCCCCCGCCCCGGCAGCCCCTGGGGCTGCGGGACGTGGCGCAGACGGCGCAGGGCGCGGGACGCGTTGACGCCCGCCAACAGCACGGCGCCTGCGGCGACGGCGTATTCGGTGTACCACATGGACTTTCCCCCGTGTCTTCGGTTCTCTGCTGCTCAACTTTTGACGGACGCTTCGGACGGCAGGCGCTCGGCCCGCTACGGTCCAGGGGCTCGGGGAACTGCGACGCCGGCCTCGGAACAGGTGATCCGTTCCGGGGTGGTCAGGCACTTTCGTAGTGACCCGAACGCCAGATCTCCTCGCAGTTCCCCGAGCCCCTGGGTCGTAGATGGGTGAGCGCCTGCCTACGGCGCAGCCCCGAGCCCTGGGTAGTGCGACTGAGCGCCCTGCAAAGGGTGCGCCCCGGCGCGGTTCAGCTGCGGTGCCACCAGCGTTGGGACGGGCCCTTCGGGCGGAGGTGGCGTTCCAGGGCGGGACGCCAGGTCGCGGTGGGTTCGGCGGTGAGGGCCCACTCCGCGAAGGCGCGGGCGTCGGTGCGGTAGCCCCCGGCCATCGGGTGGGCTGTGGCGTACCGCAGGAAGAGCGGGCCGTACTCGTGACCGAGGATCAGTTCCAGGGTGGGATCGACCCGGGAGACGGTGTCGCGCCGCTTCGCGGCCAGGCCGTGGATCTGGACCCGGACCCGCTGCTCGTCGAAGCCGGCCGGGACCGGTCCGCCGGCCACCAGTGCTGTGAGCAACTCGCCCTGGCGACGGGCAAGTTCGGCGCGGGCCAGCACCAGCTCCGGATCGCCGGTCCTGATCAGGTACTCGTCGTGCTCAGACATGGTGCGGCGCCCCTTCCAGGACCCGGCGGATCGCGTCCAGCTCACCCGCCAGCTCGGCGGGCGGCGGGAAGTTGTCGTCCCGCTCCAGCAGTACGCCGGGCGGTACCGCCCGGGCGCGGAGTTCGGCCAGTACGGCCAGCACCGGTTCGGTGACCGGGTGGGCGTGGGTGTCGTGCCAGACGCCGTCCCGTTCGACGCCGCCCGCGACGTGCACGTAGGCGAGCGCCTCCAGCGGGAGGCGGTCCAGTTCGGCGGCCACGTCCAGGCCGAGGTTGACCCGGTTGGTGTGCAGGTTGGCCACGTCGATCAGCAGCCGTACGCCGGTCCGTTCGACCAGCTCGGCCAGGAACTCGCCCTCGGTCAGCTCGTCCTCGGGCCAGCCGAAGTGGGCCGCGATGTTCTCCAGGGCGAGCGGCACCGGCAGCTCCTGCTGGGCGATCCTGATGTTCTCGGCGATCACCCGCAGCGCGTCCCGCGAGCGCGGGACGGGCAGCAGGTGCCCGGCCTCCAGGCCGCCGGCCCGGACGAACGCCAGGTGCTCGGTGACCAGCGGTGCGCCGAGCGCGGTGGCGGTCACCGCGAGTCGCTCCAGCCGGGCCCGGTCCGGGAGTTCGGCTCCGCCGAGGCCGAGCGCGACCCCGTGCGGGACCACCTGGACGCCGCGCTCGCGCAGCACCCGCAGCGACTCGGGCAGCAGGCCGGCCCGGAGCTCGTCCGGGCAGAGGTTCTCGGCGACCACCTCGACCCAGTCCAGGCCGGGCAGCCGCTCGACCAGGGTGTCGATCTCGGAGCGCCAGCCGAGGCCGACCCCGAGTGCGAGTGCGGTTGAAGTCATCCGACGCCCCCTTCGGAGGGCTCGCCGGAGAGTCCGGCGGAGTGTGGTCTTCGGGCGGAACCGGCGGCGTCCTCGCGCGCCGTCCCGTTGCTAGAGGGTGTATCCCCGGGGGCTCGGTGCCAACCCGGGAACGGCATTCTCAGAGCTGAACTTGAGCTTTCTTCAGCCCAGCGGAATATTCAGTGGCCGGGGGGCGGACGGCACCTTACGGTGAGCGTCCCATGACGCTGATCATCCGTGATTTCCGCCCCTCCGACGCCGAGGCCGCAGCGGCCTCCTACAGCGCCGGCCGCCCGCACCTGATGGTCACCCCGGCGGCCGTCCGCCACCAGGTCGCCAGTGCCGCGCCCGAGCAGCACTACCGTTTGCTGGTGGGCGAGTTGGACGGTGCGGTGGTCGGCTCCGGGCGGGTCGGCGTGCACGCGTCCAGCGGTGCCGAGGGGCTGGGCTTCGCCAATCTGAGCGTCCTGCCGGCGGCCCGGCGCAAGGGCGTCGCGACGGCCCTGCTGGCCGTCGCCGAGGAGCACCTGGCCGGGCACGGGGCGACCCGGATCCGGGCCTGGGTGGACGACGAGCCGACCGCCGTGGCCTTCGCCGAGAAGCACGGCTTCGAGCGCGGCCGCTGCGCCCACTTCGCCCACCTGGACCTGACCGCGCCACTGCCCCCGGTGCCGGAGCCGCCCGCGGTCGAACTGCGCACCGCCGCCGACTACCTCGACGACCCGCGCCCGCTCTACCTGGTCGACATCGAGGGCTCCCAGGACGAGCCGGGTGACGTCGACCTGTCGGACCTGAGCTACGAGGAGTGGGTCGCCGAGGTCTGGGAGCACCCGGACCTGGACCGCGAGCTCACCACCGTCGTGGTGGCGGACGGCCGGGCGGTCGCCTTCAGCGCGGTGCACAGCGACGGCGGCACCCGGTACTGGTCCGCCTTCACCACCGCCTCGGCCGGGTACCGGGGCCGGGGCCTGGCCAAGCTGGCCAAGACCGACTCGCTGCACCGGGCCCGGGCCCGTGGGCACACCGACGCGTACACCAACAACGACGCCACCAACGCGCCGATGCTGGCCATCAACGACTGGCTCGGCTACCGGCGTTGCGCGAGCGAGTGGGTGTACCTCAAGCAGCTCTGAGCCGAGCAGCTCGAAGGCGGGTCAGCCGACGTCCACCCCGTGGGCGCGGGCCAGGCCCGCCAGGCCGTCCGACCAGCCCTGGCCGACCGCGCGGAGCTTCCAGCCGCCCCGGTGCCGGTAGAACTCGGCGACCAGCATCGCCGACACCTCCGGGTCGGCCGGCGGCCGGAAGGTCCAGGCCGAGCCGTCCGCCGCGCTCACCGACAGCCGGGCCGCCCGGAGTTCGCCGCAGGTCGCCGAACCGTCGGTGTCCATGGTGACCGAGACCGCCACCCGCTCGACCGCCGTGGGCAGCGCCGTCAACCGCACCGTGGCGCTCTCGCCGTGCCCGTCCGGCCCGTCCAGCTCCTTCGGACCGAGCGTCACCGCGCCGTCGGCGGCGGACGGTTGGTGGTAGAAGACGAAATCCTGGTCGTCCCGCACGGTGCCGGCCGCGGTGAGCAGCAGCAGGGTCAGGTCGGTCTCGGGCCCGGCGGCGTCGAAGCGCACCGAGAGCTCGGCCGCCGCCGGCTCCGGCAGTGACGCGTTCTGTCCGGGCAGCAGCTCGACCGGCTCCGGTCGGGGGAGCAGGACGGTCGGCTCCTGGCCCGGCAGTCCGAGCTCCTCCCGCGGCAGCAGCACGGTCGGGGCGGCCGGCCCCGCGCCCGGGGTGCCGCCGAGCCGGCCGGCCAGGCCGTGCTCCCGGAGCAGCCCGACCAGCATCGGCCCGTCCACCAGGGTCAGCGGTTTGCCCTCGACCCAGCGGTACGAGTCGGGGCCGAACCCGGAGGTGGTGACCAAGATGCCCTTGGTGGCGCCGTGGTGGACCCGAGTGGCGTCCAGATCGCGCACGGCGGTCGGGTCGACCGTCCGGCGGTAGCGCTTCGCCTGGATGACGATCTGACCACCCGTCACCGGATCCGGGTCCTCGGCGATCACGTCGACGCCCTGGTCCCCGCTCCGGGCGGTGGTCCTGGTGCGGAAGCCGCGCCGCCGGAACAGCTCGGCGATCAGCTCCTCGAAGGCGATCGGGTCCAGCTCGAACAGATCGGGGTCGTCCTCGGCGTCCTGCCGGTGGTCGGCGTACCCGCCGGTGTCGGCGGCCAGCCGGTCGGTGGGCACCGGCTCCAGCTTCTCCGGCCGGGCCGACAGCCGGCCGCGCAGCCCGTCCAGCAGGCAGTCGACCGGGGCCACCCGGTCCAGCGCGACCGCCCGGAACTCCTCCCGACGGACCGTCACCGCGACCAGGTACCGCTGCTCGTCCCGCCCGCTGGCCGGATCGGTGCCCTCGACGTAGCCGTTCAGGACCACCGAGGCGAGCAGTTCACCCTGATCCGCCCGGAACAGCTCGGCGAGCACCCGCAGCGCGCACTGGGCCAGCAGCTCGCGGTAGAGCGCCTTGCGCTCACCGGCGGGCCTGGCGACCTCCGCCTCGCGGTCGTCGCTCTTCACGTAGCGCACCCGGGCGACCGCAGGGACGCAGTCGGGCCCCGGCAGCTCCCAGTCCACCACCAGCTGCCGGGCGGACGGGTCCCAGCCGAGCGCGCCGTCGCAGGGGAACTCCTCCGGCCAGTTCTCCCGGGCCCGCAGCACCGTCTCGAACAGCTCCACCACCGCGTCGGGCGCCCCGGCGGCCAGGTCGGCGGTGAGCCGGGCGGCCTGCCGGGACCGGTCGGCGGCCAGCCGGTGGTTCTCCGCCACCCAGGCGTCGTACTGCGCCCGGTAGTCCGCCAGCCGGCGCAGCCGCTCGTCCTCGGCCTGCCTGGCGCCGTACCAGTCCTGCTCGAACCGCGCCCTGGCCTGGGCGGCCTGCTGGTCGTACTGCTGCCGGGCGACCGGGTTCAGCGCCTGCAGACCGGTCGGCTGGGGCACCAGGTAGTGGCCCTGGTCCGGCATCGCCACCGGGCGGCCGAGCGGCCCGGGGTCGAACGGCGGGGGCCGGAACGCGACCTGTGGCTCCGTCAGCCGGAACGGCCGGCCGGCCAGACCGGTGGCCAGCACCGACCGCAGCCGGGCCACCTGCTCGTCCAGCTCCGCCGTCCGCCGGGCGGCGTCGCCCTCCCGGCCCTGCTGGTACGCCCGCAGCGCCGCACGCTCGCCCTGCGCGGCGGCGCGCTGCGCCTCCCGCTGGGCCCGCTCGTACTGGCGCTGCGCGGCGGCCGCGGCCCGGTGCCTGGCCTCCTGCTCGCGGGCCTGTTGGCGCTGCGCCTCGGCGATCATGGCCAGTACCCCGTGGCTCCGCTGCCTGGCCATGACCGTCCCTTCCCCACCTGACTGTTGATCAAGTCTGGCACGGGCGGCGGACACGCAGAAGGCCCGGGGCGGTGCTGTTGTGCGGCTCCGCCGCGTGGGCGACGCCGCACTTTTTGGCAGGTGGTCAGCCGGCTACGGAGTCAGGGGCTCGGGGTTGCGCTGTTGTGCGGCTCCGCCGCCGTCCTTTTGGCAGGTGCTTCGGCATCTACGGTCCAGGGGCTCGGGGAACTGCGACGCCGGCCTCGGAAAAGGTCACCGTTGCAGAGGCGGTCAGGCACTTTCGCAGTGACCCGCACGCCAGATCTCCTCGCCCACGCGGCGGAGCCGCACGTCAGCAGAGCCCCGAGCCCCTGACCGGTAGCTGCCCGGGCGCCTGCCTACAGCGCAGCCCCGAGCACCTGGGCAGTGCCTGCCTACAGGGCTACTCCGTCGGACGGAGCGTCAGCGAGATGCTGTTGATGCAGTACCGCTGATCGGTCGGGGTGTCGTAGCCCTCGCCCTCGAAGACGTGGCCCAGGTGACCGCCGCAGCGGGCGCACCGGACCTCGACCCGGCGGGTGCCGAGCGTGTTGTCCTCGATGTACTGGACCCGGTCCTCGGCCAGCGGTGAGTAGTAGGACGGCCAGCCGCAGTGGCTGTCGAACTTGGTCTCGCTGCTGAACAGCTCGGCCCCGCAGGCCCGGCAGCCGTACACGCCGACGGTCTTGGTGTCGGTGTACTCGCCGACGTACGGACGCTCCGTCCCGGCCTCGCGCAGTACGTGGTACTCGGCGGGGCTGAGCTGCTCGCGCCACTCGGCGTCGGTCTTCTCGATCTCGTAGCTCACGGTCGCTCCTCCAGATGGGTCAGGCAGAGGGTGCAACGCCCGCGAGGCACGCCACGATTTCCGGCCCCAGGTTGGTCACGTCGCCGGCACCCATGGTGAGCAGCAGATCGCCGGGGCGGGCCAGTCCGGCGAGCACCCCGGGGGCGGCGGCGAAGATGTGCTCGGCCCGCACGTCGGCGCCGGCCCGGCGGGCCGCGTCGATGATCAGCTCGCTGGTGACGCCGGGGACCGGGTCCTCCCGGGCGGGGTAGATGTCCAGCACCACCGAGGCGTCGGCCAGCGCCAGCGCCTGCCCCATCTCCTCGGCCAGCTGCTGGGTCCGGCTGAACAGGTGCGGCTGGAAGACCACCAGCACCCGCCCCTCGGTGGCCTCCCGGATCGCCTCCAGGTCGGCCACCATCTCGGTCGGGTGGTGCGCGTAGGAGTCGATCACCTGGACCCCGCCGGCCTCGCCCTTGAGCTGCAGCCGCCGCCGGACCCCGGTGTACGCGCCGAGTGCCTTGGCCAGCTCGGCGGCCGGGACGCCCAGGGCGACCCCGGCGGCCAGCGCGGCCACCGCGTTGTGCGCGTAGTGCCGGCCCGGCACCGAGACGGTGAAGGTCAGTTCGGCACCGTCGATCAGCACGGTGACCTCGCTGGTCATCCCGTGCGGACGGACCGCGAGCACCCGGACGTCGGCGTCCTCGGCCGCGCCGTAGGTCACCACCCGGAGCCCGCCCAGCCCGCGCACCCGGCCGGTCAGCTCCCGGGCGCCCTCCTGGTCGGCCGAGACCACCAGGGTGCCGCCGGGCACGATCCGGCCGACGAAGGTCTCGAACGACTCGTGGATCTCGTCCATCGAGGCGTAGTTGGCGTGGTGGTCCAGCTCCACGTTGAGGATGATCGCCACCTCGGGCGCGTACTTGTGGAAGCTGCGGTCGCTCTCGTCCGCCTCCGCCACGAAGATCTCGCCGGCCCCGTGGTGGGCGTTCGAGCCCGGCGCGTCCAGGTCGCCGCCGATCGCGTACGAGGGCTCCAGGCCCAGTTCGGCCAGGCTGACCGCGAGCATCGAGGTGGTGGTGGTCTTGCCGTGCGTCCCGGCCACCGCGAGCGCCCGGCGGCCGCCCATCAGCGCGGCCAGCGCGTCCGAGCGGTGCACCACCGGGATGCCGCGCTCGCGGGCGGCGGCCAGCTCCGGGTTGTCGGCCCGGATCGCGCTGGAGACCACCACGCTGCTCACCCCGGCCGGGACGTTCTCGGCCGCGTGGCCGACCGCGACCCGGGCGCCGAGCTCCCGCAGCGCGAGCACGGTCTCGGACTCCTTGGCGTCGCTGCCGGAGACCCGGGCGCCGCGCACCGCGAGGATCTTCGCCAGTCCGGACATGCCCGCGCCACCGATGCCGATGAAGTGCGGGGCGTGCAGGTCGTGGGCGGCGTCGTTCAAGGAGGTCTCCGTACCTGGGGGGATTCGGGGCAAGGACGAATCGTCCTCGCGGGCGTTCCGCAAGGACGATTCTGCACTACCGACGGTGCGGCTCAGGAGTCGCTGGCGAACAGCTTGAGCACCGGGACGCCCACCTTGTGCCGGGCCCGGGAGGCCCAGTCGCGGTGGAAGAACTCCTCCACGAAGTGCGGCGAGGTCAGCACCAGCACCTCGTCCGCCCCGGTCTCCTCGACCACGGCGCGCACCTTGTCCAGCGGGTGCTCCGCGACCACCTCGCCGACCGCCTCGGCGCCCGCCGCCCGCAGGTGGCGCAGGCTGTGCTCCAGTGACTCGCCTGCCAGGGTGGGGTGTTCGCTCTCGTCGTGCTCGTGCACCGCCTTGTCGAGATGGCCGAGTGCCACGTCGTCGAGTGCGCGGAGCAGTTCGTCCTGCTTGCCGCGCGGTTGCATCAGGACGACGAAGGAGACCTTCTCCTCGCCGTGGAGCGTGGTGACCAGCTCCACGTCGGCGTCGGAGAGCGCCTTTTCGATCATCAGTACGGTCTTGAACACGTGAGTCCCTTCGCAGTTGCAGGCCCCCGGGTCCGGTGTCCCTTCCCATAGTGCCCGGAGGATGCTTTCCTCACGCTGCGCACGCGCCACATGGGCCACGTGCGAGTCGGATCACAGGGAAGAGCGGGATGGTCCGGTCGGCCGCAGGTAACGGGTGAAGAGGAAACCTTTCTGCTCGATCAATGAGACCAGCCGCATCGACTGCGTGTCAGACATTTCCGCATTGTGGAGGATTCGTGGTGCCTCGCCCCCCGTGAGCAACGGGGCCAGCGAGAGACACAGCTCGTCCAGCAGCCCGGCCGCGGTGAGCTGCCCCAGCAGCCGGGGCCCACCCTCCGTCAACTGTCTGGTCCAGCCCCGCTCGGCGAGCGCCGCCAGTGCGGTCGGCAGGTCCACCGACTCCTCGCCCGCGACGATCAGGTCGGCCACCTTCGCCACCTCGCGGCGGGCCTCGGCGGGGGAGTCCTCGGTGGTGATCACCACCGTCCGGACCACCGGCTCGGTGAACAACGGCGTGCTCAGGGCCAGTCCGAGGCTCCGGCTGACCACCGCGATCGCCGGCGCGGGCCGCTGCCCGGCCGCCGCCCTCGCCGCCGCGAACCCGGCCCGCGCCCGCGCGGGCCGGTACCCCTCGGCCCGGACCGTCTCGGCCCCCACCAGCACCACGTCGCTGAGCGCCCGGAGCACCCCGAAGATCCGCTTGTCGGCATCCCCCGACAGCCCCTCGGAGAGCCCCTCCAGCCGGGCCCCGCCGTCCAGCCCGGACACCATGTTCGCCCGCAGCCACGGCAGCCCGTGGTTCACCTGGTCGGGGTACGCGTAGACCTCGGCGAGCGCCTCCAGGGAGTGGAGATCGTCACGCGGGTTGCCGGTGGGACTGATCAGCTGCTGCATGAGTTCGAGTCTTCCACGGGCAGTACCCTCTACTAACGTGCCCGCTGCCTCCCGCCCCGATGCCATAACGACCGCGACGTCGTCCGCGAACCCGATCGCGCTCACCGACCGCCGACCGGTGGTCCCGGCCGAGCGCCTGGTCGCCGAGATGGTTCCGCCGCCGCGTTTCGCCGGTGTCAGTTTCGGCAGCTACCTGCCCGACCCGACCCAGCCCAGCCAGTACGAGGCGGTCCAGGTCCTGGAGGAGTTCGCGGCCGGCATCTCGGCCGCCGCCACCCCGGCCAAGAAGGGCTGGTTCCGCCGGGCGGCCCCCGCCCCGGCCGGCCCCGCCGGGGTCTACCTGGACGGCGGCTACGGCGTCGGCAAGACCCACCTGCTCGCCTCGCTCTGGCACGCCACCCCCGGGCCGAAGGCGTTCGGCACCTTCGTCGAGCTGACCAACCTGGTCGGTGCGCTCGGCTTCCAGCAGGCGGTCCAGACCCTCTCGGGCCACCGGCTGCTCTGCATCGACGAGTTCGAGCTCGACGACCCGGGCGACACCGTGCTGGTCTCCACCCTGCTCGGCCGCCTGGTGGAGAACGGCGTCAAGCTCTGCGCCACCTCCAACACGCTGCCCGAGAAGCTCGGCGAGGGCCGGTTCGCCTCCGCCGACTTCCTGCGCGAGATCCAGGGCCTGTCGGCCCACTTCCGCCCGCTCCGGATCGACGGCCAGGACTACCGCCACCGCGGCCTCCCCGCCGCCCCGCCGCCGTACACCGACGAGACCGTCACCGAGCGCGCCGCCGGCACCCCGGGGGCCTCTCTCGACGACTTCGACGCGCTGCTGGAGCACCTGAAGGCCGTCCACCCCAGCCGCTACGGTGCCCTGCTCGACGACGTCGGGGCGGTCTTCCTGCGCGGCGTCCACCAGGTCGACGACCAGTCCACCGCGCTGCGCCTGGTGGTGCTCGCCGACCGGATGTACGACCGCGAGCTGCCGATCACCGCCTCCGGCCTGCCGTTCGACCAGGTCTTCCCGCCCGAACTGCTCAAGGGCGGCTACCGCAAGAAGTACCTCCGGGCGATCTCCCGCCTGGTCGCGCTGGCCCGCGACAGCGCCGCCTAGAGCCCTCCGGGCGGGTGGTCGGCAGGTGGTTCGGGAGAGTCAGGGGCTCGGGGAACTGCGACGCCGGCCTCGTTCAAGGTGATCGCTGCGTGGGTGGTCAGGGACTTTCGCAGTGACCCGAGCGCCAGATCTCCTCGCAGTTCCCCGAGCCCCTGGGTAGTAGACGGCTGAGCGCCTGCCTACAGTGCAGCCCCGAGCCCCTGGGTAGTCGACGGCTGAGCGCCTGCCGAGGGCGCAGCCCCCGAGCCCCTGGGTGGTCGACCGTTGAGCGCCTGCCTACGGCGCAGCCCCGAGCCCCTGTGACGCAGGTCACCCCGATGGAAGAACCCGCAGGCAGGATCGGGCGTCTGGCTGGTGTGAGAACACGCAGGAGAGCACTGGACGAGCTGGACGAGGAACGCCTCCTCCGGCTGGTCGCGAAAGGCGACCGAGCGGCGTTCGACGAGCTGTACCGGCGCACGTCCCCCTGGCTCGCCGTGCGGCTGCGCCGCCGCTGCGCGGACGAGCAGATCGTCGCCGAGGTGATGCAGGAGACCTACCTGGCGGTCTGGCGCGCGGCCGGCGCGTTCGCCGGAAGCGCGGTCGGCGGCTCCGCCGTCGGCTGGCTGTGGACGATCGCGGCCCGCCGCCTCGTCGACGCGTTCCGGCGCCGCGCCCACCACGCCGAACCGCCGGTCGCCGCCGCCGAGCGGGCCGTGGTGCCCGCGGCCGAGGACGAGGTGCTCGACGGGACCGTCGGCGGTGACGTCGGTGACGCCCTGCGGCGGCTGGCGCCGGAACTCCGGCAGGTACTCCAGGCCACCGTGCTCGACGGGCTCTCCGTCCGGGAGACCGCCGTCCTGCTCAGACTGCCCGAAGGCACGGTCAAGACCCGTGCCCGCCGGGCCCGGATCGCTATGCGGGAGGCACTGGCATGAGCGCGGAGCATGCGTCGAAGCGCTTGATCGACGACTACGCGGGTGGGCGGACGGAACTGCCCGCGGACACGCTGTGGGCGCTGGAGGCCCATCTGGAGGGGTGCCCGGAGTGCCGGGGCCGCCTGGCGGCCTCGGTGGCCACCGAGGCCCCCGGCCTGGCCGCCCTGGTCGACACCGTCCGGGCCGGGCTCGAACCGCAGCTGGTCGCGGTCGCCCGGGCACCGGCCTGGCGTCGGCGTCCGAGGTGGGTGTCGGCCTGGCTGACACCGGCGATGGCTCCGTGGCTGGCGATGACCGTCGCAGTCACGCTGGTCGCGCTGCTGCTGGACGAGGCCGGGCCGCTGGACTTCTTCGGCGGCACCCCGTTGCTGTCGCTGGTCGCCCCCGTGCTGCCGCTGTGCGCGGTCGCCGCCTCGTGGTCGCGTGCCCTGGACCCGGCGCACGAACTGACCGCCTCCACCGCCCGAGCCGGCCTGCCGCTGCTGCTCAGACGGACCGTCTCGGTCCTGGTGGTGGTCCTCCCGCTGCTCCTGGCGGTGGGCCGGCTGACCGGGACCATGACGGCCGCTCAGTGGCTGCTGCCCGCCCTGGCGTTCACGTCCGCGGCCCTGGCGCTGGGCAGCGTGATCGGGGTGACCCGGGCCGCCGCCGCGCTGGTGGCCGGCTGGGGCGCCGTGATCGCGGTGTCCACCTGGGCCACCGACGGCTCACCGCTCGTCCTGCGGTCCGGACAACTGCCCCTGTGGGGGCTGGTCCTCGCGCTCGGCTGCGGCGCCGTGATCGCCCGAAGAGGCGCGTACGCGGTGCCGCGCAACCATCGTTGACCCTCGAAAGGGACCCTCGCATGACACGCACGACGGGCGCGACCGACCTCGCGCCGAGGACCTACGCCTGGCAGATCCGGGCCGCCGGCCTGCAGGTACGGGCCGGACGGACCAAGATGGCCGTCGACGGGCTCGACCTCTCGCTCGGCATCGGTGCCCACGGCCTGCTGGGCCCGAACGGGGCCGGCAAGACCACCCTGATCCGCGCCCTGGCCACCGTGCTGCGCCCGGCGGGCGGTGAGCTCGAACTGCTCGGCCACCCCATGGGCGGGCTGGGCGACCTCCGGGCGCTGCGCCGCCGGATCGGGTACCTGCCGCAGGAGTTCGGCTACTACAAGCGCTTCACGGTGCGTGAGTTCGTCGAGTACATGGCCTGGTTGAAGGAGGTCCCGAAGCGGGAGATCCCCGGAGCCGTCCAGCGCGCCGTCGAACGGGTCGGGCTGGCGGACTGCGCCGACCACCGGATGAAGACCCTGTCCGGCGGCATGGTCCGCCGGGCCGGCATCGCCCAGGCCATCGTCAACGACCCCGACCTGCTGCTGCTGGACGAGCCGACGGCCGGGCTGGACCCGGCCCAGCGGATGCGCTTCCGCGAGCTGCTCCAGGAGCTGGGCCGGGAGGCCTGCGTGGTGGTCTCCACCCACCTGGTCGAGGACGTCGCGGCCGCCTGCTCCGACGTGGTGCTGTTCGCCGACGGGCGCCTGGTCTACCAGGGCACCCCGGAGGTGCTGGCCGCGGCCGGCGGCCCCGAACACCCCGGCGACAGCCCGCTCGAGCGCGGCTACTCGGCGCTGCTCAGCCACTCCGAGCAGCCGGGAGGCTCCTGGTGAACGGACGTGTGCTGGGCATCGAACTGCGGCGCTCCGCCGCCCCGTGGGCCGGGATCCTGGTCCTGGCCGGCAGTCTGGCGATCTTCTGCCTGATCGACGCCGTCTGGTGGCGGGGTACCGCCGGCTGGACGGCCCAGTGGACCTCGATGGCCCTGTGGACCAGGAGCCTGCTGAGCTTCTGGTGGCCGCTGGTGGTGGGCCTCGGGGCGCTGTACGGGCTGCGCGACGCGCGCTCCCGGACGAGCGAACTGCTGACCACCACCCCGCGACCGGCCTGGCAACGGGCGGCGCTGCCGGCCGGTGCGACGGCGCTCGCGCTGGCGGTGGGCTTCGGCCTGCTGGTCCTGGTCGGCGGGATCCTGGTGGCCGTCAAGGGCACCGGGTACCTGCCGCTCGGCTGGCTGCCGATCTCACTGGTGGCGGCGCTGGGCCTGGTGGCCGGTGCCCTGTTCGGGATGGGCGTGGCGCGGGTGCTGCCCTCCGTCCTCACCCCGCCGGCCCTGGCCGTGGGTGTCCTCGCGCTGACGGCCATGTTCCTGCGGCAGAACGCCGAGGGGGAGGTGCCGACTGGCCCGGGGCCGAACCGGCTCGCCCAGCTGTCACCGGCGACCGTGGCCCCCCGGGAGATGCTGCTGACCCTGTCCGGCTCGGTGCACCTCGGCCAGACGGTCTGGCTGCTCGGCCTGCTCGCCACCGGCTTCGCGCTGCTGGCGGCCGCGTCCCGCCGGGCCAGGCTGCTCGCGCTGACCCCCGTCCTGGCCGGTGCCGCACTGGCCCTGCTGGTCCTGCCGAGCGACCCGCGCGACACCTACGTGATCGACCGGACCGCCGCGAGCCTGGTCTGTGACGGCCCGGTCTGCGTGACCGAGGCGAACCGGTACCGCCTCGCCGAGCTCGCCCCCCGCGGCAAGGAGGCGCTGGCCGTGCTGCGGAACGTCCTGGGCGACCGGGCACCCGACGCGGTGCGGGAGGACACCGCGCTGCGCGCGCTCGGCGAGGACCGGCCCGTCACCGCCGGCGTGGTGCTGGTCGACTTCGACGAGACGGTGATCGCCAAGGCCACCGGCAAGGACCTGACCAGGGCCCTGATCGCCCAGGGCCTGGCGCCGAACTGCCACGGTCACAGCCCCTGGGAGGGCGGTGGCACGGAGGACGTCGCCATCCAGGGCCTCGCCGCCAGCTGGGCGCTCGGCGAGCCCCGCCCCGTCCCGCTGGAGCAGCCGGGCGACGACGAGTACGCCCGCCGGACCTGGTCCGAGGCCGAGGCCGCCTGGACGAAGCTGACGGCCGCGCCGTCCGCCGAGCAGCGCACCCGGATCGTCCGGGTGCGGGACGCCGCCGTCTCCTGCGAGCGGAACCTGCTGCTGCCGGTGCTGGCCGGGGAGGCGACCCGATGAGGTGGCTGACCCTGTACGCGCGCTCCCGCCAACTGCCGCTCTCGGCCGCCCTGGTCCTGTTCGGCGCCCTGCTGGCCCGGGTCCTCGCCGACGGCGGCGACGACGGCACGGGGGACGTGCCGCTCGCCATCCTGCTCCTCACCGCGAACGTGACGGCCGCCACCATCGGTCTGGCCGGGCAGGACGCCGCGCTCGACCGCACGGCCGCGATCCGCTGGGTCCTCCGGCGGGCGGTGCACGTGCTGCTGATCGGGGCGTTCGCCGCCGCGGTGCTGCTGGCGGTCCAGGCGGCCGGTCCGGAACTCGCCGCCACCACCCTGGTGGTCCGGGATGCCGCAGGTCTGGTCGGCCTGGCCGCACTCGGCGCGACGGCGTTCGGCGCCGTCTACGCCTGGATCCCGCCAACCTGCTGGCTGGCCTTCACCTACCTCGTCCCGACGCTGCCCGGCGTCGCGGGCGAGGTGGGCAACTGGATGCTCCTGTCCCCGGCCACCACGGTCTCCGCCGGGACCCCCTGGGCCCTCCTGGCGGCCGGCACCCTCCTGTACGCCCTGGTCGGCCCGCGCCGCTGACCTTTTTTGAAGGGCGTTCGGCAGCTACGGTCAGGGGCTCGGGCTCTGCTGGTGTGCGGCTCCGCCGCGTGGGCGGCGCCGGCCTTTTGCAGGTGGCTCGGGCAGCTACGGTCAGGGGCTCGGGGAACTGCGACGCCGGCCTCGGAAGAGGTCACGCGTGCGTAGGTGGTCAGGCACTTTCGCAGTGACCCGAGCGCCAGATCTCCTCGCAGTTCCCCGAGCCCCTGACCGTAGATGCTCGGGCGCCTGCCTACAGCGCAGCCCCGAGCCCCTGACCGCAGCTGCCCGAGCGCCTGCCTAGAACGCAGCCCCGAGCCCCTGACCGTAGCTGCTCGGGCGCCTGCCCAGAACGCAGCCCCGAGCGCCCGCACAGGCAACTGCGAGTCAGTTGTCGGTGCGGAGTCGTACCGTGGACTGCGTGCGTCCCATCACGAGTATCGAGCGGTCCGTGGCGCCCTTCGAGGTCGTCAGCCCCTACCAGCCCAGCGGTGACCAGCCGGCGGCCATCGCCGAGCTGGAGCGCCGCATCCGCGCAGGCGAGAAGGACGTCGTCCTGCTCGGTGCCACCGGCACCGGCAAGTCGGCGACCACCGCCTGGATGATCGAGAAGTTGCAACGCCCCACCCTGGTGATGGCGCCGAACAAGACGCTGGCCGCCCAGCTCGCCAACGAGTTCCGCGAACTGCTGCCGAACAACGCGGTCGAGTACTTCGTCTCGTACTACGACTACTACCAGCCCGAGGCGTACGTCCCGCAGACGGACACCTACATCGAGAAGGACTCCTCGATCAACGAGGAGGTCGAGCGGCTGCGCCACTCCGCGACCAACAGCCTGCTCACCCGCCGCGACGTGATCGTGGTCGCCTCGGTCTCCTGCATCTACGGCCTCGGCACCCCGCAGGAGTACGTCGACCGGATGACCCAGCTGCACGTCGGCGAGGAGGTCGACCGGGACGCGCTGCTGCGTCGGTTCGTGGACATGCAGTACACCCGCAACGACATCGCGTTCAGCCGGGGCACCTTCCGGGTCCGGGGCGACACCATCGAGATCTTCCCGGTCTACGAGGAGCTCGCGGTCCGGATCGAGATGTTCGGCGACGAGATCGAGGCGCTCTACACGCTGCACCCGCTGACCGGCGAGATCATCAGCCAGGACCAGTCGATGTACGTCTTCCCGGCCTCGCACTACGTGGCCGGCCCGGAGCGGCTGGAGCGCTCGGTCAACGACATCGAGAAGGAGCTGGAGGAGCGGCTGGCCGTGCTGGAGAAGCAGGGCAAGCTGCTGGAGGCCCAGCGGCTGCGCATGCGCACCACGTACGACCTGGAGATGCTCCGGCAGATCGGCAGCTGCTCCGGCATCGAGAACTACTCGATGCACTTCGACGGCCGCTCGCCCGGCTCCCCGCCGAACACGCTGATGGACTACTTCCCGGAGGACTTCCTCCTGGTGATCGACGAGTCGCACGTGACGGTCCCGCAGATCGGCGCGATGTACGAGGGCGACGCCTCCCGCAAGCGCTCGCTGGTGGACCACGGCTTCCGGCTGCCGTCCGCGCTGGACAACCGCCCGCTCAAGTGGGAGGAGTTCCTGGAGCGGGTCGGGCAGACGGTCTACCTGTCGGCCACCCCCGGCAAGTTCGAGCTGGCACGGGGCGAGGGCACGGTGCAGCAGATCATCCGTCCGACCGGCCTGATCGACCCCGAGGTGATCGTCAAGCCGACGGAGGGTCAGATCGACGACCTGGTGCACGAGATCCGCAAGCGGATCGAGAAGGACGAGCGGATCCTGGTCACCACCCTCACCAAGAAGATGTCCGAGGACCTGACCGACTACCTGCTCGGCCTGGACATCAAGGTCCAGTACCTGCACAGCGATGTGGACACGCTGCGCCGGATCGAGCTGCTGCGCGAGCTGCGGGCGGGCAAGTTCGACGTGCTGGTCGGCATCAACCTGCTCCGCGAGGGCCTCGACCTGCCCGAGGTCTCGCTGGTGGCGATCCTGGACGCGGACAAGGAGGGCTTCCTGCGCTCCGGCACCTCGCTGATCCAGACCATCGGCCGTGCGGCCCGTAACGTCTCCGGCCAGGTGCACATGTACGCGGACCGGATCACGCCCTCGATGGAGCTGGCGATCGGCGAGACCAACCGGCGCCGGATCGTGCAGCAGGAGTACAACACCAAGCACGGGATCGACCCGCAGCCGCTCCGGAAGAAGATCGGCGACATCCTGGACACCCTCTCCCGGGAGGACCTGGACACCGAGGAGCTGCTCGCCACCGGGTACCGGCAGGGCGGCAAGGGCAAGGCCGCGGTGCCGGCGCTCGGCGCCGGCCGCAAGCCGGCCAAGAGCCTGCCCGCCGCCGAGCTGGCCGATCTGATCCAGCAGTTCACCGACCGGATGCACGCGGCTGCCGCCGACCTCCAGTTCGAGCTCGCGGCCCGGCTGCGGGACGAGATCGGCGAGCTCAAGAAGGAACTCCGGCAGATGCGCGAGGCCGGGATGGCCTAGCCGAGGGCACCCCTCAGACAGCCCCTGGCACAGCGCCTGCTACCCCGTGGCCCGAGTCGTGATCCGCGCCACGGGGTAGTCCTTTGCAGGGGGCCGGTGCCCGCAGGCTCTAGGGTGGTCCGTGGGCAAAGCCCGTGCAGGGGGCCTCGGCCGGGGGACGGCAAGGGGGTGTTCCGCCGTTGCGTCGGTCCGGGTGTGGCCGGGGCTGAGGAGAGAGGGCAGTTTCGTGTCGGTGCATCTGACCAAGGGACAGCGGGTCAGTCTTCAGAAGAGTTCGGGGGAGTCGCTCACGGTCGTCCGGATGGGGCTGGGGTGGAAGGCCGCGCCCAAGCGCGGGCTGTTCGGCTCCCGGACCAGGCAGATCGACCTGGATGCCTCGGCCCTGTTGTACGCCGAGCGCACCCCGTCCGACGTGGTGTTCTTCCAGCACCTGAACAGCAACGACGGCTCGGTCCGGCACACCGGGGACAACCTGGTCGGCGGGGCGGGCTCGGAGGACGACGAGTCGATCCTGGTCGACCTGGCCCAGGTGCCGGCCCACATCACCCAGGTGGTGTTCACCGTCAGCTCGTACACCGGGCAGAGCTTCGCCGAGGTCCAGCAGGCGCACTGCCGGCTGGTGGACGAGAGCACCGACCAGGAGCTGGCCCGCTACGAGCTGACCGGCGGCGGTCCGCACACCGGGCAGATCATGGCCAAGGTCTACCGGGACGGCACCGGAGGCTGGGGCATGCAGGCGATCGGTGCTCCGGCGAAGGCACGGACGTTCCAGGACATGCTGCCCGCGATCGAGCCGTACCTCTGAACCTCCGACCAGCGGCTCAGGGGTCGCTCTTTACCTTCTTTACCTTCTCTTGGGTTTTCTGTTAGGCTCGGCGGCAGCGGAGGGGAGTATTCCCCCGCAGCGTTCCCGTCATCACGGTCGCCGTCGTCGGCGCCCCGGGGCGCTGGTCCGATCCGGCCGAGCGTGGCCGACGGGCGGAAGAGACCTCCGGCAGTGACGATGTGTGTCTCGCCTACCTGCCGGAGGAGCAGCTAGTGGACGTTTCCGTAGGTCTTTGGGTCGGCACGATCGGGGTCCTGATCGCCCTGGTCGTCGCCGACTTCTTCATCGGTGGCCGAAAGCCGCACGAGGTCTCCATCAAGGAGGCCGGGGTCTGGACCACGGTCTGGGTCGCCCTGGCCGTGATCTTCGGCGGGTTCCTCTGGTGGTACGGCGGCTCGCAGCCCGCCGGTGAGTTCTTCGCCGGGTACATCACCGAGAAGTCGTTGAGCGTCGACAACCTCTTCGTCTTCATCCTGATCATGGGCAAGTTCGCGGTGCCCCGGATCTACCAGCAGCGCGTGCTGATGGTCGGCGTGATCATCGCGCTGGTGCTCCGCGCGGTCTTCATCGCCGGTGGTGCCGCGCTGGTCTCCGAGTTCTCCTGGGTCTTCTACATCTTCGGAGCCTTCCTGATCTGGACGGCGTACAAGCTGGTCGCGGAGGCGATGGGGGACGACGAGGAGGAGGAGTTCGAGGAGAACCGCCTGCTCAAGTCGATCGAGAAGCGCTTCCCGTCGACGGACAAGTACCACGGCACCAAGCTGACGATCAAGCAGAACGGCAAGCGGCTGATGACGCCGATGCTGATCGTGATGCTCGCGATCGGCACCACCGACGTGCTGTTCGCGCTGGACTCGATCCCGGCGATCTTCGGCCTGACCCAGGACCCGTACATCGTGTTCACCGCCAACGCCTTCGCGCTGATGGGTCTGCGCCAGCTGTACTTCCTGATCGGCGGTCTGCTGAAGAAGCTGGTGCACCTCAGCTACGGCCTGTCGGTGATCCTCGGCTTCATCGGCGTGAAGCTGGTGCTGCACGCGCTGCACGAGAGCGGCGTGCACGTCCCCGAGATCGGCATCCCGCTCTCGCTCGGCGTCATCGGCGGCGTGCTGGTGATCACCACCATCACCAGCCTGATGGCCTCCCGCAAGCAGGAGGCGGCCGAGGCCGCGGCCCAGAAGGACGAGAGGGACGAGATCGACGCCTGACGTCCGATCACGAACGGGGCGCCCCCGGACCGACCGGTCCGGGGGCGCCCCTGTTCGCGTGCTCAGCCGTTCAGCGCCGCCGCCTCCAGCTGCTCGGCCGGCACCAGACCGGCCACGGCCGGGGGCTCGGTCGGCTCGAGCAGCCGGCTCGGGGTGCCGTCCACGCCGACCGGCAGGTCGCCGTCCAGGGTGATCCGGCGGACCAGCCGGGGCTGGTCGCCGTAGTCGTTGACGGCGTAGTGCTGGGTGGCCCGGTTGTCCCAGATCACCACGTCGCCGACCTGCCAGTCCCAGCGGACGGTGTTCTCCAGCCGCTCCACGTAGCGCTGGAACAGCTCCAGCAGCGCCCGGCTGTCGGCGCCCGAGACACCCACGATGCGCTGCGCGAAGGCGCCCAGCAGCAGGCTCTTCTCGCCGGTCACCGGGTGCACCCGGACCACCGGGTGCTCGGTCTTGAACGCGGTGGAGACGAAGACCTGCCGGAACAGCGCGGCGATCTCCTTGTTGTCGGCCAGCTCGGGGGTGAGCGCCAGCGAGGCCGCGTAGTCGTAGTCGTTGGTGTGCACCGCCCGCAGGCTCTCGGCCAGCGCCTTGAGCGGCGCGGGCAGGTCGGCGTACGCGGCGGCGGTGTTGGCCCAGACCGTGGAGCCACCGGCCTCCGGCAGCTCCAGCGACCGCAGGACGGACGCCTTCGGGTAGGACGGCACGAAGGTCACGTCGGTGTGCCAGTTGTTGGCGCGGACGCCCTTGGTGGCGTCCAGCTCGAAGATGTACCGGCCGTCCGCGCTCGGCACCGTCGGGTGCCCCACCGGGTGGCCGAGCAACCGGGCGAACGCCTCGTGCCCGGCGTCGTCCAGGTGCCGCTGGCCCCGGAAGAACAGCACCTTGTGCCGGTACAGCGCGCTCTTGATCGCGGCCACGGTCTCCGGGTCGAGCGATCCGCTCAGCTCGAGGTCGTGCACGACGGCACCGATCCGGCCGGCGGCGGGAGTGAGACGAAGGTCGATGGCGGCGGTGGTCATGGCTGTCCTCCAGAACAGGGTGCGGAACAACTCCCGCCCCGGGCAGCCGAATCGGGCCCGGGCGGGTGGGGGAGAAGAACGAATGCGAGGTCAGACGGCGAACGGACTGCGGCGACAACAGCAGCCGGTACGGGGAAGCGGACAGCGGCGGGTCATCGTCTTCCCCTCTCGTCAGGCGGTTCGAATTGCGTTCATCGTTCCGCACCCGTCTGGCAGCGGTGTTGCGGCGGTATGAAAATCTCCCGGCCGATGCGGAAGGCCCGCTCCCCGGTGGGGGAACGGGCCTTCCGCATCGGGGTCACCAGCCGCGTTCGCGCCACTCCGGCAGGTGGGGGCGCTCGGTGCCGAGCGTGGTGTCGTTGCCGTGGCCCGGGTAGACCCAGGTCTCGTCCGGGAGCACGAAGAGCTTCTCGGTGACGTCCCGGTACAGGCTGTCGAAGGCCGCCGGGTCCTTCCAGGTGTTGCCCACCCCGCCGGGGAACAGGCAGTCCCCGGTGAACAGGTGCGGGTGGCCCTGCGGGTCGTCGTAGACCAGCACGATCGCGCCGGGGGTGTGCCCGACCAGGTGACGGACGGTCAGCTCGACCTGGCCGACCCGGACGGTGTCGCCGTCGTCCAGCAGCCGGTCGGTCGGGACCGCGATGCCGGGCGCGTCGATCCGGCCGGCCGCCGTCCGGGCACCGGTGGCGGCGACCACCTCGGCCAGCGCGCCCCAGTGGTCGCCGTGCTGGTGGGTGGTGACCACGGTGGCCAGCTGCGCGCCGACCGACTCCAGCAGCACCGGGGCGTCCGCCGCCGCGTCGATCAGCAGCTGCTCGTCGGTGGCGCGGCAGCGCAGCAGGTAGGCGTTGTTCTCGTACGGGCCGACCGCGATCTTGGTGATGATCAGATGGGCCAGCTCCCGCACGTCCGGCGGGCCGCCGACCTTCACCGCTCCGTGGTACGTCATCGCGCCGCTGCTCCTCGCTCGTACTTGTCCTGAAGCGCCATCATCTCCCCTCAGCCCATCGGCGGGAGCTCCGGCAGGGCGGAGTGGTCCAGCTTGGCGCCGTCGCGGCGGACCACCAGGCCGGTGCCGTCCGAGCGACCGGACAGCCAGGCGGTCAGCCCCCGGACCGGGCCCTCGACGGCGAGCTGCGCCGGGCCGTCGCCCAGGGTGGCCCGCCGGTCGGTGTCGGTGGCCGTCAGGGTGAGCGTCGGCAGGCCCTCGACCTTGGCGAACTGCTCAGCCAGCCGGGCGAGTTCCTGCTCGGCGAAGCCGGTCGGCCACTGCCGGGGGGTGTAGTCGGCGCCGAGGTCGACCAGGTGGTACTCGATCTCCATCTGCCGCTTCGTCGGCAGCTCGTGGGCCGGGAAGAGGTAGCCGGAGCGGTGCCGGATCTGCACCGTCCAGGCCTCGTCGGGCAGCAGCGCGGCGGCCGCGACGAAGCGCTCGTGGCTGGCCGCGAGGTCGGCCAGCTGCTCGGCCAGCGGGCGCGGCGCGCCGAGCGCGATTTCCTCGTCCCGGGCGGTGGGGGAGGCGTACTGCGGGATCTCCCGGCCGGTCCGGGCGCCGGTCAGCAGGTTGACCAGCGAGTCGGCGTTCCGGGCCAGGTGGGTCAGCACGTGCCCCTTGGTCCAGCCGGGCAGCGCGGACGGCTCGCCGACCGCCTCGGGGGTGAGGCCGCCGGTCTCCCGCAGCAGGGTCGCGGTGGACTCCTCGACGGAGCGCAGCCCGGCGGCCGCGAGCGCCGCCGCGCGGTCGGCGGCAGTGCCGGAGTCGGTGGTGGAGTCGGTCATGTTGCGGCCTCCGAATCGGTGTGCTGTCGGGCGTTGCCCCGAGGGGGCGTGGCTCGTTGACATCGTGACGGTACCGGGCTGCCCGGCGCTGAACAGGGGGTTTTCCGGCTGGATTCGGGCCGGGGCCCGGGCGGCCGTCACCCGATCGGGTGGACTCGGCTGGACAGGCTCGATATTCGAACGCCTGAGCTAGTAGGCTGACTGGCGCACACTGGAAGAATTCACCCGATTGCGCTTGTTGGTCCCAGCAGTGGGCCACGCAGCCCTTCCCAGCCACCTCCCCCGGAGAAAGGCGCCAGAAGCAGTGGCCGACCGCCTCATCATCCGCGGTGCTCGCGAGCACAACCTCAAGAACGTCTCGCTGGACCTGCCGCGGGATTCCCTCATCGTCTTCACCGGCCTCTCCGGCTCCGGCAAGTCCTCGCTCGCCTTCGACACGATCTTCGCGGAGGGCCAGCGCCGCTACGTCGAGTCGCTCTCCTCCTACGCTCGCCAGTTCCTCGGCCAGATGGACAAGCCCGACGTCGACTTCATCGAGGGCCTCTCCCCGGCCGTCTCGATCGACCAGAAGTCCACCAACCGCAATCCGCGCTCGACCGTCGGCACCATCACCGAGGTCTACGACTACCTCCGGCTGCTGTTCGCCCGGATCGGCAAGCCGCACTGCCCGCACTGCGCCCGCCCGATCGCCAAGCAGTCCCCGCAGGCGATCGTCGACCGGGTGCTGGAGCTCAAGGAGGGCACCCGGTTCCAGGTGCTCAGCCCGGTGGTCCGGGAGCGCAAGGGCGAGTTCGTCGACCTCTTCGCCGACCTCCAGTCCAAGGGGTACGCGCGCGCCCGGGTGGACGGCGTCACCGTCCAGCTGACCGAGCCGCCGACGCTGAAGAAGCAGGAGAAGCACACCATCGAGGTGGTCATCGACCGCCTGACGGTCAAGGAGAGCGCCAAGCGCCGCCTGACCGACTCGGTGGAGACCGCGCTCAAGCTGGCCGGCGGCATGGTGGTGCTCGACTTCGTCGACCTCCCCGAGGAGGATCCGGAGCGCGAGCGGATGTACTCCGAGCACCTCTACTGCCCGTACGACGACGTCTCCTTCGAGGAGCTGGAGCCGCGCTCGTTCTCCTTCAACTCCCCCTTCGGCGCCTGCCCCGACTGCTCGGGCCTGGGCAACCGGATGGAGGTCGACCCGGAGCTGGTGATCCCGGACGAGGAGAAGTCGCTCGACGAGGGCGCCATCCACCCGTGGTCCCAGGGCCACACCAAGGAGTACTTCCAGCGCCTCACCGACGCGCTCTCCGGCGAGCTGGGCTTCCGCACCGACATCCCCTGGGCCGGGCTGCCGCAGCGCGCCAAGAAGGCGTTGCTGTACGGGCACAAGACCCAGGTCGAGGTCCGCTACAACAACCGCTACGGGCGCGAGCGTTCGTACACCGCGCCGTTCGAGGGCGCGATCCCGTTCGTGACCCGGCGGCACTCCGAGTCGGAGAGCGACAGCAGCCGGGAGCGCTTCGAGGGCTACATGCGCGAGGTGCCCTGCCCGACCTGCCGGGGCACCCGGCTCAAGCCGGTGATCCTGGCGGTCACCGTCCTCGACAAGTCGATCGCCGACGTCTCCGCGATGTCGATCGCCGACTGCGCCGAGTTCCTCGGCGCGATGAAGCTCAACGCGCGGGACAAGCAGATCGCCGAGCGGGTGCTCAAGGAGGTCAACGAGCGGCTCCGCTTCCTGGTCGACGTCGGTCTCGACTACCTCTCGCTGAACCGCGCGGCCGGCACCCTGTCCGGCGGCGAGGCCCAGCGGATCCGGCTGGCCACCCAGATCGGCTCCGGCCTGGTCGGCGTGCTCTACGTGCTGGACGAGCCCTCGATCGGTCTGCACCAGCGGGACAACCACCGGCTGATCGAGACTCTGGTCCGGCTCCGCGACATCGGCAACACGCTGATCGTGGTCGAGCACGACGAGGACACCATCAAGACCGCGGACTGGGTGGTCGACATCGGCCCCGGCGCCGGTGAGCACGGCGGCAAGGTGGTGCACTCCGGTTCGCTCAAGGAGCTGCTCACCAACGAGGAGTCGATCACCGGCCAGTACCTCTCCGGCCGGCGCGCGATCCCGACCCCCGAGATCCGCCGCCCGCGCGACAAGAAGCGGCAGATCATCGTGCACGGCGCCCGCGAGCACAACCTGCGGGACGTCACGGTGGCCTTCCCGCTGGGCACCTTCACGGCGATCACCGGGGTGTCGGGCTCGGGCAAGTCGACGCTCGTCAACGACATCCTCTACACCCACCTGGCCCGGGAGTTGAACGGGGCGCGCAGCGTCCCCGGCCGGCACACCCGGGTCACCGGCACCGACCTGGTCGACAAGGTCGTGCACGTGGACCAGTCGCCGATCGGCCGCACCCCGCGCTCCAACCCCGCGACGTACACCGGCGTCTTCGACAACGTCCGCAAGCTGTTCGCGGAGACCCAGGAGGCCAAGGTCCGGGGCTACCTGCCCGGCCGGTTCTCCTTCAACGTCAAGGGCGGCCGCTGCGAGCACTGCTCCGGTGACGGCACCATCAAGATCGAGATGAACTTCCTGCCCGACGTCTACGTCCCCTGCGAGGTCTGCCACGGCGCCCGCTACAACCGGGAGACGCTGGAGGTGCACTACAAGGGTAAGTCCATCGCCGAGGTGCTGGACATGCCGATCGAGGAGGGCATGCACTTCTTCGAGGCGGTCCCCGCGATCCACCGTCACCTGCGCACGCTGAACGACGTCGGCCTCGGGTACGTCCGGCTCGGCCAGTCCGCACCGACGCTTTCCGGCGGTGAGGCGCAGCGCGTCAAGCTCGCCTCCGAGCTGCAGAAGCGTTCCACCGGGCGGACGGTCTACGTGCTCGACGAGCCCACCACCGGCCTGCACTTCGAGGACATCAGCAAGCTGATCAAGGTGCTGGACGGTCTGGTCGAGAAGGGCAACACGGTCATCGTCATCGAGCACAACCTCGATGTGATCAAGACCGCCGACTGGGTCGTCGACATGGGCCCCGAGGGCGGCAGCGGCGGCGGCATGGTGGTCGCCGAGGGCACCCCGGAGGAGGTGGCCGCCGTCCCGGCGAGCCACACCGGCAAGTTCCTCCGCGAGATCCTGGCGGGCCGGGTCTCGGACGCGGCGGCCCCGGCTCCGGCCAAGGCCCCGCGGAAGCGGGCTGCCGCGAAGAAGAAGTAGCACCACTCCGGCGGGAGCCGTCGTACCGGGTCACCCCGGTACGACGGCTCCCTCGGTTTCCCCGCATAGACTGCGGCCGGTTCCGCCCGTACCGTCCACCTGCTGAGGGAGCGTCACCGATGACCGAGTCCACCCCCGCACCCACCCGCCGGACCGTGCTCTGCGGCGCGGCCGCCGTCCTGGCCGCCGGCGGGGGCGCCGTCGCGGTGACCGGCTGCGGTTCGTCCGCCTCCTCCGACGGCGGGTCCGGCGGCGGGTCCGGCGGTGCCGCGGCCGCCCCGGTGACGGTCGGTGCCGCGGCCGACGTGCCGGTCGGCGGCGGCAAGGTCTACCGGGACGCCAAGATCGTCATCACCCAGCCGACCGAGGGCCAGTACAAGGCGTTCAGTGCCAAGTGCACCCACGCCGGCTGCATCGTGGACCAGGTCAAGGACGCCCAGATCCAGTGCCCCTGCCACGCCAGCCACTTCGCGGTCGCGGACGGCGCGGTCACCGCGGGGCCGGCCCCGAGCCCGCTGCCGGCCTACCAGGTGACCCTGAAGGACGGTGCCTTCCAGGTGACCAAGTAGGCCGCGCGCGAACGGGCGGTTCCCCGGTGCCCGGACCCCCGTACCGGGCACCGGCACCTGAGGATCATCCTGCGGGGTGGATCCGGGTGGGGGACAGGGTTTCAGGGGTGCCTTAAAGGTGCAGCCTGAAACGGACGGGGGGAAGCCGTGTTACGTGTCCATCTGACCACCGACGATCTGCTCCGGGTCCGGGTCGCGCCTTCGGTCGGGCCGCTGGCCGAGGCTTACCACAGCCTGGAGGCGCTGACCGGGCCGGGCGGCTGGGCCCAGTTCAGGCCCTGGCGGCAGAAGTTCGGCGGCAGCCGGCTGGTCGAGACGATCCGCCCGCTGGCCTCGCTGATCCCCGGCCCCGGCCCCTGCTTCGACCTGGGGGCGCTGACCGGCACCGGCTCCTCCGTCGAGCAGGGCATCGAGCAACTGCTCGGCGCTCCGGACGAGCTGGTCCGGCTGGAGCTGGGCAACATCTCGGCCCCGCAGGCCGACCCGCGCTGGATCCGGTCCCTCATGGAGGGTGACCTGACCGCCCGTCGGCAGCTGGCCGACGCGGTGGCGGCCTGCCACCGCTTCACCGTCGGTCCGTACTGGGGCCGGATCCAGGCCCACTTGGACGCCGTCCGGGCCGACCTGGCCCGCACGCTGCTGAGCGGCGGGGTGGAGCAGCTGCTCGGCACCTTCTGCGCCCCGACCATCCGCTGGCGGTCACCGGTGCTGGAGATCCGGTACCCGGAGGCGGTGGAGGTGCACCTCGGCGGCCGGGGGCTGGTGCTGGCCCCGATGGTCTTCCTGGCCGATCCGCCGGTGCTGCTGACCGACTCGCTGGACAAGGACGCCCCGGCGGTGCTGGCCTTCCCCACCCTCCGGGACCCGCTGGTCGGCGCCCGGCTGTGGAGCGAGGACCCGGCCGCCCGCCAGTCGCTCACCGCGCTGCTCGGCCGAACCAGGGCGGCCGCCCTGGAGATCGTCACCGAGGGCTGCACCACCACCGAGCTGGCCCGCCGCCTCAACGTCTCCCCGGCCTCGGCCAGCCAGCACGCCACGGTGCTGCGCAACGCCAACCTGATCACCACTCAGCGCCGGGGCGGCGCGGTGCTGCACACCGTCACCCCGCTCGGCGTCGAGCTGCTCAACCGGACGGTCGGCGGCCCGGCCCCGGCGGCCGCCCGGTTCAGCGCCTAGGGCCTGTGGTCGAACTCCCGTCGTCGCCCGAAGGGCGGCCGTGGGGCAGGCGGGAGTCCGACGACCGGCCCTGGCGCGGACCGAGCCGGACATACCGCGCGCAGCTGACACGGCGGCCCCGGCTGTCGGGCGTGATCGGTACGGTAGGGGCATGGCAGACCCTTCCACCTACCGGCCCGCACCCGGGGCCATCCCGACCTCGCCCGGGGTCTACAAGTTCCGCGACGCGCACGGGCGGGTCATCTACGTGGGGAAGGCGAAGAGCCTGCGGCCCCGGCTGTCCTCGTACTTCCAGGACGTGGCCAACCTGCACCCGCGCACCGCGACCATGGTGACCACGGCCGCCGCCGTGGAGTGGACGGTGGTGGCCACCGAGGTCGAGGCGCTGCAGCTGGAGTACTCCTGGATCAAGGAGTTCGACCCCCGGTTCAACGTCAAGTACCGCGACGACAAGAGCTATCCGGAGCTGGCGGTCACCCTCAACGAGGAGTACCCCCGGGTCCAGGTGATGCGCGGTGCGCACAAGAAGGGCGTGCGCTACTTCGGCCCGTACGGCCACGCCTGGGCGATCCGCGAGACGGTGGACCTGATGCTCCGGGTGTTCCCGGTCCGGACGTGCTCCAACGGGGTGTTCAAGCGGGCCCGGCAGATCGGCCGGCCCTGCCTGCTCGGGTACATCGGCAAGTGCGCCGCGCCCTGCGTCGGCAAGATCTCGGCGGCCGAGCACGTCGAACTGGCCGAGGAGTTCTGCGACTTCATGGCCGGGCGGACGGGCAACCACCTGCGCCGGCTGGAGCAGGAGATGCAGCAGGCCGCCGCCGACCTGGAGTACGAGAAGGCCGCCCGGCTGCGCGACGACCTCGGCGCGCTCCGCCGCGCGATGGAGAAGAACGCGGTGGTGCTCGGCGACGGCACCGACGCCGACCTGTTCGCCCTCGCCGAGGACGAGTTGGAGGCGGCCGTGCAGATCTTCCACGTCCGCGGCGGCCGGGTGCGCGGCCAGCGCGGCTGGGTCACCGACAAGGTCGAGGACGTGGACACCGCCGGGCTGGTCGAGCACGCGCTCCAACAGCTGTACGGCGGCGGCACCGAGAGCGTCCCGCGCGAGGTGCTGGTGCCCGCGCTGCCCGAGCCGCTGGCCCCCGTGCAGGAGTGGCTGACCGGCCTGCGCGGCGCCCAGGTGGACCTGCGGGTGCCCCAGCGCGGGGACAAGAAGGACCTGATGACCACGGTCCAGCGGAACGCGCAGCAGTCGCTGGTGCTGCACAAGACCAAGCGCGCCTCCGACCTGACCACCCGGAGCCGGGCGCTCCAGGAGATCGCCGAGGCGCTGGAGCTGGACTCGGTGCCGCTGCGGATCGAGTGCTTCGACATCTCGCACCTGCAGGGCGAGGACGTGGTGGCCTCGATGGTGGTGTTCGAGGACGGGCTGGCCAGGAAGAGCGAGTACCGCCGGTTCCAGATCAAGGGCTTCGCCGGGCAGGACGACGTCCGGTCGATGCACGAGGTGATCACCCGTCGGTTCCGCCGCTACCTCCAGGAGCGCGAGCAGACCGGCGAGTGGGCGGTGGAGGAGGAGGCGGAGCAGCAGGGCGCCCGCGACGACGACGGCCGCCCGAAGCGGTTCGCCTACCCGCCGCAGCTGCTGGTGGTCGACGGCGGCCAGCCGCAGGTCGCCGCCGCCCGCCGCGCGCTGGACGAGCTCGGCATCGACGACGTCGCACTCTGCGGGCTGGCCAAGCGACTTGAGGAGGTCTGGCTGCCCGGCAGCAGCGACCCGGTGGTGCTGCCGCGCTCCAGCGAGGGCCTCTACCTGCTCCAGCGGGTCCGCGACGAGGCGCACCGGTTCGCCATCGCGTACCAGCGCAGCAAGCGGGCCAAACGGCTCACGGCGGGGGAGCTGGACTCGGTCCCCGGGCTCGGCGAGACTCGCCGCCAGGCGCTGCTCAAGCACTTCGGTTCGCTGAAGAAGCTGCGGGCGGCCACGGTGGCGGAGATCTGCGAGGTGCCCGGGATCGGTCTGCGCACGGCGGAGACTGTTGTCGCGGCGTTGGCTGCCCGTACACCGGCCGCCCCCGCCGTGAACACCGCCACCGGCGAGATCATTGAGGACAGTACCGAGGAGACGCCGTGACGGCCGACGCCGCCCGTCCGACGCTCCGGCAGAATCACCGAGAACGGGGATCAGAAGTGACAGTGGCCGATGTGGGAGACAGCGCCCCGGAGCTGGTGATCATCTCCGGCATGTCCGGAGCGGGCCGCAGCACGGCGGCCAAGTGCCTGGAGGACCTGGGCTGGTTCGTGGTGGACAACCTGCCGCCCGCCCTGATCCCGACCATGGTCGACCTCGGCGCCCGCTCGCAGGGCGCGGTGCCCCGGATCGGGGTGGTGGTCGACGTCCGCGGCCGGAAGTTCTTCGACGACCTGCTGACCTCGCTGGAGGAGCTGGCGAAGCGCGGGGTCCGGCTCCGGGTGGTCTTCCTGGAGTCCTCGGACGACGCCCTGGTGCGCCGCTTCGAGTCGGTCCGCCGTCCGCACCCGCTGCAGGCCGACGGCCGGATCGTGGACGGCATCGAGCGCGAGCGCGACCTGCTCCGCGAGCTGCGCGGCGAGGCCGACCTGGTGATCGACACCTCCGACCTGAACGTCCATCAGCTCCGGGCCAAGCTGGACGCCGCGTTCGCCGACAACGACGAGCCCGAGCTGCGCGCCACCGTGATGTCCTTCGGCTTCAAGTACGGCCTGCCGGTCGACGCCGACCTGGTGGTGGACTGCCGCTTCCTGCCCAACCCGCACTGGGTCCCCGAGCTGCGGGCCCGCACCGGCACCGACCCCGACGTGGCCGGTTACGTCTTCGAGCAGCCGGGTGCGAACGAGTTCCTGGACGGTTACGCGGAGCTGCTCCGGATCATCACCGAGGGTTACCGTCGGGAGGGCAAGCGGTACATGACGCTTGCCGTAGGCTGCACCGGTGGGAAGCACCGCAGCGTAGCGATGTCGGAGCGGCTGACGAAGCGTCTGATCGCGGACGGCGTCGAGACGGTGCTGGTCCACCGCGACATGGGCCGGGAGTGACCCCGGGGGAGTGACGGTGGCGCTCCGGCGGTCGCTCTAACAGACACAAGGGGCGCCGCCGCCACCAGGCGGCGCCGATGAACAGAACGTGGGGTCGGTGTGACGGCATACTCGCCAACGCGGCAGCACAAGACCGTCGACCGGGCCCAGAGCGCAACGGGCCGGACCAGAGGCGCCCCGCGGTCCAAGCCCATCAGTGTGGTCGCGCTCGGCGGCGGCCAGGGCCTGTCCGCCTCGCTCTCCGCACTGCGCCGGCTGACCACCGAGCTGACCGCCGTGGTGACCGTCGCCGACGACGGCGGCTCCAGCGGCCGGCTCCGCGCCGAGCTGGGCGTCCTGCCGCCCGGTGACCTGCGCAAGGCGCTGGCCGCGCTGTGCGGGGACGACGACTGGGGCCGGACCTGGTCCGAGGTGCTCCAGCTGCGCTTCACCGGCGACGGCGAGCTCGGCGGCCACGCGGTCGGCAACCTGCTGATCGTGGCGCTCTGGGAGAAGCTCGGCGACCCGGTGGAGGCGCTGAACTGGGTCGGCCGACTGCTCAACGTGCACGGCCGGGTGCTGCCGATGTCGGCCGTCCCGCTGGACATCGAGGCCGTGGTCCGGGGCCACGACCCCCTGCTGCCGGGCGAGTTGAGCTCGGTCCGGGGGCAGGCGAACGTGGCCGTCACACCCGGCACGGTGCAGTCCATCCGGCTGCTGCCGGAGCAGCCGCCGGCCGTCCCGGAGGCCGTCGAGGCGGTCCTGGAGGCGGACTGGGTGGTGCTCGGCCCCGGCTCCTGGTTCACCAGCGTGCTGCCGCACCTGCTGGTCCCCGAGCTGGCCGACGCCCTGGTGCGGACCAGGGCGCGCCGGCTGCTCACCCTCAACCTGGCCCCGCAGCCGGGCGAGACCGAGGGCTTCACCCCGCAGCGCCACCTGGAAGTGGTCGCCGACCACGCTCCGGAGCTCGCGGTGGATGCGATCCTGGTGGACGAGCGCGCCGTCACCGGCGGCGCCTTCGGCCAGGCGGACCTGGCCGGGCTGGAGAAGGCCGCCGAGCGGATGGGTGCCGCACTGGTGCTCGACCGGGTCGCCGCCGCGGACGGCACGCCGCGACACGACCGGGAGCTTCTGGCGGCTGCGTACGACCGGATTTTCCGGACACATGGAAGGATCGGCCCATGGCGATGACGGCAGCGGTGAAGGACGAAATCAGCCGGCTCCCCGTCACCCGGGCCTGCTGCCGCAAGGCCGAGGTTTCGGCGATCCTCCGATTCGCGGGCGGGCTGCACATTGTGAGCGGCCGCATCGTGATCGAAGCGGAGCTGGACACCGGCATTGCGGCCCGGCGGCTGCGCAAGGACCTGCTGGAGATCTTCGGACACTCCTCGGATCTGGTGGTGATGGCCCCCGGCGGGCTGCGACGCGGCAGCCGGTACGTGGTGCGGGTGGTGAAGGACGGCGAGTTGCTGGCCCGGCAGACCGGGCTGGTGGACGGACGTGGGCGGCCGATCAGGGGCCTGCCCCCGGCCGTGGTCTCGGGCGCGACCTGCGACGCGGAGGCCGCCTGGCGCGGGGCCTTCCTGGCGCACGGTTCGCTCACCGAGCCGGGGCGGTCCTCCTCCCTGGAGATCACCTGCCCGGGCTCCGAGGCGGCGCTCGCCCTGGTCGGCGCGGCCCGCAGGCTGGGCATCCCGGCCAAGGCCCGCGAGGTCCGCGGGGTGGACCGGGTGGTGATCCGGGACGGCGACGCGATCGGCGCGCTGCTCACCCGGCTCGGCGCGCACGAGTCGGTGCTGGCCTGGGAGGAGCGCCGGATGCGGCGCGAGGTCCGGGCCACCGCCAACCGGCTGGCCAACTTCGACGACGCGAACCTGCGCCGTTCGGCCCGCGCGGCGGTCGCGGCCGGCGCCCGGGTGCAGCGGGCGCTGGAGATCCTCGGCGAGGAGGTGCCGGAGCACCTGGCGGCGGCCGGCCAGCTCCGGATGCAGCACAAGCAGGCCTCGCTGGAGGAGCTGGGCGCGCTCGCCGACCCGCCGCTCACCAAGGACGCGGTGGCCGGCCGGATCAGGCGCCTGCTGGCGATGGCCGACAAGCGCGCCTCCGAGCTCGGCCTGCCGAGCACCGAGGCCAACCTGACCGACGAGATGGCGATGAGCTGACGCAGTCTCATCTTCCGAACGGCCGGTGCCCGCGATGCGGACACCGGCCGTTCCGCGTTCGAACCGCCCGGCGGATCGCCACTGGGCCGTTCGGGCAGCAGGACCAACTGCCCTGCGGCACAGGGACCGAAGCCCTGAATAGTGGTGTTCGAGCCCCCGGGAGGGGCCGGAGACGGTGAGGCGATGTGCCCCGGCCACCTTGGGAGAGGTAGGGTCATGGGTGGTCGGGGACATCCCATTTCCACCCCGTCGGCACAGTCCGGCGCACCTAACGAGGAGATCGGTTCGTGACGATCCGGGTAGGCATCAACGGATTCGGCCGCATTGGCCGCAACTTCTTCCGTGCGGTTAAGTCCCAGGGCGCGGACATCGAGATCGTCGGTGTCAACGACCTGACCGACACCAAGACCCTGGCTCACCTGCTCAAGTACGACTCGATCCTGGGCACCCTCCAGGGCGAGGTCAGCCACACCGCCGACAGCATCACCGTCGACGGCCACACCTTCAAGGTGATCGCCGAGCGCGACCCGGCCAACCTGCCCTGGGGCGAGCTGGGCGTGGACATCGTGATCGAGTCCACCGGCATCTTCACCAAGGCCGACGCTGCGAAGAAGCACGTCACCGCCGGTGCCAAGAAGGTCATCATCTCGGCCCCCGCGACCGACGAAGACGTCACCATCGTGATGGGCGTCAACGACGAGAAGTACGACGCGGCGAACCACACGGTCATCTCCAACGCCTCCTGCACCACCAACTGCGTGGCGCCGATGGCCAAGGTTCTCCAGGAGAATTTCGGCATCGTCAAGGGCCTGATGACCACGGTGCACGCGTTCACCAACGACCAGGTCACCCTGGACTTCCCGCACAAGGACCTGCGCCGTGCGCGCGCCGCGTCCATCAACATCATCCCGACCTCGACCGGTGCCGCCAAGGCCACCGCGCTGGTCCTGCCGGAGCTCAAGGGCAAGCTGGACGGCACCTCGCTGCGCGTCCCGGTCCCGACCGGTTCGATCACCGACCTGGTCGTCACCCTCGAGCGCGAGGTCACCGTCGAGGAGGTCAACGCCGCCTTCCAGAAGGCGTCCGAGGGCTCCCTCAAGGGCATCCTGCAGTACACCGAGGACCCGATCGTCTCCTCCGACATCGTGAACTCGCCGTTCTCCACGATCTTCGACTCGCTGATGACCATGGTGCAGGGCAACCAGGTCAAGATCTTCGGCTGGTACGACAACGAGTGGGGCTACTCCAACCGCCTGGTGAACCTGACCACCCTCGTCGGTGGCCAGCTCTGAATCCAGCGGAAGCTGACGTGATGTGAGGGAGGGCCCGGACGTAGACCGTTCGGGCCCTCGCTCTGCGTTCCCTCTCGCTTCATCGGTGGCCCGCCGCAGTGCCTCCGCCACTTTTTCTCCCCAGGAGATTCGAAGACCGTGAAGACCATCGAAGACCTCCAGGTCGACGGCCAGCGGGTGTTCGTCCGCGCCGACCTGAACGTGCCGCTTTCGGACGGCCGGATCACCGACGACGGCCGGATCCGCGCCGTCGCCCCGACCATCGCCAAGCTGGTCGCGGCCGGCGCCAAGGTGATCGTCGCCTCCCACCTGGGCCGCCCCAAGGGTGCGCCCGACCCCCAGTACTCGCTCGCCCCCGTCGCGGTCCGCCTCGGCGAGATCCTCGGCCAGTCCGTCGCCTTCGCGACCGACACGGTCGGCGAGAGCGCGAAGGCCACCGTCGCCGCCCTGGCGAACGGCGAGGTCACGCTGCTGGAGAACCTGCGCTTCAACGCCGGCGAGACCGCCAAGGACGACGCCGAGCGCGGCGCCTTCGCCGATCAGCTGGCCGAGCTGGCCGACCTCTACGTCGGCGACGGCTTCGGTGCGGTGCACCGCAAGCACGCCTCGGTCTTCGACCTCCCGGCCCGGCTGCCGCACGCGGTCGGCGACCTGATCGCCACCGAGGTCGGCGTGCTCAAGCGCCTGACCGACGAGGTCGAGCGCCCGTACGTGGTGGTGCTCGGCGGCTCCAAGGTCTCCGACAAGGTCGGCGTGATCGACAACCTGCTGGGCAAGGCCGACCGCATCCTGATCGGCGGCGGCATGGCCTACACCTTCCTCGCGGCCCTGGGCCACGAGGTCGGCATCTCGCTGCTGCAGAAGGACCAGATCCCGGTCGTCCTGGAGTACCTGGAGCGCGGCAAGGCCAACGGCGTCGAGTTCGTCATCCCGGTGGACGTCGCGATCTCCGCGAGCTTCCCCGACACCAGGACGCACGCGCCGGTCACCGACTTCGAGGTGGTCGACGCGGACAAGATCCCCGCGGACAAGGAGGGCCTGGACATCGGCCCGAAGACCCGGGAGCTGTTCGCCGCGAAGCTGGCCGACGCGAAGACCGTGTTCTGGAACGGTCCGGTCGGCGTCTTCGAGCACCCGACCTTCGCCGAGGGCACCAAGGCCGTCGCGCAGGCGCTGCTCGACAGCGACGCGTTCACCGTGGTCGGTGGCGGCGACTCCGCCGCGGCCGTCCGCATCCTGGGCTTCGACGAGAAGAAGTTCGGGCACATCTCGACCGGCGGTGGCGCGAGCCTCGAGTACCTCGAGGGCAAGACCCTCCCCGGTCTCGCCGCCCTGGAAGGCTGAGCACATGACCGAGCGTCTCCCGCTGATGGCGGGCAACTGGAAGATGAACCTCAACCACCTCGAGGCCATCCAGCACACCCAGAAGCTGGCCTTCGCGCTGGCCGACAAGGACTACGAGGCCGTCGAGGTCGCCGTCCTGGTCCCGTTCACCGACCTGCGCTCCGTGCAGACCCTGGTGGACGGCGACAAGCTGAAGATCAAGTACGGCGCCCAGGACCTCTCGGCGCAGGACTCCGGTGCCTACACCGGTGAGATCTCCGGCCCGATGCTCGCCAAGCTGAAGTGCACCTTCGTGGCGATCGGCCACTCGGAGCGCCGGCAGTACCACGGCGAGGACGAGGACATCGTCAACGCCAAGGTGAAGGCCGCCTACCGGAACGGGATCACCCCGATCCTGTGCGTCGGCGAGCCGCTGGAGGTCCGCAAGGCGGGCACCCACGTCGAGCACACCCTGGCCCAGCTCGACGGCGCGCTCCGCGAGGTCTCGGCCGAGCAGGCCGAGACCATCGTGGTCGCGTACGAGCCGGTCTGGGCGATCGGCACCGGCGAGGTGGCCACCCCCGAGGACGCGCAGGAGGTCTGCGCCGCGATCCGGGTCCGGCTCGGCGAGCTGTACTCGGCCGAGCTGGCCGGCAAGGTCCGGGTCCTGTACGGCGGTTCGGTCAAGTCCTCCAGCGCGGCCGGCCTGATGGCCAAGCCCGACGTGGACGGTGCGCTGATCGGCGGTGCCTCGCTGGACGCCGACGAGTTCGTCAAGATCGTGCGCTACCGTGAGCAGGCAGTAGGCTAACGCCACCCTGGCAACGTAGGCTTTGGGGCCGGACCGCTTCGAGCGGCCCGGCCCCTTCGCCGAAGATACGAGAGATTGGTCCCGCTGTGGTTCTCGGGTTCACGATTGCGCTGATCGTCTTCAGCATGCTGATGATCCTCCTGGTGCTGCTGCACAAGGGGAAGGGCGGCGGTCTCTCCGACATGTTCGGTGGCGGCGCGATGTCCACCGGCGGCGGCTCGGCCGTGGCCGAGCGCAACCTCGACCGCATCACCATCATCGTCGCGCTCGGCTGGTTCGCCTGCATCGTGGTGCTCGGTCTGGTGCTCAAGTACAAGAGCTGAGCCCGGCCTTCGGTCAAGCTTTCGCACACATCTGACGCTCCGTCGATCCGCGGCTTATGCTCGGAACGGTGAAGTGCCGGAGGTGGTGCGGACAGATCCTTAACCGCTGCTTACACTAGGACGACTTCGCCACCGTCCGCCGGCCTCGGCCGGGCGGCAGTGGATATCGGCTGCCGTCCTGTCGCCGACACCGGGCACGGGTGAACGGCCCTCTCCGGGCAGCGGCCGAGATCGCATCGCACCAGCACGCAGGGAGTCAGACCGTGGCAAGTGGCAACGCCATTCGTGGCAGCAGAGTCGGCGCCGGCCCGATGGGTGAGGCGGAGCGCGGCGAGTCCGCCCCCCGAAACCGGATCTCCTTCTGGTGTGCCAACAAGCACGAGACCAAGCCGAGTTTCGCCGCCGAGGCGGTCATCCCGGACACCTGGGACTGCCCCCGCTGCGGTTTCCCGGCCGGACAGGACGAGCACAACCCGCCCGCCCCGTCCCGGAACGAGCCCTACAAGACCCACCTCGCGTACGTCCGCGAGCGCCGCACCGACGCCGACGGCGAGGCGATCCTGGCCGAGGCGCTCGCCAAGCTCCGCGGCGAGATCTGAGAACCACCCGACGGGGTCGGGCCGTTGTGGCGGCCCGGCTCCGTTCGTGCTGTCCGGGCGAAGGACGAGGGACGGGAAGGGCCCGGCTCCGCGAGGCGGAGCCGGGCCCTTCCTGACGCCGCCTCAGGCGGAGGCGGGCGGGTAGAGCTGCGACGGGATCTTGGCCGCCGCCGTGCGGTCGAGCAGCCAGAGCGTGCGGCGGGTGCCGTACGCGCCGGAGGCGGGGGCCTGGATCTCGCCGGGACCGGTGAGGGCCAGCGCGACCGCGTCGGCCTTGTCCTCGCCCGCCGCCAGCAGCCAGACCTCGCGGGCCGCCCGGATCGCCGGGAGGGTGAGCGAGATCCGGACCGGCGGGGGCTTCGGGGCACCCCGGACGCCGACCACGCTCAACTCGGTCTCCCGGACGCCGGGGTGACCGGGGAACAGCGAGGCGACGTGGGTGTCCGGGCCGACCCCGAGCAGCAGCACGTCGAAGGCGGGCACCGGCCCGCGCTCGGCGGCCTTCGCCAACTCCCCGGCGTAGCGGGCCGCGGCGGCCTCCACGTCGGAGCCGTCCACGCCGTCCGAGGCGGGCATCGCGTGCACCCGGGCCGGGTCGAGCGGGACGGCGTCCAGCAGTTCGGCCCTGGCCTGGACGGCGTTCCGGTCCGGGTGGTCGGCGGCGACGAAGCGCTCGTCGCCCCACCAGAGGTCGAGCCGCGCCCAGTCCACCGCGTCGCGCGCCGGGGAGGCGGCGATCGCGGCGAGCAGGGCGTTGCCGTTCCGACCACCCGTCAGCACCACCGAGGCGGTGCCGCGGGCGGCCTGGGCGTCCACGATCCGGGTGATCAGCCGGGCCGCGGCGGCCTGCGCCATCAGCTCCTTGTCCCGGTGGACGACGAGCTGCGGGACGGTGGTCACGAGCCCGCCTTCTTGGTGGCGCGCTTGGCCGGGGCCTTCCTCGCCACCGCCTTCTCGGCCGGCGCGGCCTTCTTGGCGGTGGTCCGCTTCGCGTTGGGCTTCCCGGCGGCCGGCACCTTGGCGGTGACCCGGGCCGGGGCGGCCACGGCCGCCTCGATCACCGGGGCGGGTGCGGCGGCCTCGGTGCCCGGCTCCTTGAGCGCGTCCACCGGGGTCCGCACCGCGGCCGCGTAGATGTCGTCCGGGTCGAGCCGGCGCAGCTCCTCGGCGATCAGCTCCGAGGTCTCCCGCCGCTTGAGCGCGACCTGACGGTCCGGCGCACCGGGCATCGAGAGCGTGCCCATCAGGCCGTCCGGACGGTCCAGGACGATGTCGCCGCCCTTGGTCCGCAGGGTGACCGAGGTGATGCCGGGGCCGCCGGTGACCACCCGTTCGACCGGGATGTGCAGGCGGTTCGTCAGCCAGAGGCCGAGCAGCTCGACACTCGGGTTGTACGACTCGCCCGCCACCACGGCCGAGGTGATCTCGACCGGGCGCTGGTCCAGGGCGGCGGCCAGCATCGAGCGCCAGCCGGTGATCCTGGTCCAGGCGAGGTCGGTGTCGCCGGGGGTGTAGCTGGCCGCCCGCTGGGCGAGCTGGCCGACCGGGGACTCGGCGGTGACCGCGTCGGTGATCCGGCGCTGGGCGATCGCGCCGAGCGGGTCCTGCGCCGGGTGCTGCGGGGCGTTCTCCGGCCACCAGACCACCACGGGGGCGTCCGGCAGCAGCAGCGGCAGCACCACCGACTGGGCGTGCGCGACGAGTTCGCCGTGCATCCGGAGGATGACGGTCTCGCCCGAGCCCGCGTCGGAGCCGACCAGGATCTCGGCGTCCAGCCGGGTCTCGGCCCGGGCCCGGGGCGAGCGCCCGGCCCGCTTGATGACGGCCAGGGTGCGCGAGGGGTGCTCGCGGGAGGCGTCGTTGGCGGCCTTGAGGGCGTCGTACGCGCTGCCCTCGTCGGTCACGATCACCAGGGTGAGCACCATGCCGGCCGCGGTCGAACCGCTGGCCCGGCGGGCGTCCATCAACGCAGCGTTGATCTTGCTGGACGTGGTGTCGGTCAGGTCGATCTTCATGGGCGCCGCCAGCTCCTGCCGTCTCGTGCCAGCATCTCGTCCGCCTCGGTCGGTCCCCAGGTGCCGGAGGGGTACTGGGCGGGCTTGCCGTGGGTGTCCCAGTACTGCTCGATCGGGTCGAGGATGTCCCAGGACAGCTCGACCTCCTGGTGACGGGGGAACAGGTTGGCGTCGCCGAGCAGCACGTCCAGGATGAGCCGCTCGTACGCCTCGGGGCTGGACTCGGTGAAGGACTCGCCGTAGGCGAAGTCCATCGTGACGTCCCGGACCTCGAAGGAGGTGCCCGGCACCTTGGAGCCGAACCGCACCGTGACGCCCTCGTCCGGCTGCACCCGGATCACCAGGGCGTTCTGCCCCAGCTCCTCGGTGGCGTAGGAGTCGAACGGCAGGTACGGGGCGCGCTGGAAGACCACCGCGATCTCGGTGACCCGGCGGCCCAGCCGCTTGCCGGTGCGCAGGTAGAACGGCACGCCCGCCCAGCGGCGGTTGTTGATCTCCAGCTTGATGGCCGCGTAGGTGTCGGTCTTGGAGTTGGGGTCGATGCCGTCCTCGTCCAGGTAGCCGACCACCTCCTCGCCGCCCTGCCAGCCGGCCGCGTACTGGCCGCGCACGGTGTGCTTGCCCAGGTCCTCGGGGAGCTGCACGGCGCTGAGCACCTTGAGCTTCTCGGCCACCAGCGCCTTGGGGTGGAACGACGCGGGCTCCTCGATGGCGGTCAGCGCCATCAGCTGGAGCAGGTGGTTCTGGATCACGTCGCGGGCGGAGCCGATGCCGTCGTAGTACCCGGCCCGGCCGCCGATCCCGATGTCCTCGGCCATGGTGATCTGCACGTGGTCGACGTACGACCGGTTCCAGATCGGTTCGAACATGGTGTTGGCGAAGCGGAGCGCCAGGATGTTCTGGACGGTCTCCTTGCCGAGGTAGTGGTCGATTCGGAAGACCTCGTCACGGGGGAAGACCTCGTGCACGATCCGGTTCAACTCCTGGGCGCTCTCCAGGTTGTGACCGAACGGCTTCTCGATCACCGCGCGGCGCCAGGAGCCCTGCGGCGGGTCGGCCAGGCCGTGCTTCTTCAGCTGCTGGACCACGTTGGGGAAGAACTTCGGCGGCACCGAGAGGTAGAAGGCGAAGTTGCCGCCCGTCCCCTGGGCCTGGTCGAGCTCCTCGATGGTCTTGCGCAGGGTGTCGAAGGCGTCGTCGTCGTCGAAGGTGCCCTGGACGAACCGCATGCCCTTGGCCAGTTGCTGCCAGACCTCCTCGCGGAAGGGGGTCCTGGCGTGCTGCTTGACCGCGTCGTGGACCTCCTTGGCGAAGTCCTCGTCCTCCCACTCGCGGCGGGCGAAACCGACCAGCGAGAAGCCCGGCGGCAGCAGGCCGCGGTTCGCCAGGTCGTAGATGGCAGGCATCAGCTTCTTGCGCGACAGGTCGCCGGTGACCCCGAAGATGACCAGGCCCGACGGCCCCGCGATGCGCGGGAGCCGTCGGTCTGCGGGGTCACGTAGCGGATTGGAGGGCGCGGGCGGGGGATCGCCCTGCTCGACCTCCGGGTATTCGTTGCTCACTGTGGGGGCTCCGCTTCCGTGAACGTGCTTGTGAGCAGGTGTCAGTTCTCGTCGCCGAAGGAGGCCAGCGAGGCGGTGACGGTGTCGAGCAGCTCGATCCAGGACTGCTCGAACTTCTCCACGCCCTCGTCCTCCAGCACCTGCACCACGTCGTCGTAGTCCACGCCGGCCGCCGCGATGGCGTCCATCAGGGCCTGCGCGTCGGCGTAGTTGGGGGTGATGGTGTCGCCGGTGATCACGCCGTGGTCGCCGGTGGCGTCCAGGGTGGCCTCGGGCATCGTGTTCACGGTGCCGGGGGCGACCAGCTCGGTGACGTACAGGGTGTCCGGGAGGTTCGGGTCCTTGACACCGGTGGAGGCCCAGAGCGGACGCTGCGGCTTGGCGCCGGCCGCCTCCAGCGCCTTCCAGCGCTCGCTGCCGAACACCTCCTCGTACGCCTGGTACGCCAGCCGGGCGTTGGCCAGCGCGGCCTTGGAGCGGAGGTTCTTCGCGTCGCCGCCGATCTTGTCCAGGCGCTTGTCGATCTCGGTGTCCACCCGGGACACGAAGAAGGAGGCGACCGACTCGATCTGGGACAGGTCCAGGCCGCCGGCCTTGGCGGTCTCGAGACCGGTCAGGTAGGCGTCCATCACCGCGCGGTAGCGCTCCAGCGAGAAGATCAGCGTGACGTTGACGCTGATGCCCTTGCCGAGCACCTCGGCGATCGCGGGCAGGCCGGCCTTGGTGGCGGGGATCTTGATCAGCACGTTCGGGCGGTCCACCAGCCACCACAGCTGCTTGGCCTCGGCGACGGTGGGCGCGGTCCGGTGCGCCAGGCGGGGGTCGACCTCGATCGAGACCCGGCCGTCGCGGCCGTTGCTGGCGTCGTAGACCGGGCGCAGCACGTCGGCCGCGTCCCGTACGTCCGAGGTGGTGATCATGCGGATCGCCTCGTCGGTGGTGACCTTGCGGACCGCCAGGTCACGCAGCTGGCCGTCGTAGGCGGTGCTGCCGCCGCCGATGGCCTTCTGGAAGATGGTCGGGTTGGTGGTGACGCCGACCACGTGCTTGCCCTGCACCAGCTCGGCCAGGTTCCCGGAGGTCAGCCGGTCCCGGCTCAGGTCGTCCAGCCAGATCGCCACGCCCTCGTCGCTGAGGCGCTTCAGTGCGTCAGTCATGGTGCTACTTCCTCTTTTTCGGTTGGGCAGTCAGACGGGGTCGGGCGCCCGGAGGCACCCGACCCCCCGGGGTACGACTAGCGCGAGATGGCCTCGACGGTGCGTAGCGAGGCGCGGGCGGCGTTGGCCACCGCGTCGGCGGTCAGGCCGAACTCGCGGAAGAGCACCTTGTAGTCGGCCGAAGCACCGAAGTGCTCCAGGCTGATGATCCGACCGGCGTCGCCGACCAGCTCGCGCCAGCCCTGCGCGATACCGGCCTCGACCGAGACCCGGGCACGGACGTTCGGGGGCAGCACGCTGTCCCGGTACGCCTGGTCCTGCTCGTTGAACCACTCGATGGACGGCATCGATACCACGCGGGTCGGGATGCCGTCGGCCTCCAGCTCCTCACGCGCGGTGACCGCGAGCTGGACCTCGGAGCCGGTGCCGATCAGGATCACCTTCGGCGCCGAGTCGCTGGCCTCGGCCAGCACGTAGCCGCCCTTGGCGGTGCCCTCGGCGGAGCCGAAGACCTCGCGGTCCCAGGTCGGCACGTTCTGCCGGGTGAGGGCCAGGCCGACCGGGCCCGGGTGGCTGGTCTGCCGCTCCAGGATGGTGTGCCAGGCGACCGCGGTCTCGTTGGCGTCGGCCGGGCGGACCATGGCCAGGCCCGGGATGGCGCGCAGCGAGGCCAGGTGCTCGACCGGCTGGTGGGTCGGGCCGTCCTCGCCGAGGCCGATCGAGTCGTGCGTCCAGACGTAGGTGACCGGCAGCTTCATCAGCGCGGCCAGCCGGACGGCCGGGCGCATGTAGTCGGCGAAGACCAGGAAGGTGCCGCCGAACACGCGGGTGTTCCCGTGCAGCGCGATGCCGTTCATGGTCGATCCCATGGCGTGCTCGCGGATGCCGAAGTGGATGGTCCGGCCGTAGGGGTTGGCCGACTTCAGCGGGTTGCCCTCGGGGAGGAAGGAGCTGCCCTCGTCGATGGTGGTGAGGTTGGACTCCGCGAGGTCGGCCGAGCCGCCCCACAGCTCCGGGATCACCGCGCCGAGCGCCTTGAGGGTGTCGCCGGACGCCTTGCGGGTCGCGACCTCCTTGCCGGCCGGGAAGACCGGGACGGCCTTCTCCCAGCCGTCGGGCAGCTCACCGGCGGTGATCCGGTCGAACTCGGCGGCCCGGGCGGCGTCGGCCTCGCGCCAGGCGTGGAACGACTTCTCCCACTCGTGCCGGGCGGCCTTGCCGCGCTGCACGACCTCGCGGGCGTGGTTGATCACCGCATCGGTGACCTCGAAGGTCTTCTGCGGGTCGAAGCCCAGCACCTTCTTGGTGGCCGCGATCTCCGCGTCGCCGAGCGCCGAGCCGTGCGCCTTGGCGGTGTTCTGCGCGTCGGGGGCCGGCCAGGCGATGATCGTGCGCATCGCGATGATGGACGGGCGCGAGGTCTCGGCCTTGGCCGCCTCCAGCGCGTTGGCCAGCGCCAGCACGTCGATGTCGCCGTCCGACTTCGGGGTGACCCGCTGGACGTGCCAGCCGTACGCCTCGTACCGGGCCAGCACGTCCTCGGAGAAGGCGGTGTCGGTGTCGCCCTCGATCGAGATGTGGTTGTCGTCGTACAGCGCGACCAGGTTGCCCAGCTTCTGGTGGCCCGCCAGCGAGGAGGCCTCGGCGGAGATGCCCTCCTCCAGGTCGCCGTCGCTGACGATGGACCAGATGGTGTGGTCGAACGGGGAGGTGCCCGGGGCGGCCTCCGGGTCGAACAGGCCGCGCTCGTAGCGGGCGGCCATCGCCATGCCCACCGCGTTGGCGATGCCCTGGCCGAGCGGCCCGGTGGTGGTCTCGACCCCGGCGGTGTGACCGTGCTCCGGGTGCCCGGGGGTGCGGCTGCCCGCGACCCGGAACGCCTTCAGGTCGTCGAGCGAGAGCCCGTAACCCGACAGGTAGAGCTGGGTGTAGAGCGTGAGCGAGGTGTGCCCGGGGGAGAGCACGAAGCGGTCGCGGCCGACCCAGGCCGGGTCCGTGGGGTCGTGGCGCAGGAAGCGCTGGAAGATCAGGTACGCCGCGGGGGCCAGCGACATGGCCGTCCCCGGGTGTCCGTTGCCGACCTTCTGGACCGCGTCCATGGCCAGGACCCGGGCCGTGTCGACCGTCCGCTGATCCAGCTCGGTCCACTCGAAAACGTTCGGCGTGGTGCTCACCCTGTCTCAGGGCTCCTTCCGTATATGAAGAGTGACCCCGTGAGGGACCGGTCGGCCACGTCGCTGTGGGCCTGACGTCTCGTTGGTTCCGGTCACGGAGGGTTGATCCCGCTTCTCTGTGCGAGCCTACCGCCCGGGCGGACCTTCACCCTGCGTGGCGGGACAACCAGGACTTTCCGGCTCGGATTCCCGAATACCGTGTCACGTGCGGCCCCGTCCTACCCTCGCCCGGATCGGCCCGCTCGGCGCGTCCACGGAGCAAGACGGGGGACAGGGCGGTTTGCGGTGATTCACCCGGCGGTGTGCGGTTCCGCCTCGCCGGAGGACCCCGGGGCCGATCGAGGTATATGGAGCGTCTAAGGTGGCGTGGTACGCGCAGCGCGGACGGATCGGCTCCATCTGGTTCCGAGGACGCCTGTGAAGATTCATCGTGAGTTGGGGTGTCCGTGACCGCCGTTGAATCCCGCCCTGCCGGGGTGGTGGGGACGACTCCCGCGCGCCGGCCGCTCGGGGCCCGTGTCGGGGCGTTCGTCGCACTGACCAAGCCTCGGATCATCGAACTGCTGCTGATCACCACCGTTCCGGTGATGTTCCTGGCGCAGCGCGGTGTCCCCGATCTGCTGCTGGTGCTCTGGGTGGTGATCGGCGGTTACCTCTCGGCCGGCGGCGCCAACGCGCTCAACATGTACATCGACCGCGACATCGACGCGGTGATGACCCGTACCGAGCGCCGCCCGCTGGTGACCGGCATGGTCTCGCCGCCGGAGGCGCTGGTCTTCGGCATCGCGCTGGCGATCGCCTCCACGGTCTGGCTCTGGCTGCTGGTCAACCCGCTGGCCGCCGGCCTCGCGCTGACCGCCCTGCTGTTCTACGTCTTCGTCTACACGCTGGGCCTGAAGCGGCGGACGGCCCAGAACATCGTCTGGGGCGGCATCGCCGGCTGCATGCCGGTCTTCGTCGGCTGGGCCGCGGTGACCGACTCGGTGTCCTGGTCCGCGCTGGTGCTGTTCCTGGTGATCTTCTTCTGGACTCCGCCGCACTACTGGCCGCTCTCGATGAAGGTGCGGGACGACTACGCCCGGGCCGGCGTCCCGATGCTGCCGGTGCTCAAGGGCAACCTCGCGGTGGCCCGGCAGATCGTGGCGTACTCCTGGGTGATGGTGCTGGTCTCGCTGGCGCTCTGGCCGCTGGCGCACACCAGCTGGCTGTACCCGGTCTCGGCCGTGGTGCTCGGCGCGTTCTGGCTCAAGGAGGCGCACGGGCTGCACGCCCGCGCCAAGGCCGGGCTGGTCGGGGCCAAGCTGAAGGAGATGCGGCTGTTCCACTGGTCGATCACCTATCTGACCCTGCTCTTCGTGGTCATCGCGGTGGACCCGTTCATCCCCTGACGCACCGTCGGAGAAGGGCCCTGCCTCGTCGAGGCAGGGCCCTTTCTCATCGCCCGGGCAGCTCGCTCGGGCCGACGTGCCCCTCCAGCCAGGCCATCAGCGGCTGCGAGGCGCGCAGGAAGCCGGCGATCCGGTCCAGCGCCTGCGCGGTGCCCAGCCAGGCGGCCGGCTCCCACTCCTGCCAGGCCACCAGGCCCTTGTTGCGCAGCAGTTCGATCCTCGGGTGGTCCTTGGCGAAGCCGCGCGGGGCGGTCTTCAGCGCGTCCCGGCCGTGCACGCGGGGCCCGGCGGCCTCGACGGCGGCGATCACCCGAAGCAGCTCGGCGCCGCTGACGTCCTCGGCCACCGCCGCCCGGTACCGGGCGAGTTGGTCGGTGGCCAGCTGGTACATGCCGTTGCCGCAGGCCAGCCCGTCGGCGGAGAGCTGGATGTAGCCGCCGCCCGCCAGATGGCCGCCGACGTGGGTCTTGTACGGCGACTTGTCGGCGCTGAACCGGACGTCCCGGTTCGGCCGGAAGATCTTCCCGGGCCCGAACTCCGGCTCCAGGGCCTCCAGCAGGGCCGCCATCGGGGCCCGGACGTCCTGCTCGTAGCGCGACTTGTGCGCCTGCCAGAAGATCCGGGAGTTGTCGGTCTCCAGCTGCTCGTAGAACTCAAGGGCCTCGGCGGGCCAGCCTTCGAAGGTCACACCAGCACCCTATGTGGCCCGCTCCACACGCCGCTCCCGTCGCCAGTGCGACTACTCATCGGTAGCATGCCGGACATGAGCAGCGCAGAGACCGCCACCACCGCCGCGCCGGACGCCCGTGCCGAGCGCCGCGCCAAGCGCATCGCCAAGCACATCCGGAGCTTCGCCGAGCAGCACGGCGGCAGCGCCGAGGGCGTCGTCGAGTACGTCGGCGGCATGGCCACCCGGATCGTGCTGGTCGGCGCGGACGGCTCCTGGGGCGACCAGGTCGCCCCGACCTACGCCGTCGGCCTGCGGGCGGCCGAGCTGGCCGGGCTGAAGCTGCACGACGACTTCGAGGGCGAGCTGGCGCTCAGGGTGCGCACCGGCGCCTACGAGTGGAAGCGGATGGCCGGTATCCAGATCGGCGGCTGACGGTACGTCGAAGGCCCGGACCCGGTCACCGGGTCCGGGCCTTCGACCTTGGTCCGTCAGGCGTCCTGCAGCTCCTGGGCCGGCACCACAGGGGCGGGCAGCTCGGCCCGGCGGCGCAGCGCCAGCGGGATGCGCAGCGCGGCGATCCAGACCAGCGCGGCGCCCAGCATGTGCAGGCCGACCAGGATCTCGGGCGCGTCGGTGAAGTACTGGACGAAGCCGATCAGGCCCTGCGCCGACAGCACCACCAGCAGCTCCTTCGCCCGGGCCCGGGCGGCCGCCGGGGCCTTGACGGCGGCGAACACGAAGACCGCCGCGATCGCCAGGCCGAAGGAGAGGAAGGCCAGGTCGGTGTGCAGCTGGGCCAGCCGGTCGTAGTCGATCGGGATCCGGTACACCGGCTTGCCGTCCGAGCTGGAGGCGCCCGGGTGGTGACCCGCACCGGTGACCAGCGTCCCCGCCACCACCAGCAGACCGATCGCCAGCACCAGCACGTTGGCCAGCCGGGTCACCGGCAGGCCCACCAGGGCCTCGGGCGCGCCGTCACCCTCCTTGGCCCGCTCCCAGGTCAGCAGCGCGACCCAGACCAGGCCCAGCGCGGCGACCAGGTGCGCACCCACGATGTACGGGTTGAGCCCGGTCAGCACGGTGATCCCGCCCAGCACGGCGTTGCTCATCACCAGCCAGAACTGCGCCCAGCCCAGCTTGGTGATGCTCCGTCGCCACGGTCGGTGACAGCGGGCCGCCAGGGTGACCCAGGCGACCGCCGCGCACAGCACGTAGGTGAGCATCCGGTTGGTGAACTCGATGACCCCGTGCAGGCCCATCTCGGCCGTCGGGGTCAGGCTGTCGGCGGTGCAGCGCGGCCAGGTCGAGCAGCCGAGCCCGGAGGCGGTGAGCCGGACGGCGCCGCCGGTCATCACGATCACCACGCTCATCACCAGGGCGGCGAGCGCGGCCCGCCGGACGGTCGCGGCGGTCGGCTGCCAGCGGGTGGCGAGGAGGGAGGAGGGGGTATGCACGGGAATCACTGTAATTCGCCTGACAGATGATCAATGCGCACCCCCCTCCGCTGCGCTGCCGGGTCGGTCTCAGCCGGCCCGGCGGCGGCCCTTGATCCGGCGGGGCCAGGGGAACAGCCGGGGCGAGCGCCCGGCGGCCAGGTCCTCGACCCAGCCGAAGGTCAGCACGAACAGGGCGATCAGTGGCAGCGCGACCAGGAACTGTGGATAGCGGGTGTTCAGCAGCCAGGCCAGGTTGGCCGATGCCCAGTCACTCCGCCAGGCCAGGTCGATGATCGGCACCGAGAGCTCCAGGGCCATGGTGTGCCAGAGGTAGACGCTCACCGCCCGGGCGTTGAGCAGGCTGATCAGTCCGTTCCAGCGTTGCAGCGGCCCCGGCCAGTTCTGCCAGGACGGGCTCAGGTGGAGCAGCAGCAGGACGAAGCCGAACGACCAGACGGCCTGCGCGATCGGCACGCTCTCCAGGTCGCCGACCTCGGTCGGGTCCTCCACCGGGCGGCTGCTCAGCCACCAGTAGCCGGCCAGCATGATCAGCGGGGCGATCGAGGGCGCGACGTACTGCGGCAGCTTGCGCAGCAGGCCCTCCTGGTGGGCCATCCCGAGCACCCAGCAGGAGCCGAAGGTGGTGAAGTCGGAGAGGGTCTCCCAGAGCCGGCCGTCCTGCGGGACCAGGCCGGAGCAGAGCGCCATCGCCAGCGGGGTGAGGATGGTGACCACCGGGAAGCGGCGCAGCGCCTTCAGCATCAGCGGCGAGAGCAGCACGTACCAGAGGTAGGCCCGCAGGTACCAGAGCGGTACCCCCACCTGCTCGGCCCAGCCGGGCTCCAGGAGGCCGCCGAAGCCGGACAGCGTGCCCTCGGCGAACGGCGGGGTGCTCAGCGGCATGATCCAGAAGACCAGCTTGCCCCACCACCAGCCGGGGTGGCCCTCGGAGTTCGGACCCCAGCCGTCCAGCAGGCTCAGGCCGATGGTTATCACGCCGAACAGCCAGAGCGGCGGCAGCAGCCGGCGCAGTCGGCCGCGGATCACGGTGACCGCGGGACGGCTCAGCGAACGGGCCATCAGCGAGCCGGCCAGCGCGAACATCACGCCCATCGAGGGGAAGACCAGCGGCAGCCAGGCCCAGCTGAAGTTGTGGTAGATCACCACCCGGAACAGCGCCAGCGCGCGCAGCAGGTCCAGGTAGCGGTCCCGGCCGCCCGAGCGGGGCTTGGGGGCGGGCGGCTGCTCGTCCACGGGCTGCGGCGCGACCTGCGGTTCCGGCTGCCGGGGCGGCGGGACGCGGAGCTCCATGGTCTCGATGTGCTGCGGGAACGAGGACACGTCACACCTCCACGACGGGGGCCGAGACCTCACCGGTCCGCCGGGGTGTCCGGCCGACCAGGGTCGGTGCCGGATCGGGGGGCGTGGAAAGCTCGGGAGACATGACGGTTCGGCCCTTCGCGGCGGAGGCAGGCGTCGGGAGAGCCGCGACTGAACCCTGCCCGGCCGACCGTAGTCGACCCGGACGGCCTGATTCGGAGTCAATGTCCGCTCTGTACCGGTCTGCGTGAACCTTGTAATCGGATCGAAATTACGCACACCCTCCGACCGGGCGTCCGGCCACGGGTCTGCGCGACGCCCGCCCGCCCGGCCCGTCGGGCAAAACGGATCTGTCGGACAGAAACGGACATTGGTCTTGACCAATGCCGGGGGTGATCGACAGAGTGCGGCCTGAGCCATACCTGTTTGGCCGCACCTACAGCGGAGATCCTGCACATGCGCATATCCGTACCCGCCGCCGCGCTCGCGCTCGGTGGCTCCCTCGCCCTCGGCGCGCTGGTCGCCCCTGCGGCCCTCGCCGTCCCGGCCGCCGAGAACTGTCGCACCTTCGGCACGGCCAACCTCTACGGCGAGTTCATCGAGGGGAACGACACCCACACCCCCGACGCCGAGGGCGCGGTCGCGATCGGCGGCAACGCCGACTTCACCGGCGGCTTCTCGGTCGGCAACGAACTGACCGCCGACCAGGTCGCCAAGCTCCCGGGCGGCAACGCCCTGGTGGTCGGCGGCAACCTGACCGGAAACGTCCAGGTGATGAAGGGCAACGGCGTCTACGCCGGCACCCTCAACGGCAAGGCCGAGGCGCACGCGGGCACCGTCACCAAGGGCGCCTCGCCGATCGACTTCGCGGCCGAGTTCACCAAGCTGCGCTCGCTCTCCGCCGAGCTGGTCAAGCCGGGTGCGGGGACGATGTCCCTGGACGGCGGCAAGCTGACCCTGACCGGTACGGACGCGACGCTGAACAGCTTCGTCCTCCCGAAGCACATGCTCACCGGCGCCAAGGAGTTCTTCCTCAAGGTGCCGGCCGGCTCCGTGACGGTGATCAGCTCGGTGGAGGACGCCTACGACCAGGACCAGGCCGGCACCACCGGCTTCTTCCTCTGGGACGAGGCCACCAAGAGCTACCTCAACGACGACAAGCTGCAGAGCGCGGCCGGCGGGAAGATCCGCGAGAAGCTGCTCTGGAACTTCCCGAACGCCACCAAGGTGACCAAGAAGAGCGGCAACGCCTGGCCGGGCAGCGTGCTCGCCCCGAACGCCGCCTTCGACCTCGGCAGCGGCGGCCCGGTGAACGGCTCGGTGATCGCCAAGTCGCTGACCGGCAAGGGCGGTGCGGAGACCCACCACTACCCGTTCACCGGCTGCCTGCCGACCACCGTGGTCGAGACCACCCCGCCGGCCACGCCGTCCGCGAGCCCCAGCGGCACGCCGTCCGGCAGCCCGTCGCCGAGCCCGAGCGGTTCGCCCACCCCGAGCGGCAGCGGTTCGCCGACCCCGGGTGGTAGTGGCAGTCCGTCCGCCTCGGCGCCCGGCACGCCCGCCCCGAGCCCGTCGGCCCCCGGCAACGGTGGCGGCGGTCTGGCCTTCACCGGCGCGAGCGGCATCCTGCCGCTGACCGTCGGTGGCGTGCTGGTGCTCGGCGCCGGCGTCGGCATCGCGGTGGCCGCCCGCCGTCGTGGCGCCCGCCGGGCCTGACGCCCCGGCAGCACGGTACGCACACCCGCCGATCGCTCCTGATCGGCGGGTGTGCGTTTTTCGTCAAGTCCGGCAGGTCGTCGGCCGACCGCGGGTAGAGTCCGCCCCCGAAGGTCCGTACGAGGGTCAAAGCCCTTGTCGGACAAGGACGTTCGGGAGGGAAGAACACGATGGCAAGGCTGCGCGGAATACCCGGCGGGCTGCTCGCGGGCGCGGTGGGGCTGGGGGCGCTCACCCCGCTGCTGCTGGCCGGCAGCGCGGCGGCGCACACCTCGGAGTGGACGCTGAGCTGCGACAAGGTCAGCATCAGGGTGGCCAGCTACAACCCGCAGTTCACCAACCGGATCACCCTCACGGTGGATGGCGAGAAGCTGCTGGACAAGAAGGAGTTCGGCGCCTCGTTCAGCCAGGACTTCCCGGTCAAGGCGCACACCGCGGACCTGCCGGTGGTGCTCACCATCACCACCGACGAGGAGCCGAAGAGCCCGGTCACCAAGACCGGCACGGTCACCCCCTGCCCGCCGCCGTCGCCCTCCCCGACACCGACGCCGCCGAAGGTCACGCCCACCCCGACCCCCTCGGTGAGCAAGCCGGCCCCGCCGAAGCCGACCGGCCCGCAGCTGGCCGAGACCGGCGGCGGCAGCAACGCCGGGCTGATCGCTGCGGCCGGTGGCGGGGTGCTCGTCGTCGGCGGCGCACTGGTGTTCCTCACCCGTCGCCGCTCGCGCTAGTCACTCCCAGCGGAAGAACCGGGCCGCCAGGCCCAGGCCGACCGCTGCCCAGGCGCCGAGGATGCCCAGGTCCGCCCAGGGCATCCCGGCGCCGTCCTGCAGGACGGTCCGCAGCCCGTCCGAGAGCGCGCTGATCGGCAGCAGCTCCAGCACCGGCTGGACCGCCGCCGGGAACTTCGACAGCGGGACGACCACGCCGCCCGCCAGCAGCAGCAGCACGAAGACCAGGTTGGCCGCGGCCAGCGTGGCCTCCGCCCGGAGCGTGCCCGTCATCAGCAGCCCGAGGCCGGAGAACGCGGCGGTGCCCAGCACCAGCAGCGCCGCCACCGAGAGCGGGCTGCCCTGCGGCGACCAGCCCAGGCCGAGCGCGATCACCGAGAGCAGCGCCACCTGGAGCAGCTCGGTGACCAGCACGCAGCCGGTCTTCGCGGTCAGCAGCGCCCAGCGCGGCAGTGGGCTGGCACCCAGGCGCTTGAGCACGCCGTAGCGCCGCTCGAAGCCGGTGGCGATCGCCTGCCCGGTGAACGCGGTGGACATCACCGCCAGCGCCAGCAGCCCCGGCGCCAGAAAGTCGACCCGCTTGCCGGGCCCGGTCACGTCCACCACGTCCACCGCGCTGAACAGCACCAGCAGCACGGTCGGGATCACCACGGTGAGCAGCAGCTGCTCCCCGTTGCGCAGCAGCATCTTCGTCTCGAACGCGGTCTGCGCCAGCAGCATCCGGCCGACCGGCGCGGCGCCGGGCCTGGGTTCGTACGTGGTCATCGGAGCTCCCGGCCGGTCAGTTCGAGGAAGACGTCTTCGAGGCTGCGCCGACGCACCGTCAGGCGTTCGGGCATCACCCCGACCGAGGCGCACCAGGCGGTGACGGTGGCCAGCAGCTCGGGCCCGAGCGGGGCCTCCACCCGGTACGAGCCGGGGGCCGGCTCGGTGGCCGAGGCGCCGTCCGGCAGCACCTTGTGCAGCGAGCCGAGGTCGAGCCCGGCCGGGCCGTCGAAGTGCAGGCTGCTCTCCGAGCCGCCCCGGCAGAGCTGCTCGACGGTGCCCCCGGCGATCACCCGGCCGCCGTCCACGATCGCCACCTCGTCGGCCAGCTGCTCGGCCTCGTCCAGGTGATGGGTGGTCAGCACCACGCTCACGCCGTCCCGGCGCAGGTCGCGGACCAGCTCCCAGGTGGCCCGGCGGGCCTGCGGGTCGAGCCCGGCGGTGGGCTCGTCCAGGAAGACCAGCTCCGGGCGGCCGACCACGGCCATCGCCAGGGCCAGCCGCTGCTGCTGGCCGCCGGAGAGCCGGCGGTAGGTGGTCCGGCCGCAGGAGCCGAGGCCGAGCCGCTCGACCAAGGCGTCCACGTCGAGCGGGTGGGCGTGCAGCCTGGCGGTGTGCCGGAGCATCTCGACCGCGCGGGCGCCGGGGTAGACGCCGCCGGCCTGGAGCATCACGCCGACCCGGGGGCGGAGCGCGGCGGCGTCGGCGACCGGGTCGAGGCCGAGCACCCGGACCGTCCCGGCGTCGGGGCGGCGGAAGCCCTCGCAGGTCTCGATCGTGGTGGTCTTCCCGGCGCCGTTCGGCCCGAGCACGGCGGTCACGGTGCCGCGCCGGACGGTCAGGTCGAGCCCGTCCACCGCCGTCTTCGGCCCGTACCGCTTCACCAGGCCGGTCACCTCGACCGCAGGTTCGCTATCCATGCCCCGGAGTCTATGAGGCGACCCGCAGCGGTCTCCCGGTGCCCGTCGGGCTCGCGGTGGTTGGGGTGCGCACCTCGCCGGCCTCTCGTCGGTCGCCGATGCTCCGCACGGGGGCTCTCCCCCGGCCTTCGGCCTGGAGCGGCCCCTTTTCGACGCAGCCGAGCCACCGCGCGCCGATCCGACGGGAACCGGGAGACCGCCCCTACCACCCCTACCGAGGGCCGGGTCGATCGTCTGCCCAGGTCAGGCGACTGGTCAGGTAAGGCTTACCTGCGTGATTGACGCCACCGATGCGTCGTGGATCACGGGTTGTCCCTCTGGAATGAATTACGCAACAATCGTGTTGTGAAAAACATGCGCGAGTACGCCCGGAAGCCGGAGGCCGAGTCGGCCCCCGGTTCTGTGCTGCCCGCAGGCGAGGGGGACGGCCACCGGGCCACCCGGGACAGGGTCGCCCGGTCGATCCTCGACCACGGTCCCTCCTCCGCCGCCGACCTGGCCACCCGGCTGGGTCTGACCTCCGCCGCGGTCCGTCGGCACCTGGACGGGCTGGCCGCCGCAGGGCTGGTGGACGCCCGTGAGCAGCGGGTCTACGGCAGTCGTGGCCGGGGCCGCCCGGCCAAGGTCTTCGCGCTCACCGAGTCCGGCCGGGACGCCTTCTACCAGGCGTACGACCAGCTCGCGGCCGACGCGCTGCGCTGGATCTCCGAGGCGGTCGGCGGCGGCAAGGCGGGCGAGGAGGCGGTCACCGCCTTCGCCCGGGCCCGCTTCGGCCGCCAGGGCGAGCGCTACCGCGACGCGCTGGAGCAGGCCGGGGAAGGCACCCGGGCGGAGGCGCTCGCGCAGGCGCTGAGCGCCGACGGGTACGCTGCCACGGTGCGGCGAGTGCCCTCGGGAGCCTCTCCGGCGGCTCCGGCCGGCGCCCAGCTCTGCCAGCACCACTGCCCGGTCGCGCACATCGCCGAGCAGTTCCCGCAGCTCTGCGAGGCGGAGACCGAGGTCTTCTCCCAGCTCCTGGGCACCCATGTGCAAAGGCTGGCCACCATCGCCCACGGCGACGGGGTCTGCACCACCTATGTGCCGGCACCCGGTGCCGCATCGTCAGCAGGCGTCCGCCCGCTGCCCGGTGCAGTGCCGACTGCCGGTACGTCTACTCCATCCGAACCTGCGTCCGCGCGGAGGAACCTCGCATGACTGACACCGTTTCGCACCCCGAGCTCGATGGTCTCGGCACCTACGAGTACGGCTGGTCCGACCCGGACGCCGCCGGTGCCGCCGCCAAGCGCGGGCTGAGCGAGGAGGTCGTCCGCGACATCTCGGCGAAGAAGTCCGAGTCGGAGTGGATGCTCAACCTGCGGCTCAAGGGCCTGAAGCTGTTCGGCAAGAAGCCCATGCCCACCTGGGGCTCGGACCTCACCGGCATCGACTTCGACAACATCAAGTACTTCGTCCGCTCCACCGAGAAGCAGGCCGAGTCCTGGGAGGACCTGCCCGCCGACATCAAGGCGACGTACGACAAGCTCGGCATCCCGGAGGCGGAGAAGCAGCGCCTGGTCGCCGGTGTCGCCGCGCAGTACGAGTCCGAGGTGGTGTACCACCAGATCAACGAAGAGCTCGAGGCTCAGGGTGTGATCTTCATGGACACCGACACGGCGCTCAAGGAGCACCCGGAGCTCTTCAAGGAGTACTTCGGCACCGTCATCCCGACCGGTGACAACAAGTTCGCCGCGCTGAACACGGCGGTCTGGTCCGGCGGCTCGTTCATCTACGTGCCGAAGGGCGTGCACGTCGAGATCCCGCTGCAGGCCTACTTCCGGATCAACACCGAGAACATGGGCCAGTTCGAGCGGACGCTGATCATCGTCGACGAGGACGCCTACGTCCACTACGTCGAGGGCTGCACCGCCCCGATCTACTCCTCGGACTCGCTGCACAGCGCCGTGGTCGAGATCATCGTCAAGAAGGGTGGTCGGTGCCGCTACACGACCATCCAGAACTGGTCGAACAACGTCTACAACCTGGTCACCAAGCGCGCCGTGGCGTACGAGGGCGCGACCATGGAGTGGGTCGACGGCAACATCGGCTCCAAGGTCACCATGAAGTACCCGGCCGTCTACCTGATGGGCGAGCACGCCAAGGGCGAGACCCTGTCGATCGCCTTCGCGGGCGAGGGCCAGCACCAGGACGCCGGCGCCAAGATGGTGCACATGGCGCCGAACACCTCCTCCAACATCGTCTCCAAGTCGGTGGCGCGCGGCGGCGGCCGGACGTCCTACCGCGGTCTGATCGAGATCGGTGAGGGCTCCAAGGGCGCCAAGTCCAACGTGCTCTGCGACGCGCTGCTGGTCGACACCATCTCCCGCTCGGACACGTACCCGTACGTGGACGTCCGCGAGGACGACGTGTCGATGGGCCACGAGGCCACCGTCTCCAAGGTCAGCGAGGACCAGCTCTTCTACCTGATGAGCCGTGGCATGACCGAGTTCGAGGCGATGGCGATGATCGTCCGTGGCTTCGTCGAGCCGATCGCGCGTGAGCTGCCGATGGAGTACGCGCTGGAGCTCAACCGGCTGATCGAGCTGCAGATGGAGGGCTCCGTCGGCTGACCGGCCGCACGCAGTCCACCACCGCATCCCTGAGGAAAGAGAGCAACACGACAGCCATGGCTGACGTTCAGAACACCACCGGCTCGACGACCGCCGGTTCGATCGAGGTCGGCACGGCCGGAGCCGGTGCCCAGCTGGCCGGGCCCGGCACCGGCCGGGCCACCGTGCAGCAGCCGATCGACGCCCGCGTGGCGGTCAAGCCCTCGTACGACGTGACCGACTTCCCGGTGCCGACCGGCCGCGAGGAGGACTGGCGGTTCACGCCGATGCACCGCCTCCTCGGCCTGCACGACGGCACCGCGGCCGAGGGCGCGGCGGGCACCGACAAGGTCGAGCTCGGGCTGCCCGAGGGCGTCACCGCCGAGACCGTCGGCCGCGACGACGCCCGGCTCGGGAAGGCCGGCAAGCCGGTCGACCGGGTCGCCGCGCAGGCGTACAGCGCCTTCACCCAGGCACTGGTCGTCACGGTGCCGCAGGACGCCGTGCTCACCGAGCCGGTGAAGATCGACGTGCACGGCGAGGGCGGTGTCGCCTTCGCCCACGTGCTGATCGAGGTCAAGCCGTTCGCCGAGGCGGTCGTGCTGCTCAACCACACCGGCTCAGGGGTCCGTGCCGCCAACGTCGAGCTGGTCGTCGGCGACGGCGCCAAGCTCACCTTCGTCTCGGTCCAGGACTGGGACCGGGACGCGGTGCACGCCGCCCAGCAGACCGCGCTGATCGGCCGGGACGCCTCGCTCAAGTCCGTCGTGGTCACCTTCGGCGGCGACCTGGTCCGGCTGCACCCGCGGGTCAACTACGCGGGCCCCGGCGGCGAGGCCGAGCTGTACGGCCTGTACTTCGCGGACGCCGGCCAGCACCTGGAGCACCGCCTGGTGATCGACCACGACACCCCGCACTGCCGGTCGAACGTGGTCTACAAGGGCGCGCTGCAGGGCAAGGACGCGCACGCGGTCTGGGTCGGCGACGTGCTGATCCGTGCCGCCGCCGAGGGCACCGACACCTACGAGCACAACCGCAACCTGGTGCTCACCGACGGTGCCCGGGTCGACTCGATCCCGAACCTGGAGATCGAGACCGGCGAGATCGTCGGCGCCGGCCACGCCTCCGCGACCGGCCGCTTCGACGACGAGCAGCTCTTCTACCTCCAGTCCCGCGGCATCCCGGCCGACGACGCCCGCCGTCTGGTGGTCCGCGGCTTCTTCGCCGAGCTGGTCCAGCAGATCGGCGTCGCCGAGATCCAGGACCAGCTGATGGCGAAGATCGAGGCCGAGCTGGAAGCGACGGTCTGACCCGATGACCTTTCTCCGAGCCTGCTCGCTGGCCGACTTGGCGGAGGACACCCCCAAGCGCGTCGAGCTGAACGGCGTCCCGGTGTCGATCGTCCGCACCGAGGGCGAGGTGTTCGCGATCAACGACATCTGCTCGCACGCGAACGTCTCGCTCTCCGAGGGCGAGGTCGAGGACTGCGCGATCGAGTGCTGGCTGCACGGCTCCAGCTTCGACCTGCGCAGTGGCAAGCCCTCGGGCCTGCCCGCGACCAGGCCGGTCCCCGTCTACCCCGTAAAGATCGAAGGGGACGATGTGCTCGTCTCCGTCAACCAGGAGTCCTGAGTACATATGGCAACGCTTGAAATCCGTGACCTGCACGTCTCCGTCGAGACCGAGAGCGGCCCCCGCGAGATCCTCAAGGGCGTCGACCTGACGGTCAAGCAGGGCGAGACCCACGCCATCATGGGCCCGAACGGCTCCGGCAAGTCCACCCTGGCCTACACGCTGGCCGGTCACCCGAAGTACACCGTCACCAGCGGCTCGGTGCTGCTGGACGGCGAGGACGTGCTGGAGATGACCGTCGACGAGCGCGCCCGGGCCGGCGTCTTCCTGGCCATGCAGTACCCGGTCGAGGTCCCCGGCGTCTCGGTCTCCAACTTCCTCCGCACCGCCGCCACCGCGATCCGCGGCGAGGCCCCCAAGCTGCGCACCTGGGTGAAGGAGGTCAAGGAGGCGATGGCCACCCTCCAGATGGACCCGGCCTTCGCCGAGCGGAACGTGAACGAGGGCTTCTCCGGCGGCGAGAAGAAGCGCCACGAGATCCTCCAGCTGGAGCTGCTCAAGCCGAAGATCGCGATCCTCGACGAGACCGACTCCGGCCTCGACGTCGACGCGCTCCGTCAGGTCTCCGAGGGCATCAACCGGGTCGCCTCCTCCGGCGAGGTGGGCACCCTGCTGGTGACCCACTACACCCGCATCCTGAAGTACGTCAAGCCCGACTTCGTGCACGTCTTCTCGGCCGGCCGGATCGTCGAGTCCGGTGGCGCCGAGCTCGCCGACAAGCTGGAGAACGAGGGCTACGCGGCATACGTGAAGGGTGGCGCTTCCGAGTGACGACCCATGACTCGGCGCTGGCCGAGGCACAGGAGTTCGGCGACGCGCTCCGCAAGGACTTCCCGATCCTGCAGCGGGTGCTGCACGACGGCAAGCCCCTGGTCTACCTGGACAACGCGGCGACCTCGCAGAAGCCCCAGCAGGTGCTCGACGCGCTGAACGGCTACTACGAGCGGCACAACGCCAACGTGCACCGCGGCGTGCACGTGCTGGCCGAAGAGGCCACGGCGCTGTACGAGGGTGCCCGCGACAAGGTCGCGGCGTTCGTCAACGCGCCGAGCCGGGACGAGGTGATCTTCACCAAGAACGCCTCCGAGTCGCTCAACCTCGTTGCCAACATGCTGGGTTGGGCCGAGGAGCCGTACCGCGTCGACGCCGACGCCGAGGTGGTCATCACCGAGATGGAGCACCACTCCAACATCGTGCCGTGGCAGCTGCTCTCGCAGCGCACCGGCGCGAAGCTGAAGTGGTTCGGCCTGACCGACGAGGGCCGGCTCGACCTGTCGAACATCAACGAGCTGATCAACGAGAAGACGAAGATCGTCTCCTTCACGCTGGTCTCCAACCTGCTCGGTACCGTCAACCCGGTCGAGGCCATCGTCCGGCGGGCCCAGGACGTCGGCGCGCTGGTGCTGATCGACGCCTCGCAGGCGGCCCCGCACATGGTGCTGGACGTGCAGGAGCTGGGCGCCGACTTCGTCGCCTTCACCGGTCACAAGATGCTGGGCCCGACGGGCATCGGCGTGCTGTGGGGCCGGCAGGAGCTGCTGGAGGACCTCCCGCCGTTCCTCGGTGGCGGCGAGATGATCGAGACCGTCACCATGGGCGCCTCGACCTACGCCCCGGCCCCGCACAAGTTCGAGGCGGGCACCCCGCCGATCGCCCAGGCGGTCGGACTCGGTGCGGCCATCGACTACCTGTCGAACATCGGTATGGAGCGGATCGCCGCGCACGAGCACACCATCACCGAGTACGCGGTGCGGCGACTGCTGGAGGTCCCCGACCTGCGGATCATCGGCCCGCGCGACGCCGTGGACCGGGGTGCGGCGATCTCCTTCGTGCTCGGCGACATCCACCCGCACGACGTCGGCCAGGTGCTCGACGAGCAGGGCATCGCGGTCCGGGTCGGCCACCACTGCGCCCGGCCGGTCTGCCTGCGGTACGGAATTCCGGCCACCACCCGGGCGTCGTTCTACCTGTACTCGACGCCGGCCGACGTCGACGCACTGATCGACGGCCTGCACCACGTCCGGAACTTCTTCGGCTGAGGGGTGAGCGCGGAATGAAGCTCGACTCGATGTACCAGGAGATCATCCTGGAGCACTACAAGAACCCCCACGGCAAGGGGCTGCGGGACGGCGACGCCGAGGTGCACCACGTCAACCCGACCTGCGGCGACGAGATCACCCTGCGGGTGCGGCTCGACGGCGCCGTGGTGGCCGACGTCTCGTACGAGTCCCAGGGCTGCTCGATCAGCCAGGCCAGCGCCTCGGTGCTGAACGACCTGGTGGTCGGCAAGTCCGTGGGCGAGGCGCAGGCGATCCAGGAGGCCTTCCTGGAGCTCATGCAGAGCAAGGGCAAGGGCGTGGGCGACGAGGAGGTGCTGGAGGACGCGGTCGCGTTCGCCGGTGTCTCCAAGTTCCCGGCCCGGGTCAAGTGCGCGCTGCTGAGCTGGATGGCCTGGAAGGACGCCACCGCCAAGGCGCTCGCCGAACACCCCGCCGTCTGACGACCCTTAAGGAAACACTCATGAGCGACACCGAGGCCGGCACCCCGGCCGAGGCGGCGGCGCCCTCGACCGAGGGCCCGACCGTCATCGTCGGCACCACGGCCGGCACCGTCTCCGTCGAGGACCTGACCGAAGCCCTGATGGACGTCGTCGACCCCGAGCTGGGCATCGACGTCGTCAACCTGGGCCTGATCTACGGCATCCACATCGACGAGTCCGACGTGGCCACCATCGACATGACCCTCACCTCGGCGGCCTGCCCGCTCACCGACGTGATCGAGGACCAGGCCAAGACCGCCACCGACGGCCTGGTCCAGGACCTCCGGATCAACTGGGTCTGGATGCCGCCGTGGGGCCCGGACAAGATCACCGACGACGGCCGCGACCAGCTCCGCGCGCTCGGCTTCAACGTCTGACCGGACGTCACAGAAAGGCCCGGCTCTCCGCTACCGCGGAGGGTCGGGCCTTTTCTGCGTGCGGGGTGATGCCTTCAGGTGCGCGGGGAACGGCGCGAACCGGAAGGCGGACCACCTGAAGCCGGGCTCGGTGAGCCGGTTGCCCGTGCTGCCCTGCCGTAGCGCGCCCCGCGGCGGAGGCGCAGCTGTGACGAGTCCCGCGCCCCTGGGGCGGCCCTACGCGGGCTTGCGCAGGACCGCCCCCGCGAGGCCGAGGCAGGCGGCAGCCGCGACGCAGGCGAAGCCGCTGACGGCCGGGAGCAGCCCGTACCGCTGGGTCAGCGCGCCGACGGCGACGATCGGGAGGGAGGAGCCGAGGTAGACGATGACCCAGAGGGTGGAGAGCTCGCTGCCGCGCCGTTCCGGGTTCATGGCGGCGACGGCGGTGGTGAAGAGCGAGCGGAAGGCCACGCCCTGGCAGGAGCCGCCGAGCACGCTGCCGAGGAAGAGCAGGGCCGGGGTGCCGGTGTAGAGGGCGGTGACCACCAGGGCCAGGCCGGTCGCCAGGCCGGCCATGCCGAGGGCGATCACCAGCCGGTCGGCGGTGGGCGGCACCAGCAGCTGGGCGGTGGCGGAGGAGCCGAGCAGCAGGGCGGCCACCACCGCGCCGGTCAGCGAGGAGGTGGTGCCGAGCAGCTTGGCCGAGAAGGCCGGGGCCAGGCTGAGGTAGACCCCGAAGACCGCGTACGAGGCGAAGCCCGCGCCGGAGGCGAGCAGGAACTCGCGGCGCCCGGTGCGCGGCAGCCGCAGCCGCTGCGGGCGCAGGTGGGCGGGGGTGGTGATGCGCGGCGGTGCGGCGGGCGGCCGCTGTCGTCCGGGCATCCTGGGGTGCACCAGGGCGAGCGGGACGCAGAGCGCCAGCAGCCCGATGGCGTGCAGCAGGAACGGCGTCAGCAGCGGGTGCTCGCCGGCGGAGAGGGTGGCGCCGACCACCGGGCCGAGGGCCACCCCGCCGGCCGAGCAGGCCAGGGTGAGTTTGGCGGCCAGCGTCGGGTGGTCGGGCAGCAGGTCGCCGAGCGCGGCGCCGGCCGCGCCGGTGGCGAAGCCGACCGCGACGCCCTGGACGGCCCGGCCGAGGGCCAGCTGCCAGAAGCTGCCCGCGGTGGCGAACAGCACGTCGCCACCGGCCGCCAGGGCCACGGCGGGCAGGATCATCGCGCGCCGGCCGAGGTGGTCGGACCAGTGGCCGACCGCCGCCAGCACCGGGACCAGGGCGAAGACGTAGACGGTGAAGAGGACGGTGGTGTCGAGCGCGGTCAGGCCGAGCTGCCGCTGGAGCACCGGGTAGATCGGGGTGGCCAGGTTGGCGCCGATCAGCAGGAGCAGCAGGGCGGCGGCCACCAGGCCGACGCGGATGCCGCGCAGCGCGTTCCAGCGGCTGATCGCGGCGAGCTGGAGCTGCGTCCGTGGTGCGAGCTCCAGGGGGAGCAGGGCCTCCGAGAGTCGGCGTCCTTCGAACTGTGCGGTGGACAGTCGGGCGCCGGCAGGGGAGAGGTCCGCCATGGCAGGGGTCTCCTGTGGCCGGGCACCACCGTGGGCCGGTCCGGGCCTGGGGTGGTGGCCGGACGGTGGGCCCTGGTGGGGCGGGGTGTGCGGGGCGGGCTTCGTTGCCCGATGGCCGGTACCAGGGTTGTGCACCGTTCCTGGTGCAGGATACGTGGTCAGCGGGGTGCGCCGGCCCGGTCCCGGGTGTCGGCTCCGCCACGTCGTCAGGTGGCGGGCGGACTGTGTCAGGTACCGAGGGCGACGCGGTGACTTCGGCGTGCGACTCCGGCAGGCCGGGGCCGGTACGGATACGCTGAGCTGACGGACCGCCACCCAGACGGTTCCTCGGGCAGTGACCACCGCCACCACGGGAGACCTCGCAACGATGTCCGGACGCAGCAGCAGCACCCCTGACAACCCGTCGGCCGACCCGGCGGACAGCGCGGCTGCCGAGCGCCTGCTGCCGGCCGACTACGACCTGGCCGATCTGTACGGGGCGTTCGCCGCGCACGGGCAGGACGAGGACGAGGACGACGCGGCGGTCCTGGTGCCCCCGATCCAGCTGCCCTCCGATCGGGAGCTGGCCGAGGCCGCGCTCGCGGTGCCGCTGATCGCGCACGCGCTGAAGCTGGCCCGCTGGGCCGCACCGCACCGTCCGGTGGACGAGTTCGGCGACCTGGTCGGCGACGACCGGGCGCCGGCCGCCGAACTGCTCGGGCTCGGCGAGGGCGAGGAGGCCGAGGTCGAGGCGGTGCGGGCCTGGTCGCTGGCCTGCGACCTGGACCTGGTGGAGATCGGCACCACCGAGGCGGGCGAGCACGTGGCCATCCCCGGCCCGGATCTGGAGCCGGCCGAGGCGGGCGACGAGGACACCGTCCTGGAGCTCTGGCTGACCGCCGCCGGGATCGTCCGGGAGCTGGCCGCCGAGGCGGACTCGCTGGACCTGGACGACGAGGAGGCCGAGGCCGAGGAGGACGACGAGGAGCGGCTCGCGGCGGTGGAGGAGTCCCGCAAGGCGGCGGCCGAGCTGCTGGACGAGGCGCTCCAGGTGCTCTACGAGACCACCGCCTTCGCCGAGCCGGGCGAGGAGACGGTGCCGCTCGGCGTGCTGGCCGCGCTGCTGGTGGTGCCGGAGGGCGAGGAGCCGGACGAGGAGCTGCTCGGCGACATCACCGATCTGATGATCACGCTGGACCCGATGCTGGCCGACCTGGCCGAGCTGGGCCTGGTGGAGCACCAGCCGATCGACCCCGAGCTGTTCGAGGAGGAGGACTCCCCGGTCGGCGAGGGCGAGCTGAGCGACGAGGAGTCGGCCCGGTTCGGGCTGGTCCGGCTGACCCCGCTGGGCCAGTTCGCGGTCCGGCAGTGGCTGCTGGAGGAGGGCTACGACGCCCCGCTGGTGGGCGAGCTGGCCCAGGGCGACGCCGAGTCGCTGCTGCGCGCGATCTCCGAGACCGCGAACGTGCTGCCCGAGCGCGAGGTGCTGGTCTGGCTGGCCGGTCGCGACCCGGAGACCGCGGCCCGGGAGCTGCTGGAGGCGTCCCGGGGCACCGACCCGTACAGCCCGGTCCGGCGGCTGCTCAGCCTGCAGGCGCTGGAGGTGATCGGCGAGGCGGCCCGGCCGGCCGCGGTCGAGGTGCTGGACGACCCGGAGCTGGGCGGGGCGGTCCGGGCCTGGCTGCACGGGCAGGGCCAGCAGGTGGCGGCGCCGGAGCGCGGCGTGGTGCTGTGGACGCTGGTGGACGGCTTCGCGGCCCAGCTGCTGACCAGCGAGGGCGAGGCCGAGGTGCTGCACCGGCTGATCGCGGAGCTGCCGGTGACCGACAACCCGGCCAGCTACTTCGGCGAGCTGTGGCGGGTCCGGCACCCGTACACGGCGGACGTGCTGGAGGCGATCGGCGAGCTGCACCTGAACCGTACGGTGGCCAAGGAGGCCCGGAAGGCCGCGTTCAAGGCCCGCTCGCAGCAGAGCGGCTGACGGCGGATCAGGCCCGCCCGGCCAGCAGCCGCCGCAGGCCCCGGTGGCCGGCCCGCATCATGGCCGCGTGGTTGGCCAGGAAGAGCGGGCGGGCCACCGGGGCCAGCCGGCGCATCAGCTGCTTGGCCGGGCGGACCTCCTCCTCGAAGACCGCCCGGCTGCCGGTGCCCTCGGGGTGGACCGTCCAGCGGGACCAGCCGACCAGGTCGCCGGTCAGGTCGGCGGTCAGGGTGAACAACGCCTCGTCCTGCTCGCGCTCGGTGATGGTCAGCAGCAGCCCGTACGGCAGCACCGAGCGGATCACCAACTCGCCGCTGTGGTCGGTCAGCCGGCGCACCGAGCGCACCTGCGGCCACCACTGCGGGTAGCGCTCGACGTCCCCGAGCAGGCGGTGGACCACCCGGGGCGGTTCGGCCGGGAACCGCCAGACCGAGGTCAGCAGGTAGTGGTTGGCGTCCACGCCGGCTACGGCAGGTCGAGCCGGCCGGTCTCGGTGAACGGGAAGAACGGGTTGTGCGCCAGCTCCCAGAGGTGCCCGTCCGGGTCCTCGAAGTAGCCCGAGTAGCCGCCCCACTCGGTGGCGGCCGGCGGCTTGACCACGGTGGCGCCGGCCTCGACCGCGACCTTCAGGGCCGCGTCCACCCGCTCGGTGGACTCGAGGTTCACCGCCAGCGTGACGCCGCGGAACGAGGGCTCGCCGATCGCCGGGACGCCCGCGTCGGCGGCCAGCTCCTCGGTCGGGAACAGGCCGAGCACCGAGTCCGCGGTGCGGAACCAGACGATGTTGTCGTTGGAGGCGGTGGAGCGCGACCAGCCGAGCGCCTGGTAGAAGGCGGTGCTGGCGGCCAGGTCGGTCACCCCGAGGGTGACGATGCTGATCCTGGCCGGGAAGGCCGGAGTGGCTGCGGTCATACCTCCCAGAGTAGGCAAGGCTACTGACAATCCGGGGTGGACGGGGCCGGGACGCCGGGCTGCCAACCGTACGAGCGAAGCTGATGGCCCAGCAGACCCGGGCCCCGTATCGTGGGGCGGACGCGGCGCGGGGTGCCGGGCCAGGCCCGGTGCGGTCGGTCGTGAACGACGGTCAGGCGAGCACGCGGGGGTGCGGCAGAGGATGACGAGGCAGAACGCGACCAGGCCCCAGGAGCCCGAGGACTACTACGCCGACCACGAGGAGCACAGCCGTCGGGTGCTCGCGGACGCGGACTTCCCGGTCTACGGGGTCGACCGTTCGGAGCGCGGCCCCGGCCTGCACCGGGCCGACCCGGCGCGCGCCGGGCTGGGCGCGCCCCTCGCGATCCCCGATCCGCCGGAGGACAGCGACGCGCTCGCCGAGTACGAGGTGCGGAACGGCCGGCTGGGCTGGGTCGAGGTCCGCTCGGGCGACTGGAGTTCCGCCGACGGTCCCTATGTGACGGTCCGTACCTACCGCCCCGGTGCCGAGCAGCAGCAGCTGCCGGAGCTGGAGGACGTGGTCGAGGACGAACGCGACCGGGTCTACGAGCAGTTGGAGATCGACGAGGGCGACGGCCCGGGTGCGGTCCGGGCGCTGCGGGAGTGGATCACGGTCGAGGGCGAGCCCCGGGCGGTGCAGATCCACGAGGACCGCCGCCCCGAGGGCAAGACCCCGGCCCCGGTCTGGGCGGGCCGGCTGCGGGTGGACGGCGTGACCGTCCAGGTGACCGGGCGCGGCGTCCCGCCGGGCGGGGTGGAGCTGCGCCGGATCGAGGACTTCGAGAAGTACGTGCTCGGCCGCACCGACCTGATGCGCAAGCTGGCCCGCCAGCAGGCCCAGCGGGCGATCCTGGAGGAGCGCGAACTCCCGCCGGTGGCCGGTCTCGAGGCGCACCGGGCGGTGGTCGAGCACGCGGTGCACGAGGCGGTGGCGCTGGCCGCGCAGGCCCGGGCCCGGCGGGTGCCGAGACTGCCCCGGCGGCTGCGCGGCGAGGCCGGCGCGGTGCGCTGGGAGGCGGCCGTCCGGCAGCAGATGCGGCTGGCCTCGGAGACCAGGGACGAGGCGGGCGACGCGGTCACCGCGATGGTGAACCACCTGACCAGGCTGGCCCAGAACACCGACTGGGCGATCGGCACGCCGGAGGGCCGGGCCGCGGTCGAGGAGGTCATCCGGTTCACCGCGTTCGCCAGCGAGGTGCCCAGCCTCCCGGCCCAACGGGCCTGGGAGCGGCTCTGGTTGGGCGGCGCACCGCGCACCCCGGGCAGCGCGCCGGTGACCGAGGAGGCCTGGCTGACCGCCTGGGAGCAGTGGCGGGTCGAGCGGGTCGAGCGCTGACCGGTCGGCGGGGCCCGCAAACTGACGGACCGTATCCGATGTGACGATGTCCCGTCCGGTTGTTCGGATACGGTCCGCAAATCACCACCCGATGGCGGTGTCGGGTTCACCCGGGGTTCACTGCGGCCCCGGAGTCTGCTGGTCGGCGGCGGCCCACCCCGCCGTCACCGAGCGCGCCGTCGGCCGGGACCGTCCGGACAGCGGCCTCACCTCACAGGAGTGCCTACATGTCGCTGTCCCGTCGGGACTTCGTCAACCGTTCCACCGCCATCGGGGCCGGCGTCCTGATCGCCGGCAGTGCCGAGGTGCTGGCCACCGCCCCCGGCGCCATCGCCGCGCCCTCCGGAGGCGAGACCCCCGCCGCCGAGTCCGCCGAGGCCGCCCGCCGCGCCACCGGTTACGGCGAGCTGATCGCCGATCCGAAGGGCGTCCTCGCGCTGCCCCGCGGCTTCAGGTACCAGGTGATCACCCAGACCGGTGTGACCAAGCTGGTCACCGGCGAGTCCACCCCGAGCAACCACGACGGCACCGCCTCCTTCGAGGGCAAGCACGGCGCCACCCTGCTGGTGGTGAACCACGAGCTGGCCGGCGCCCGCTCCAACTGGCCGCACCCGGTGCCGCTGCTGGACGGCCACGTCTACGACTCCGGCGCGGCCGGCGGCTGCACCGTGGTCGAGGTCAAGCGGGGCGGCAAGGAGGTCCGCGAGTGGGTCGGCATCGCCGGCACCGCGACCAACTGCGCCGGTGGCGCGACCCCGTGGGGTACCTGGCTGTCCGGTGAGGAGACCGAGGACAAGGCCGGCAAGAACGGCTTCCTCAAGGACCACGGCTACATCTTCGAGGTCGACCCGAACGACCAGGCGGCCAACCGCGACCCGCAGCCGATCAAGGCGCTCGGCCGGTACGCCCACGAGGCGGTCGTGGTGGACCAGAAGCGCGGCCACCTCTACCTGACCGAGGACGCCTCGAACCCGAACGGCCTGCTGTTCCGCTGGACCCCGCCGGCCGGCTTCAAGCACGGCAAGGGCAAGCTCCGCAAGCTGGCCGCCGACGCGGGCAAGCTGGAGGCGTTCAAGGTCTTCGACTCGCACGGCACCTTCATCGACGACCTGTCCCGGGTCACCAAGGTCGGCACCACTTACGGCGTGGACTGGGTGAACGTCCCGGACCGCGACGCCAAGACGGTCTCCGTGCGCAAGCAGTTCACGGAGGGTCAGGTCACCCGCGCCCGCAAGCTCGAGGGCATGTGGTGGGGCGACAACGGCTTCTACTTCGTCTCCAGCTACGCCCGCACCGAGAGCCCGGGCGCGGCGCACGACGGCCAGGTCTGGTTCTACAACCCGACCCGTCGCACCATGACCCTCAAGCTGCTGCTGGGCGTCAACACCGACGTGATGGGCGACCACGGCAACTACGACGGCCCGGACAACATCACCGTCTCGCCGTACGGCGGCCTGGTGATCGCCGAGGACGGCGAGGGTGTCTCGCACCTGTTCGGCACCACGGAGGAGGGGCGGACGTACCCGATCGCCCGTAACGACCTCAACATCGGCACCGCCGAGAAGCCGGAGTTCAGCGAGTTCACCGGGGTGAACTTCTCCGAGGACGGCGAGACCCTGTTCGCCAACATCCAGGTGCCCGGCATCCTGGTCGCGATCACCGGCCCGTGGTGGCGGCTGCGCCACCGCAGCGGCCACGGCTACAACGACTGATCACCGCGCACCGACGCCTGCCCGCCGACCGCTCGGGTCGGCGGGCAGCCGTCGTCTCAGGGGTGCCCCTGGTCCGGCTCGGCCGGCAGCCGGAGCTGAAGCATCGCCAGCAGCCGCTGCTGCGGCTGGGCCAGGTCGATGCCGGTCAACTGCTCGGCCCGGCGCACCCGGTAGCGCAGCGTGTTGGGGTGGATGTGCAGGGCGTCGGCCGCCACCCGGACCTCGCCCAGCGCGTCCAGCCAGGCCAGCACCGACTCGGCCAGCCGGGTGCCGTGCCGCAGGTCGTACCCGGTGAGCGCGGTCAGCCGGGGGTCGCGCAGGCCGCCGCGGTCTTGGAGCAGCGCCAGCACCTCGCTCACCAGCACCTCGGCCTGCACGTCGATCAGCGCCGCCACCTCGGTGGCCACCCCGCCGCGCCCCATCGCGTCCAGGATCCGGTCGGCCTGCGCCCGGGACTCGGGCACCGCCGCCAGACCGTCCACGGTGGAGCCGATCGCCGCCCGCAGCCGCACCCCGAGGTGCTCCCGGGCCGCCGCCACCGCCTCCTGCGCCCAGTCCCGGACGGTGGCCATCGGCAGCCCGGCGGGCAGTTCGGGCAGCAGTACGTACACCCGGGAGTCGATCGGGGCGAGCAGGGCCGAGCGGTGCCGGGCCGCGGTGTGCACCGAGATCAGGCCGGTCACCTCGGCCCGGGTGAGCTCCAGGTCGGACCCTTCGGACGGTGAACTCGCCGCGTACGCCAGCACGGTGGCCGGGCGGCGGAGCTCCAGGCCGAGGTGGGTGGCCAGCGACTGCGGCCCGGTGGAGCCCTCCAGAAGACCGGTCAGCAGGGTCTGGGTGAGCCGGACGTCGGCCGACAACTCCCGCCGCCGACGGACCAGTTGGGCGGCCGCCACCCGGGCCGCGCCGACCAGTGCCTGGTCCGCCAGCGGGGCCAGCGGCCGGGAGCTCTCCTGCACCCAGATGGTGCCCAGCGGCTGCGCCCCGGCCCGGATGCCGATCGCCAGCCGGCGCCGGATGCCGAGCTCCGGGTGCGGGTCGATCCGGATCACCGTGTCGGAGCTGCGCAGGTGCTGGAAGATGCCCCACTCGCGGAGCTTGGACAGGTACGGCTCGGGCCCCTGCCAGCCCAGGATGGAGAGCCGCCGCAGGTCGTCCACCTCGTCGCTGTCCGAGGAGCGCGAGTACGCCAGCACCCGGCTGGAGGTGTCCTCGATGCTGACGATCCCGCCGGTCAGCGCGGCCACCGTCTGGGCCAGCGAGAACAGGTCGCCGGTGTTGTGCTCGGCGGTCTCCGGGGCGTCCGGTCCGGCGATGATCGCCCGGGCCAGCGAGTCCAGGTGCTCCCAGCGGGTCTCCCGGCGCACGCTCAGCAGCGCCACGCCCGCCTCGGTGGCCGCCTCGCGCAGCGCGTCCGCCTGGCCGGGGGCGTCCAGCTTCACCGCGACCGCCGCCGCCTTCGCCCGCCCGGCCGCCCGCAGCGCGGGGAGTGCGGCCCGGCCGCGCGCGCCGATCGCCAGCACCAGCTCGCCGGGCTGCGCGGTGGCCGGGTCCTCCGGGTCCAGGATCGCCACGTCCCGCACCGGGACGTCGAGACCGGCCGGCGCCGCCTGCAGCTCGACCAGCGGCTCGCCCAGCGCCATCAGCAGTTGGCGCAACGGCAGTCCGGGGCCGGTCATCGGCCCGCCCTCGTCAATTCCCCGGTCTGTGTCGGCACGGAACCGACTTTAGTCGCGTTCCGGACAGCTCTTCATCCGGTCCGACAACTCCGAACGGATGACTTTGGCCGCCTGGCCAATCTGTTGCCCGGGGCGGCCGGGCTAGCGTTTGGTCGTGGCCGGAGTGCGACCCTCACCGGCCTTCCCGTGACGAGAAGGAGAGCGCGCGCTCATGGATGCTGTGACCCAGGTCCCCGCGCCGGTGAACGAGCCGGTCCACAGCTACGCCCCGGGGAGCCCCGAACGGGCCCGGCTCGAGGCCAAGCTGAAGGAGCTGGGCGGCCAGGAGCCGGTCCAGCTGACCATGACGATCAACGGGGAGCGCCGCATGGGCGGCGGCTCCGAGTTCCACGTCGTCCAGCCGCACAACCACGCGGCACGGCTCGGCACGCTGCGCAACGCCACCCAGGACGACGCGCGCGAGGCCATCGACACTGCCCTGGCCGCGGCCCCGGCCTGGCAGGCGCTCTCCTTCGACTCCCGGGCCGCGATCTTCCTGAAGGCCGCCGACCTGCTGGCCGGCCCCTGGCGCGAGACGCTGGCCGCCGCCACCATGCTCGGGCAGTCCAAGACCGCGCAGCAGGCGGAGATCGACACCCCCTGCGAGCTGGTCGACTTCCTGCGCTTCAACGTGCACTTCGCCCGGCAGATCATCGCCGAGCAGCCGATCTCCTCCGAGGGCGTCTGGAACCGCAGCGACCACCGGGCGCTGGAGGGCTTCGTCTACGCGATCACGCCCTTCAACTTCACCGCCATCGCGCTCAACCTGCCCACCGCCCCGGCCCTGATGGGCAACGTGGTGCTGTGGAAGCCCTCCCCGACCCAGCAGTTCTCCGCGCACCTGCTGATGCAGCTGCTGGAGGCGGCCGGGCTGCCCAAGGGCGTCATCAACATGGTCACCGGTGACGGCAAGGACGTCTCCGAGGTCGCGCTCAAGCGCCCCGAGCTGGCGGGCATCCACTTCACCGGCTCCACCGCGACCTTCCAGCACCTGTGGCGCGAGGTCGGCGCGAACATCGCCAACTACCGCAGCTACCCGCGGATCGTCGGCGAGACCGGCGGCAAGGACTTCCTGGTCGCCCACCCGTCCGCCGACCCGGCGGTGCTGAAGACCGCGATGACCCGCGGCGCCTTCGAGTTCCAGGGCCAGAAGTGTTCGGCGCTGTCCCGCGCCTACGTCCCGGCCTCGCTCTGGGCCGAGATCAAGGACGACTTCCGGGACGAGGTGGACGGCCTGACCATGGGTGACGTCACCGACCTGACGAACTTCATGAGCGCCGTCATCGACGACCGCTCGTTCGCCAAGAACAAGGCCGCCATCGACCGCGCCCAGGCCGACCCCACGGTCGAGGTGCTGGCCGGCGGCACGTACGACGACTCGGTCGGGTACTTCGTCCGCCCGACCGTGCTGGTCTGCTCCGACCCGGCCTCCGAGTACTTCAAGGACGAGTACTTCGGCCCGATCCTCTCGGTCCTCGTCTACCAGGACGACGAGTACGACGCGGTGCTGACCCAGATGGAGTCGGTCTCCAGCTACGCGCTGACCGGCGCGATCATCGCCCAGGACCGCGAGGCCGTGCAGCACGCGATGCTGAAGCTCCGCAACGCGGCGGGCAACTTCTACATCAACGACAAGCCGACCGGCGCCGTGGTCGGCCAGCAGCCCTTCGGCGGTGCCCGGGCCTCCGGCACCAACGACAAGGCCGGCGCCAAGCAGAACCTGATGCGCTGGACGTCGACCCGCTCGATCAAGGAGACGTTCGTCCCGCCGACGGACTACCGCTACCCGCACATGGGCTGACCCGGCCCGTTGTGCTCAGGGGCGGCGGCAACACCCTCGCCGCCGCCCCGCCCCCTTCTTCCTCCGCTGCAACATCGCCAGGAGTACCGATGCTCCGTTCCGCCCTCCTCGCCGCCTCCCGCTCCCCGCAGGTGCGCACGGTCGTCGAGAAGTTCCCGCCCACCCACGCGATAGTCGAGCGCTTCGTCGCCGGTGAGCAGCTCGACCAGGCGGTCACCGCGACCGACGAACTGATCGCCACCGGCCGCAAGGTGACCCTGGACCACCTGGGCGAGGACACCAAGGACGCCGAGCAGGCGGCCGGCACCGCCGAGGCGTACGAGCACCTGCTCAGCGCGCTCAAGGACACCGGCCTGGCCGCGGACGCCGAGGTCTCGGTCAAGCTCTCGGCGGTCGGTCAGTTCCTGCCGGTGGACGGCGAGAAGATCGCGCTGGAGAACGCCCGGCGGATCTGCGCCGCGGCCGCCGACGCGGGCACCACGGTCACCCTGGACATGGAGGACCACACCACCACCGACTCCACCCTGGCGATCGCCCGCGAGCTGCGCGCCGACTTCCCGTGGCTCGGCGTGGTGCTCCAGGCGTACCTGCGCCGCACCGAGGCGGACTGCCGCGACCTGGCCACCACCGGGTCCCGGGTGCGGATCTGCAAGGGCGCCTACAAGGAGCCCGAGTCGGTCGCCTTCCAGGGCAAGCACGAGGTCGACCTCGCGTACGTCCGTGCCCTCAAGGTGCTGATGGCCGGCGAGGGTTACCCCATGGTCGCCTCGCACGACCCGAACATGATCAAGATCGCCGGCCAGCTGGCCGAGTGGCAGGGCCGCGGCCGGGACAGCTTCGAGTACCAGATGCTCTTCGGCATCCGCCCCGAGGAGCAGCTCCGGCTCGCCGAGGCCGGCAACACCATGCGGGTCTACCTCCCGTACGGCCAGGAGTGGTACGGCTACTTCATGCGCCGGCTCGCCGAGCGCCCGGCCAACCTGACCTTCTTCCTGCGCGCGATGGCCACCCGGGGCTGACGGGTGAACGCCGGAGGGGCCGGGGGCGGCGACCGCCCCCGGCCCCTCCGGCGTGCGGTCAGAGCATCGCGCCGGCCGGCTTGACCATCGCGCGGGCGGTCTTGGCGCTGACGTACTCGCCGATCGCGGTCATCACCCACTCGCCGGAGTACTGCCGGACCAGCTTGCACATCACCACGCCGGTCTGCGCCTCCGAGGAGGTCAGGTCGAAGCGGACCAGCTCCTGGCCGGAGCCGGCGTCCAGCAGGCGGCAGTAGGCGTTCTGGACGGCGGTGAACTTCTGGCCGGAGAAGGAGTTCACCACGAAGACCAGGCCGCAGACCTCCGGCGGCAGACCCTCCAGGTGGACGGTGATCGACTCGTCGTCGCCCGCGCCCTCGCCGGTGAGGTTGTCCCCGGAGTGCGCGATCGCGCCGTTGAAGATCGAGAGCTTCATGAACCAGGCGGTCTCGATCTTGTTCCGCTGGGCGTCGAAGGCGATGCAGGAGGCGTCCAGGTCGACGTTGCGGCCGCCGGCGGCCGGCTCCCAGCCCAGGCCCATCCGGACCGCGGAGAGGAACGGCTTGCCGTTCTTCTCCAGCGAGACCGAGCCGCCCTTGGCCAGGCTGACCTTGCCCTTGTCCAGGGTGACCTTGGTGAGCGAGGCCGGGACGGCGGGCGGCGTGACCGGCTTGGGCGGCGCGGCGGCGCCGGCCGGTGCGACGGGGGCGGCGGCCGGCACCGGCGGCGGCGCGGGGGAGTCGTCCACCGAGACGCCGAAGTCGGTGGCGATCCCGGCCAGCCCGTTGGCGTAGCCCTGGCCGACCGCGCGGACCTTCCAGGCGCCGGCCCGCAGGTAGATCTCGACCACCACCAGGGCGGTCTCCCGGGTCAGCCGGGGCGGGGTGAAGGTGACCAGCACCGCGCCGGTGTCGGCGTCCCGCAGGGTGGCGGTCGGCTCGGTGCCCGCGAAGGTGGCCCCCGCGTCGTCCAGGCTGGCCGTCACCACGATCTTCTCGATCCCGGCCGGCACCGCGGTGGTGTCCACGGTGATCGCGTCGGGTGAGCCGGTGGAGGCCGGACGGTGCGTCACGCCGGGCCCGTTCGGCGCGTTGAAGAAGACGAAGTCGGCGTCCGAGCGGACCTTGCCGGACTCGGTCAGCAGCAGCCCCGAGACGTCCAGCGCCTTCGGTGCGGTCACCTCGACCGTCACCCGGGCCGCGGTCAACGGCGCGTTGCCGCCCTGAGTCAGGACCGTCGTCACTGTGCTCCTCCTGATACGCGCTCAACTGTCCGGTGTACCTGCCCTGAGCCTAGCCAACGGACGGCCCGTCCGACCCGGCCAGGCGCCGTGTGGCGAGCGCTCTCTCCCCCCGGGGAGAGGCTCTCAGCGGAATGCCCTTGAACGGGCCGCCGAGCTGGGGAAGCATGCAGGGATGCCAGCTCTCCAACGTACCGAGGCACGCACCCGTGCCCGACTCCTCCAGGTGCACGGCTACGCCATCGACCTCGACCTGACCCGGGGCGAGACGGTGTTCGGCTGCACCACCGTGATCCGGTTCGGCAGCGCCGAGGCCGGTGCCGAGACCTTCCTCGACCTCCGGCCGCGGACCCTGCACCGGGCCGTGCTGAACGGCACCGAACTCGACCCGGCCGCCCTGGACGGCAACCGGCTGCGGCTCACCGGCCTGCTGGCCGAGAACGAGCTGCGGCTGGAGACCGACCAGGACTACTCCAGCACCGGCGAGGGCCTGCACCGCTACACCGACCCCGCCGACGGCGCGGTCTACCTGTACGCGACCTGCGGTCCCGACCTGGCTCCGCTGGTCTTCCCCTGCTTCGACCAGCCCGACCTCAAGGCGCCGCTGACCGTGGCCGCCACCGCCCCGGCCGACTGGACGGTGCTCGCCAACGGCGCGGGCAAGCAGGTCGCCGCCGGGCGCTGGGAGTTCGAGCCCACCTTGCCGATCTCCACCTACCTGTTCACCGTGGTGGCCGGCCCGCTGCACTCGGTGTACTCCGAGCACGACGGCATCCCGCTCGGCCTGCACGGCCGCCGGGCGCTGGCCGCCGACCTGGACCGGGAGGCCGCCGAGCTGTTCGAGGTGACCGCCGCCTCCTTCGACCGGCTGCACCAGCTCTTCGACCAGCGCTACCCGTTCGGCCGCTACGAGCAGGCCTTCATGCCCGAGTTCAACTGGGGCGCGATGGAGAACCCGGGCTGCGTGGTGTTCGCCGAGGACATGCTCTTCCACTCCGCGCCGACCGAGGCCGAGCGGACCACCCGGGCCATGGTGGTGGCGCACGAGATGGCCCACATGTGGTTCGGCGACCTGGTCACCCTGCGCTGGTGGGACGACATCTGGCTGAACGAGTCCTTCGCCGAGTACCTCGGCTACCGGGTGACGGCCGAGGCCACCCGCTTCACCAGCTCCTGGAGCGGCTTCGCGGTCAAGCGCAAGGGCTGGGGCTACGACGCCGACCAGCGCTCCACCACCCACCCGATCGCCGCGAGCGGGCTGGAGAGCGTCGCCGAGGCGATGAGCAACTTCGACGGCATCTCCTACGCCAAGGGCGCCGCCGCGCTGCGCCAGCTGGTCGCCTGGCTGGGCGACGAGGCGTTCTTCGCGGGCATCAACGAGCACTTCGCCAGGCACCGCCTCGGCAACGCCGAACTCTCGGAGTTCCTGGACGTGTTGGCGCAGAGCAGCGGCCGGGACGTGCACGGCTGGGCGGAGCGCTGGCTGCGCACCAGCGGGGTCGACACGCTGCGCCTGGCGGTGCGGCACGACGGCGAGCGGGTGCTCTCGGCCGAGCTGGTGCCGGACGGCAGCCGTCCGCACCTGGTCGGCCTGGGCGTCTTCGACCTGGACGGCACCGGTCGTCCGGTGCTGCGCGAGTCCTTCGAGGTGGAGGTCGAGCCGGGTCGGCCGACCGCCCTGCCGCAGCTGGCCGGCGCCCCGCGCCCGGCCCTGCTGCTGCCCAACTTCGGCGACCTCAGCTGGGCGAAGATCCGGCTGGACGAGGACTCCTGGCGGACCGTCGCCTCCGCGCTCTCGCGGATCGAGGACCCGCTGACCCGGGCGGTGCTCTGGGAGCACGCCCGGGACCTCACCCGGGACGGCGAACTGCCGCCCGCCGCCTACCTGGACCTGGTCGCCGCGCACCTGCCCGGCGAGCCGGTGGACGCCATCGTGGAGGCGGTGCTGACCTTCTGCCGGCTCCGCCTGCTGCCCTGCCTGGCACCGGCCGACCGGCCGGCCGCCGAGGCCCGGGTGGCCTCGGCGGCCCGGGAGCTGCTGGCCCGGCCGGAGACCGCCCAGGGGCTGCGGCTGGCGGCGCTGAAGTCCGCGATCGAGAACGCGACCGGCCCCGAGCAGCTCGCCGAGCTGGAGGGCTGGCTGGCGGACGGCGCGTACGGGACGGAGCTCAGCGCCTCGCTGCGCTGGGCCGCGCTGGTCCGGCTGGCGGCGCAGGGCGTGATCGGCGAGGAGCGGATCGCGGTCGAGCTGGCCGCCGACCCCGGGCTGACGGCCTCCGAAGGGGCCGCCCGGGCCCGGGCCGCGCTGCCCGGCGTCGAGGCCAAGGAACGGGCCTGGGCGCTGCTGTTCGACTCGGCCGGCGGGCTCTCCAACGCCCAGCTGAACGCGACCGCCCAGGGGTTCTGGCAGTCGGGCTCCGAGCAGGTGCAGGGTGTCTACCTGGAGCGCTACTTCGCCGAGATCGGGTCGGCGGGTGCGCGGGGTGACATGACCGCCCGTCTGCTGGCCGGCAGCCTGTTCCCGACCGGACAGTCCACCCCGGAGGCCGTCGCACTGGCCGAACGGACGCTGGCGGACGACGGGTTGAGCCCGGCGCTGCGCCGGGTGCTGACCGACCAGGTGGACGACCTGGCCCGGGCGGCCCGGATCCGGGGCTGACCGGTCCGCGGTGGTCCGGTCCGTGGTGGTCCGGGGCGACCCGGGCCACCACGGGACCCCGCCAGCTCAGGGATTCAGCCGAAGACGCCCCGGACGGCCACCGCGTGCGGCTCGTCCTGCAGCCCGAACGCCGAGGCGGTCCAGGTCTCCTCGGGCACGGGGACCTGACGGGTGACCGGCGGGTCCACCGGGGAGGCCGCGCCGTGCACGGCGAAGACGTACGTGCCGGGCTCGACGTCCAGGCCCGGGGCGAGGGTGAAGCGGTAGATCACCGTGCCGCGGTCCTGGAGCACCGTCACCACGGTGCCCGGCAGGTTGCTCCAGGGCAGCGTGCCCGGCAGCGCGGTCGGCCGCTCCAGCCGGAACTCGACCAGCAGCGCGGTGACCGCCGAGGCCACCTTCAGCTCCAGGGTGTGCCGGGTGCCCGAGAGGCCGAGCGGCCGGCGTTCGGCGAGCCCGGTCAGCACCTCGGGCGCCTTGGCGACCGGGACGCCGTCCGGCGGGGCGGCGGCGATCGGCGGCTGGGTGGGGATGCGGCCGGGCACCGGGCCGAGGGTCGGCGCGGTCGACGGCTCGGCCGGGCCGGACGCGGCCGGGGAGCCGGCCGGCAGCGGGGCCCCGGTGGTCGGCGACGGCGCGGCGGAGCTCCGGGCCGGCGACGGCCCGGCGGTGACCGGCCGGGCCGGGGGCTGGCTGGTCCTGGCCGTGGGGACGGCGGTCGTGGCCGTCGGTTCGGGCGTGGCCGGGTGGCCCGCCGCCTGCTGCGGGACCGCGTCCGGGCTCGGGGCGGGCGGGCTGGCACCGACGCTGGAGACCCGGGGCGGCCGGCCGACCTGCTGCTGCTGGCTGACCAGCCAGGTGGTGGCCACACTGATGCCGACCACGGTGGACATCGCCATCGCGGCACCGGAGAACCGGAAACCGGGCAGCCGGAAACGGGCCCCGACCGGCTTCGGCCGACCGTGCCGGCCCTGCCGCTCGCCTGGCTCGGCGACCCGCACCGTGCCGCTCTCCTCGCGGAGCATCGACTCGCCCCCTCCCCACCGTCCGGACCGTCCGGGCATGACACCGCCCGGGCGTGGGCAGAGTGCTGGAGAGACTACCAGCGGTCACCTGACGGTCCGCCAGGCCCGGGGTGAAACAGCTTGGTGACACTTCCGCTCCGTCAGCTCGCCGTCCTCCGAGGGCTGTTGGGAGCGGTTGCAACCTCCTTGCAACCGTTGCAAGGACGGGCGCACTGCAGCAGGCTGGGCTGAACCCCAGCCGCCTCGGAGAGATCGTCATGCCGCGCGACCCACTGTCAGCAGCCTCGAACCCGCCGTTCGCCGCCACCCCCACGGGCGACGAGGCGGTCCGACCCGACATCGAGCCCGGGCCGGTGGAGGAGATCCTGATGTTGCGGATCGCACTTGACGAGGACTCGGTGGGCGAGGTGCGCACCCGGTTCCGCTACGACCCGGACCGGCCTTACGAGGTGCTGCTCACCTTCCATCTGGGCCGCTCGGACGAGGCGGACTGGGTGTTCTCCCGTGACCTGCTCCGGGACGGCCTGCAGAGCCTGAGCGGTCAGGGCGACGTCAAGCTCTGGCCCGCGTACTGCCCCTGTCACGGCTCGACCCTGCACCTGGCGCTCGAATCCCCGCACGGCCAGGCCCTGTTGGAGGTCTCCAAGCCCCGGGTCAAGGCCTGGCTGGACCGCACCTACGCCTGTGTCTCGGCCGAGGACGAAGCCGCCGCCGGCCCGACCGACGACCAGCTCGCCGCCCTGCTCGCGGAGAGCTGACCGGCCCTACGGCCAGGCGCTGACGCAGCCCGCCCCCGGCAACTGGAGCGTCCCGCGCAGCAGGTTGGCCCGCAGCTCCCGGACGGCCGGGGCGGAGGAGGTCGGCAGCAGGTCGTACGGGTCGTCCGGCGGCAGCACCGAGACCTCGGCGGACCGGCTGAGCCGGTACGGGCGGTGGTCCAGCAGGCCGCCCAGGTAGCGCCGCAGCCGGGACACCTCGGCCCGGACGGTGACCGTCCTGGCCGGGTCGCCGAACAGCGCCTCGGCGAGCTGGGCCGCACTCAGCCCGTCCCGGTGCACCGCGAGCAGCAGGACCAGCTCGGCGTGCCGGGGGCTGAGCGCGTGCGACCAACTGCCCACCGCACCGCGGACGCCCAGCTCGGGCCGGGTGCTCCGGCGCAGGTCCAGGGTGAGCCTGGCGCCCTCGGTCTGCTCGGCCAGCGCGTCCGCACCGGTGCCGCCGTCGAGCGGGCGGATCAGCCAGCCGTCGGCCAGCGGTTCCACCGCGCACTCGCCGATGCTGGGCAGCCAGAGCCGGGGCGAGGAGCCGAGCCCCTCGGCCGGGAGCCGGAGCCGGGGGACCGGCGGCAGGCCGACCGTGGCGGCCGTCCAGCCCGCGCTGTCCACCACCAGGGCAGGCTGGTCGACCCGGGCCAGCAGCGGGGCGGCCACCGTGCGCAGCTGGTGCAGCGCCTCCAGCTGACGGGCCCTCAGCTCGGCCTCGGCCAGCCGGGCGGCGGTGGCGGCGAGCGGCAGCAGGTAGGGCGCCATCGAGTGGGCCGGGCCGCTGAGGTTGACCGCGCCGAGCAGCCGGCCGGTGCGCGGGTCGTGGATCGGGGCGGCCACGCAGGTCCAGCCGTGGTGGCTGCGCAGGTAGTGCTCGGCGGAGTGCACCTGCATCGGGCGGCGGACCCGCAGGGCCATGCCGATCCCGTTGGTGCCCACCTCGTCCTCGACCCAGCGGGCGCCGGTCTCGAAGCCGATGCCGTCGGCGGTGCGCAGCAGCGGGCGCTCGCCCTCGTGCCAGAGCACGTGGCCCTCGCCGTCGCTGATCGCCAGGATCAGCGGGACCCCGGTGGTGGGCAGCAGCAGGGTGGAGCGGAGCACCGGGAGGATGTCGGAGAGATGGGTCTCCCGGCGGCGGTGCTCGACCTCGGCCAGGCTCAGCCGGTAGGCGTTCCGGCCGCGTTCGGGGTCCAGCCCGAGCCGGCGCAGCCGCTCCCAGGAGTCCCCGATCTCCGGCCGGGGCTCGGAGACCTCGGCGTCACCCGACATCGTCCGGTCGTGCAGGCGGGCCAGATCGAGGGCCTCCGGGGTCCGGCGAGGCTGCGGGACCGCGCGATGACTCTCCAGCAAACCGGTGCCTCCCCGTCCCGTGGTGTCCCCGAGACAGGGTACGGCCGTCGGCCCGCCGATTGGGGGGCTTGGCAAATCTTTCGACCGTTCGGTATGGAGAAGATCCGACCGCGTCGGCCCGATGTTGTCTGTACAACTCTTGAGGGGCGGTTAATCTCCGCGCCGCCGTTCGGACGTCCGTAGGACACCTGGACGCTCCAGTCTGGCCGCCATGAGAGTCATCGTCGTAGGAGCGGGCGTGCTGGGCACCATGCACGCCTGGCAGGCCGTCGAGCGCGGTCACGAAGTCGTCCACCTGGAGCGCGAGAGCGAGGCGCGGGGCGCCTCGGTGCGCAACTTCGGCCTGGTCTGGGTCAGTGGCCGGGCCGCCGGGGAGGAGCTGGCGGTGGCCCTCCGGGCCCGTGAGCTCTGGGAGGGCATCGGCGCCAGGGTGCCCGGGCTGCACTTCCGGGGCAACGGCTCGCTCACCGTGGTCCGGTCCGAGGCCGAGCTCGCGGTGGCCGAGCAGGCCCTGCTGCGGGACGACGCCGAGGCCCGGGGCTACCGGCTGCTGGACGCCGGGCAGACCAGGGCGGCCAACCCGGCCCTGCGCGGCAAGCTGCTCGGTGCGCTGCACTGCGACCGGGACGCCGCCGTCGAGCCCCGGATCGCCCAGCCCGCGCTGCGCGCCGCGCTGGAGGCCACCGGCCGCTACACCTTCCTGCCTGGGCGCGAGGTCCGCGACGTGGTCGGGGAGAACGCGGTCCGGGACGACCACGGGCAGACCCACCAGGGCGACCTGGTGATCCTCTGCACCGGCGCCTGGCTCGGTGGCCTGGTCCGCGAGCTGGCCCCCGAACTGCCGGTCCGCAAGGTCCGGTTGCAGATGATGCAGACCGAGCCGCTGGGCGAGCCGCTGACCACCTCGGTGGCCGACGGCGACAGTTTCCGGTACTACCCCGCCTTCGCCGGCCCCGCGCTGGAGGAGCTGCGCGCCGCCCAGCCGCAGGGGCCGGTGGCGGCCGAGCACAAGATGCAGCTGCTGATGGTCCAGCGCCAGGACGGCGGCCTGACCATCGGTGACACCCACGAGTACGACCAGCCGTTCAACTTCGACGTGGTCGAGGAGCCGTACGAGCACCTGGCCGCCGTGGCCGAGGACCTGCTCGGCCGGCCGCTGCCCCGGATCAGGCACCGCTGGGCCGGGGTGTACGCGCAGTGCGTGGACACCACCCGGGTGGTGCACCGCGAGCAGCTGCGCAGCGGCGTCTGGCTGGTCACCGGGCCCGGTGGGCGCGGGATGACCTGCTCGCCCGCGATCGCCGAGGCCACCGCCCAACTCGCCAATCTGTAAGGGTAGTTCTGCAATGACTGACATCACTCTGGTCGTGCTCGACATGGCCGGCACCACCGTGGCCGACGACGGTCTGGTCGAGCGCGCCTTCCAGGCCGCCGCCGACGGGCAGGGCGTCGAGGCCGGCAGCCCGGAGCACCAGCGGATGCTGGCGCACGTCCGGGCCACCATGGGCGAGTCGAAGATCTCGGTCTTCCGCCACCTGTTCGGCGCGGAGAAGAAGGCCCAGCAGGCCAACCTGGACTTCGAGGCCGCCTACCACCGGCTGGTCGACGACGGCCACTGCGCGGCGCTGCCGGGCGCGGCCGAGGCGATCGCCGAACTGCGCGGTGCGGGCCGCAAGGTGGTGCTCACCACCGGTTTCTCCCGGGCCACCCAGGACCGCATCCTGACCGCGCTCGGCTGGCAGGACATCGCCGACCTGACGCTCTGTCCGGCCGAGGCCGGCCGGGGGCGCCCGTACCCCGACCTGGCGCTCACCTCGCTGCTGCGGACCGGGACCGACTCGGTCCGGGAGCTGGCGGTGGTCGGTGACACCGGCTACGACATGCTGACCGGCGTCCGCTCCGGCGCCTCGGTGGTGGCCGGCGTGCTGACCGGTGCGCACGACCGGGAGCGGCTGCTCGCGGACGGGGCCACCCACGTGCTCGGCTCGATCGCGGAGCTGCCCGCCCTGGTGCTGGCCGGCTGAGCCTCCGGAGGTCCGGTCCGGGGCGGTGGGAGCCCCGGGCCGGACCGGGCCGGCGGTGACGGTGGGTCGGCCGCCGGCCCGGCCCGGGCGTGCCGGGTCAGCCGCCGGCCGGGTACCTGATCGGCATCGCGTCGGTCAGCCCGGGCGGCACCACCGCGACCAGCAGGGCGGTCAGTCCGGCGGGACCGGCGTGCAGCACCGCTCCGCTGTCCAGCGGGCAGACCGCCAGCGCGTTCCGGCGCAGCGGCAGGGTGCTGCCGTCGGGGGTGACCAGGCGGCCGCCGCCGCTGACCACGAACCAGATCTCCTCGGTCCCGGCCCGTCCCCGGCCGTCGATCCGGCTGCCCGGGGTCAGCACCAGGTGGTCCACCGCCTCGGTCTCGCTGTGGAAGAAGCCGCGCCGGGCCAGCGACTGCCCGGTGCCGCGTACGGCGCTGTCGCGCAGGGTGAGCGGGGCCTGCCCCGTCCGCGAGATGATCATGTCGGGCTCCCGTCGGTGATCCGGCGGCCGTCCCGGGCGTTCGGCACCCCCAGACTGGCGGTGAAGAACCGCAGCGGCAGCCCGTCGGCCAGCAGGGTGACCTCGCTGCCGAGCGGCAGGGTGACCCCGGTGCCGGGCGCCAGCGCCACCTCCGTCCGGCCCGCCCTGGCCCGGCCGGTGCCGTTCAGCACGAACAGGGTGTGCTCCCGGTCGTCGGACCGGAGGGTCTCCTGCTCGCCGGGGCCCAGGGTGACCAGCCGGGCCTCCCGGAGCGGGCCGCTGAGCAGGGTGGTGAGGTCGGCCGGACCGTGCGCTTCGAGGTCGATGACGGTGGCGGTGCTCATGAGGTGCCTTCCGGAGTGACTCGGATCGCCCGTCAGCGTGGCGGCGACGGGCGGGCTGATGACTTCGATGACGATCCAGTCGAGGTCCTCGGTGCCCGGGTTGTTCAGCCGGTGCCTGGTCCCGACCGGGTTGGTGATCAGGGTGCCGGGACCCACCGGGTGCAGGCGGCCGTCGAGCAGCAGCTCCCCCTGGCCGGCGACCACGAAGTAGAGCTCCTCGGTCCGGCTGTGGTGGTGCACGCCGCACTCGGCCCCGGGCGGCAGGGTGGAGATCTCGATCGCCTCCCAGGTGCCCTCCAGGCCGAGCCTGCGGGCCAGGCACTTCCAGCGCGCGACGGCCAGGCCGCCGTGCATCGCGTACACGTCGGAGGCGCCGCCGGGCGCCGCGACGATCAGTTCGTCGGCGTACTCGACCGCCGTGACGGGGTGGGTCGACCACATGCCGTTCTCCTCCTCGGGTCCGCGGACGGGGTGTCGTTCTGCTCCCCATCGTGCGGAGCCCGCTGTCCCGGACGCCTGGGGCAGGCGTCACCAGAGGGTCCCGGTCCGGGGGAGGCTTCCTCTGACAGGGACGCGTCGATGTGCGAACATGTCGACCGCACAAGCGATCTGACGATCTGCCAGGGGGACTCGCATGATCAGAACGGGTACGTCTTGAGCGGCGGGGCGGGCGGTGCGGCCGACCTGCGGTCGGCCCGTGCCGCCCGGGGGTGAGGGTGGACCGGCGGGAGCCCGGCATCCTGGTGGGTGCCGACGGCGCGGGCGGGCACACCGCCTGGGCCGCGCTGCGGATCACCCCGGCCCCCGGGTCGGACGCGCACCGGACCGGGGTCGAGGCCGAGGCCGAGGGTGCCGCGCTGGCCTGGCTGTCCGCGCGCTGCCGCCCCGGCGGCCGGTTCGAACTGCGCTGCACCGGCGGGACGGGTGGCCCGCTCCGGGTCGTCCTGCTCGCCCGGGCGGACGCCCCGACCCCGGCCGCGGCGGTCGCCGCCGCCCGGGCCGTGCTGAGCGGTCCGCCCGGTCCTTCCGGTCCGTCTGCCCGGCTGGTCGGTGAACCGGTGGACGTGACCGCCGAGTTGACCGCCCTGACGGCGAACGGCCGGCCGCCCGCGACGGCGGACCTACGGGAGATCCGGAAGCGGATCGACGTCCGGACCATCGCCCGGGCCGGCTCGCCCCGCCGGCAGGCCGCCACCGCTGCCCGGCTGGTGCCGAGCGGCCGGTCCTGGCGGCTGCTCTGGACCGAGCTGACCGGGCAGCCGGTGCCCACCACCCTCTCGGTGGCCCTGGAGCCGGTCCAACTGCGCCCCGAGGCGGGACTGTTGTTCCACCAGTTTGCCGAGCTGTACACCCGGCTGGCCGGTCCGCCGTGGCAGCAGGGCGGCCGCCGGGGTGATCCGGCGGCCGAGGCCGGCCGGGAGTTCTTCGAGGACGCGATCCGCCGCTACCTCGGTCCGGTCTTCCGGCTGCGGATCACCCTGGCCGCCGCCGGCCCGCTGCCTCCCGGTCTGACCCAGCTGGCCGCCGACCAGATCGGCGGTGCGGCCCTGACCCCCGTCCCGTCCGAACGCGGCCTGGCCTGGCGCAACTTCACCACCCTCGCCTTCGACCCCCTGCCCTGGACCCACCGCCCCCCGGTCCACCCGGGCGACTGGGGCGACGTCGAACGCGAACTCTCGGGCCTGGTCGACCGCCAGGAGGCAGCAGCCGCCTTCCGGCTCCCGCCCCCGTACCCCGGTCACCCGTCCTAGGGCCTGTCGTCGAACTCCCGTCTGCCTCACGACGGCTTGTACGCACTCTCGCCGCACCGGACGCCGCAGGGCCGCCCTTCGGGCGACGACGGGAGTTCGACGGCAGGCCCTGGCGCTGTCGGCTCCCCGGAGCAGGCCGGGACCCTCGTCGCCGGGCCGGACCACCGGAGCTGACGCGGGGTCGGGCGGGCGACGGAATTCGGTACCGGGCGAGCGGGCGGCGGACCAGGATGGGGGCGGTGCCGGGGCGGCCCGGCCGTTCGAACGAGGAGTGTGCGATGTCCCAGCTCGACCGCATCAGCGACCCGACCGGGGTCGCGCCCAGCAGCCGGTACAGCCACGTGGTGGCGGGCCGGGGACGGCAGGTGTTCGTGGCCGGGCAGGTGGCCTTCGACGAGAAGGGGGAGCTGGTCGGGGCGGGGGACGCGTTGGGGCAGGCCCGGCAGGTGTTCGCGAACATCGGGCACTGCCTGGCGGCGGCCGGGGCGGGCTTCGAGCACCTGGCGAAGCTGACCGTCTTCGTCACCGACATCGGCCACCTGCCGGCCGTGCGGACGGCGTGGGACGAGGCACTCGGCACCGCGCACGCCCCGGCCAGTTCGGCCGTCCAGGTGGCCGGGCTGTTCCTGCCGGGGCTGCTGCTGGAGATCGAGGCGTACGCGATCGTGCCGGAGCCGGGTCAGAGCTCGTAGTCGAACCAGATCCGGTGGGTGCCGTCGGCGTCCACCTGGAGGCCGCCGGCGCCGGTGATGCCCGCCAGCTCACCGGTGCCGCTGGACGGCACGATCAGGAAGAACCGGTCGGTCGGCTCGGCACCCGCCGTGGTCATCGAGTGGACGAAGTTGAACGCCCCGGAGCGGCCGTTCAGCGTGCCCTCGAAGGACTCCATCGCCAGGTAGGTGCCGACCCCGGCCGCCTGGTCGTACGCGCCGGTGAAGACGGTGGCCGAACGGCCCTCGGCCTCGCCCTCGAACTGCTTCTCCATGGTCGCCAGGCCGACCGGCAGTGCGGTCGCCACGACCGGATCGGCCGTCAGCTCGACCGGGACGAAGCTCTTTACGGTGAAGGTGCCGGAAGCTCTCATGCGGCGGATCGTACGGGGAGCCTGCGACATCCCCGTGCGGCCCGGGCTCGTGGCGGACGGTGGGGTTGTCGGTGCTTGAACCGATGAGGCGCGGGCGGGGCCCTGCGGGTCGCACGACCGGCAGTACGACGAGACGAAGGCACGAAAGATCTCTATGAGCATGGTGGGTTGGCTGTTCGGTCACGTGTTTTCGTGGTGGATGGCCTTCGGTACGGTCGGCATCGGTACGTTGATCATGGTCGAGCTGCAGTTCTGCCGGCAGCGCGGTCGTCGTCAGCTCCCGCTTCTCGGCCGGCTCGGCCTGTCGCACGGCTCCGCCCGGGCAGCGGCCCGGTCGGCCGTGGACCTGCGGAGGAAGCTGAAGGCCGGGGAGCTGACGGTCCCGCACCATCTGCTGCGGGACACGACGGCCTGGCAGGTGGTGACCCGTCGGCAGCGCGTGGAACAGGGATGGACCCTCGGGCTGGCTGTTCCGCCGACCCTGCTGAGCCTGGTCGCCCTGTGGAAGCTCGGCTTCGGCTGGCTCGTCGTGGCCGGTGCGTTCCTGCCGACCTTCTCGTTGTTGGGGCTGTGCATCGTGCTGTTGCTGCTGGACTCGCGGGCCGTCGAGCGGGGGCAGAGCGACGAGCGGCTGCGTGCGGCGGTCCTGCGGGTGCTGACGGTGAGCGTCGAGCGGCTCGGCTCCAAGGACCGTCGCGGTCAGTTCCGGCTCGCCGAGGCGTTGCGGGCCCTGGATGTGGCCCTGGCCGACCACGCCCGGTACGGGGTGTCGCCGGACCCCGGTGACCAGCGGGCACTGCTGGGACAGGCGAAGGCGATGAGCCTTGAGCTGCACGCTCGCTTCCGTGCCACCGCCGACCGGGACCCGGCTTCCCTGCGCGCCTTGGTGGAGACCGTCGCCGGGCTGCTGGCAGCCGTTCAGGAGCAGCGCTACCTCGCCCTGGTGGATGCCGAGAAGGGCCGGACCCAGGAGCCGGAGGTGGTGGCGGAGGCCGGATTCGGGTGGCGGACGGCTGCCACCGCCGCGGCGTTCGGCCTCGCGGTCGCTGCCGTGTACCTCGCGGAGTGGGCTGGCATCAGCGGCGAGGGGATGGCCCTGATCGCGGCTCCGGTGATTGCGGTGTCGCAGGTGCCCCACCTGCTGCTGCTGCGCGCCGGTCGGCGGTCGGCGATCGGGGCGACTGCCGTGCCCCAGGCGGAGGTTCCTTCTCCGCGCGGCGTCGTCGAGGTAGGTCGGCCGGAGCGTCGGTGACGCCGGCCGGCGGCGCACCGGGCGGGCCGGTCGGGACCGGTCAGGGACGGGCGGCGTCGGGCGGGGCGTCGGGCCAGTCGCCGCGGGCCGCCAGGTCGAGGACCAGGGCGGCGATGTTCCAGGCGTCGTCCTCGCCCCGGTGGTGACGGCCCTCCAGCGGGAGGCCGGCCAGGGCGAGGGCCTGCGCCATGCCGGGCCGCTTGCGCAGCCCGTACGCCTCGGTGAAGACGGCCTTGGCGTTCAGGTGGCGGTGTCCGAACGGGTAGGCGACCCGGGCGGCCGCGCACTGGCGGGTGAACTGCTTGCGGTCGTAGTCGCCCCAACTCGCCCACGGGAGCGCCCCACTGAGGTGTTCGCGGGCCAGTAGCCGGCATGCCTCGGTGAAGCTCACCCCGCCGTCCACCTCGGCCTGGGTCAGGCCGGTCAGCTCGGTGCAGAAGGCGCTGACCGAGGAGCGGGCGGGGCGCACCACGATCCGGAGCCGCCCCACCCGCCGCCTGCTGCCGAGGTCGACCACGGTCAGCCCGATCTCGATGATCTCGCTCACCGCGCCCGCCGGGGGAGTGCCTTCCCAGCAGGTCGCCTCGATGTCCACCACGTTCAGCAGTCCGGCCGTCCTGTCCATCTGCCGAGGGTAGGACGACCGGGCCTGACGGGCACCCGGATATCGGTCAGTGCAGGGTGCCCGCGTAGCGCTGGGCGAACCGGGTGCCGGTGGCGGCGGTCACCGTGACGTCGTAACGGCCTTGGTCGAGCGCCCAGTTGAGAGTCCGAGTGGACTGGGCCGGGACCCAGACGGACTGCGCCGGGGTGCCGAAGTCGTTCGGTGCGGCGGCGAAGTACGCGGGCGTCCGCCCGGCGTTGGTGAGGGTCAGGGTCAGCGCGGAGCCGACCACGGCGGCGGTCACCACCGGGACGGCGACGTCGTCCTGCCCGGTCGGCACCACCGCACCGGCGAACCGGCGGACGAAGCCGTCCGGGCCGTGCACGGTGAAGTCGTACCGGCCGTCGGTGCCGGCGGTGTCCCAGAGATAGTTCGCGGTGGCCCCGGCGGGCACCGTGTACGGGGTGCCCGCGAAGGCGTACACGATGTTCGGGTAGACCGCGTAGGGGAAGGCCACCGAACCGGAGTTGGTCATGGTGCAGGTGACCCTGCCGGTGCTCCGGTCGACCGCGACCTCCGCCCACGGCCGGTACGGCAGCTTCCGGTGCGGCCGGCTGCCGGACTCCTGGACGGGCATCGCCTGGGCGCCGAGGGCGGGCAGCTTGACGGCCGGGAGACCGGCGGCGGCGTCCGCCTTGGCCATCAGGGCGGCGGTGTCCGGCAGGGTCGGCAGCGAGAGGTCGGGGGAGCCGAAGTCGAAGCAGCTGGTCAGGTCACCGCTGACGGCTCGGCGCCAGGCGGAGATGTTGGGTTCCTGCACCCCGGTCACCACCTCCAGGAAGCGCAGCACCGAAGTGTGGTCGAAGACCTGGGAGTTGACCCAGCCGCCGCGCGACCACGGGGAGGCGACCCAGAGCGGCACCCGGTTGCCGAAACCGATGGCCCGGCCCTGGGTGAACTCGTTCGCGGTGCCCGGCTCGGGGGTGGGCGGCACCATGTGGTCGAAGTAGCCGTCGTTCTCGTCGTACATCACCAGGTAGGCGGTGTGCTTCCACACCTCCGGGTTGGCCATCAGCGACTGGAGCGCGGTGTTCACCCAGTGCGCCCCGTAGTTGGGGTTGGCCGCCGGGTGTTCGCTGAACAGGTACGGCGCGACCAGCCAGGAGACCGTGGGCAGGGTGCCCGCCTTGCAGTGCTGGTCGAACGCGGTGAGGTCGAACTTGGTCATCGCGTTGATGTACCGCGGGTCGGTGGCGGGGAAGTTGTGGAACTGCTTGAAGTACGACAATGCGTTGTCGTCGTAGTCGCCGGTCCGGTCGTCCTTGCTCGGGTTGTGGTAGACCCGCCAGCTCACCCCGGCGGCGTGCAGCCGCTCGGCGTAGGTGGTCCAGTCCGCCACCGGGTTGTCGGTGACCGGGGTGTTGTCGATCCACGGCCCGGTGGTGCCGTCCACCCCGGGGCCCGAGGTACCGGTCCACAGGTACAGCCGGTTGGGGTCGGTCGGCCCGGCCAGCGAGGTGAAGTAGGCGTCGCAGATCGTGAACGCGTCGGCCAGCGCGTACTGGTAGGGGATGTCCTCGCGGGTGAAGTACCCCATCGCGCGCTCGCCCTTGGCGGCGATCCACTTGTTCATCGCGCCGTTGTTGATGGCCTGGTGCCCGGTGGCCCAGTCGTGCGCCAGGCCCCCCGCGTTCTGCGCGTTGTACTTGGTGGTGTCCATCCGGTACGGCAGCATCACCCCGCCGTCGCTGCGCCCGGCGTCGGGTTGGCGGAACACGTTGCCGCCGTCCGGGAACTGCAGTGCCTGCTTGTCGCCGAAGCCCCGGACGCCGTTGAGAGTGCCGAAGTAGTGGTCGAAGGAGCGGTTCTCCTGCATCAGGATCACCACGTGCCGGATGTCGGCGACCGTGCCGGAGAGGCCGACGGAGCCCGGGGTGACGGCGGCGGCGGTCTCGGCGGGCAGGCCGACCAGTGCGGCGGCGCCGGCGGCCGCGGTGGCCCCGACGAAGGTGCGACGGCTGAACTCGGTCATCAGGAACAGCCTTTCAGAGAGTGAAGGTCGCGACGGCGGCGGCGGTGTCGGAGGGCCATTCGTTGCCGGTGACAGCCGGGTCGGGCTGCGGGCGGCCGGTGGCCAGGGTGTGCGCTTCGACCAGGGTGAGCGGGCCCGCGTACTGGACCTGGTCGATCCGGTCCTGCGGTTCCGGCTTGCTGCCGCGCTGCTTGCGGGTCGGCGACCAGGTCGCGCCGGGGAAGGCCACCGGGTCGGGGTGTGCGGTCCGGTAGGCGTCGGTCAGTCCGGCGTTCTGCAGGGCTACCGTGACCGGCCAGTCGAGCGGGCGTCCGGTGGCGGCCGTCCAGTCCAGGTGCGAGGGCGAGGCCAGCCCGGCGGCCAGCAGCACCGGGACGCCGGTGGCGATGTCGGCCTTGACGGCGGTGGCCAGCGCGGTGGCCTGCTGCCCCCGGGTGGACGCGGCCTCGGCGGCCGCCACCTGGGCGGCGCTCTGGCCGTCCTGGATCGCGTACGGGCCGTAGCCGGTCTCGTCCAGGTGCGCGCCCCAGAGCCGGGCCGAACGGCCGCCCGGCAGCTGGACGGTGACGCCGACGGCGGGCAGCGCGGGGGTGGTCGCGGCGGCCAGCGGGTAGCGGCTGAGGATGCCCACACTGCCGGCCGTCTGCTGGGCGTACCAGCCGAGCGCGGTGGCCAGGGTCTGCGCGGCCGTGCCCGCCGTCTCCTGGAGCGCGAGCACGTCCAGGCCCTGGGTGAGGATCACCCGGAGCTGCTTCTCCACCGGGTCGGTGAAGGCGGCGCCCGCGTTGGCCAGGTTCCAGGCCGCGACCTTGAGGCGGATCGGCGCGCCGGCCGCCTGCACCGGCACCAGCAGGGTGAGGGTGTCGGTGTTGCCCGCCGTGTCCTTGGCCTCCACGGTGAGCACGGCGGGGTCCGCGAGCGCGGTCGCCGGGGCGGTGCCGGTGACCTGGCCGGCCGAGCTGACGGACAGCCAGGAGACCCCGCCGGTGCGGCGGAAGCCGACCGCGCCCGCCGCCCGGACCCAGAGGCCGCCCAGCTGCACGCCGACCGCCGCCCCCGGGGCGACCGGGGTGGCGGTCAGCGCGTCCACCGCGAGGTGTGGGCGGACCGGCGCGGGCTTGGGCCGGAAGCTGAACGGCGCGGTCCGGGCCAGGATGCCGTAGCCGTCCTTGGCCAGCAGGTAGGCGGTGTACGGGCCGCCGGTCAGCGCCGAGGTGTCCAGCTGCACGTCACCCGAGGTGCCAGGGGTGTACTTCCAGAGCAGCGAGGAGCCGGTCCCGGGCAGCCGGGTGCCGTCGTAGATGCCGACCCAGTTCTTGGCGTCGGGCGCGTCGGTGGTCCAGTGGAAGGTGAGCCTGTCGCCCTCGGCGGGGTTGGTCGGCGTGCTGAGCGCGAGCGTGCTGCCGGTCGCCACGGAGCTCCTGTCCGCCGCACCAACGCTGGCGCGGCTGGGTCGAGTTGGCTGTACAACTGACCCAATTCACTCTAGTCCCGGCGGACTTCGCGTGAACAGGACATGACGGAGCGACGGGAGTACCGCTAACTCAGTGGCTGCTCCGGAGATTGAGGACTATTACCCCCACGATCACCAGGGCGATGCCGATCCACTGCGCCTTGCCGAGCTGCTCGCCGAAGGCCACCACGCCGATCGCCGCGACGGCGGCGGTGCCCGCGCCGGACCAGACGGCGTAGGCGACCGAGACCGGGATGTGCTTCAGCGCCCGGCCGAGCAGCACGAAGGAGAGCGTGTAACCCAGGCCCACCCCGATGCTCGGCCACAACCGGCTGAAGCCCTCGGTGAGTTTGAGGCAGCTGGTGGCGCAGACCTCGCTCAGGATGGCCAGCGCCAGCAGCAGGTACGGCATCAGCGCGGTCCGGTGAGCCCGGCCAGCAGGGCCAGGTCCACCTGCTCCAGGCTGGCCAGCAGGGTGATCCGTTCGGCGGCGGCGATCGGCACGGCGGAGGACGGCACGGCCAGCACCGCGCAGCCCGCCGCGTACGCGGAGGCGACCCCGGTCGGGGTGTCCTCGACCGCGACGCAGAGCGCCGGGTCCAGGCCGAGCCGGGCCGCGGCGGCCAGGTACGGGTCGGGCTCGGGTTTGGTGCGCGGGGTGTCCTCGGCGGCCAGCGTGACGGCGAACCAGTCCCGGCCGAGGGTGCCGAGCACCAGGTCGACCACCCGCCGGGGCGAGGCGGAGACCAGCGCGGTCGGCACGGCGGCGTCCCGCAGTTCGGCCAGCAGGGCCAGCGCACCGGGGCGGGGCACCACCTCGGCGGCCACCTTGTCGGTGAACGAGTCGTTCAGCCGCACCGCGAGTTCGAGCTCGCTGAGCGTGGTGCGGCTGGCCCGGTGCAGGTGCGCGGCGGTGTGTTCGACCGCCTGCCCGAGCACCTCGGGCAGGTCGGCGTCGGTGAGCGTGAGGTCGAGCTCGGCCGCGCACTCGACGGCGGCGTCCCACCAGAGTTGCTCGGTGTCGACCAGGGTGCCGTCCATGTCGAACAGGACGGCGGCGGGCTTGCGGGCGGCGGATGTCGCGGTTTCAGGCATGGCGGTACCTTCGGTGGTGGATCAGGCGGTGCGGCGGTCGACCAGCACCGGGCGGTCGGGCAGGGTGAGTTCGGCGTTGCTGCCGATCGGCAGCACGGCGGCCGCCTCGGTCGGCAGGTCGGCCTTCACCTCGGTGCCGTCGGCCAACCGTACGGTGAGCCGGGTGACGCTGCCCAGGAACGAGGCGGAGACCACCAGGGCCGGGCCGGTCGGCGACGGGGTCAGGCCGACGTTCTCCGGCCGGACCAGCACGTCGAGTTCGCCGTCGTACGGCAGGGTGCCGTCCACCGCGAAGGGGCGGCCGAACAGCACCACGGAGTCACCGGAGCGGACGCACGGGATCCGGCTCATGGTGCCGACGAACTCGGCGACGAACGCGGTGGCCGGGCGGGCGTACAGCTCGGACGGGGTGGCGCACTGCTCCAGCCGCCCGGCCCGCAGGACCGCGACCCGGTCGGCCATCGACAGCGCCTCCTCCTGGTCGTGCGTCACGAACAGCGTGGTGATGCCCAACTCCTGCTGGAGGCGCCGGATCTCGTCCCGCAGGCTCAGCCGGACCTTGGCGTCCAGTGCGGAGAGCGGCTCGTCCAGCAGCAGCACGCGCGGCTGCAGGGCCAGCGCGCGGGCCAGCGCGATCCGCTGCTGCTGACCGCCGGAGAGCTGGTGCGGGTAGCGGTCGGCGTGCTGCGGCAGGCCGACCAGCTCCAGCAACTCCTGGGCCCGGTTGCGGCGTTCGGCCTTGCCGGTGCCGCGCATCCGCAGGCCGAAGGCCACGTTGTCGGCGGCGCTCAGGTGCGGGAAGAGGCTGTAGGACTGGAACACCATGCCGGCGTCCCGGCGGTGCGCGGGCACCCCGGTGATGTCCTCGCCGTCCACCAGCACCTGGCCCGAGTCGTGCGACTCGAAGCCGGCCAGGATGCGCAGCGCGGTGGTCTTGCCGCAGCCGGACGGGCCGAGCAACGCCACCAGCTCGCCCGGGTTGATGGTCAGGTCCAGGCCGTCCAGCGCGGTGGTGGCACCGAAGGACCGGCGCAGCGCCTTGAACTCGACGGTGGCGCCGACGGCCGTCTTCTTGTCAACAGTGGTGGTACTCATGGGGGTTGTCTCCGCAGAGGGTCAGTGGGTGGTTGCGCGGCGGCGCCGCTCACGGCCGGCCGTGGACAGCAGGAGGAGTAGCACCCAGGTGATCAGCAGGCTCAGCACGGAGACCGCGACGGACATCTGGCCCTGGCTGTTGCCGACGTTGTAGATCCAGACCGCGAACGGTTGGTAGCCCAGGATCGAGGAGGCGGTGAACTCGCCGAGCACCAGCGCCAGGGTCAGGAAGGAGGCGTTCAACAGGGCGCCGCGCAGGTTCGGCAGCACCACCGTGAGCACCGCGCGCGGCCAGCCGGCCCCGCAGTTGCGGGCGGCCTCGACCAGGGTGCGGACGTCCACCGCGCGCAGCCCGGCGTCCAGCGCCCGGTAGGCCAGCGGCAGCGACATCAGCACGTACGCGATCACCAGCACCAGCGGGAACTTCGGGTCCTGGATGAACACCATGGTCTGGAAGAACGGGGTGTCCATCAGGTAGTCGGGACCCCAGCGCAGCACGCCGATCAGTCCGGCGGTCAGCGCCACCGGGGGGACCACCAGCGGAAGGGTGCAGACCACTTCGAGCAGCACCCGCAGCCGGGGCGAACCCAGCCGGACCGCGATCAGCGCCGGCACCAGCAGGAGCAGCAGCACCACGACCGTGACGGCCGCCAGCTCCAGGGTGAGCAGCAGGCTGTCGGTGAAGCCGGGGGCGCTGAGCAGGCCGGTGTAGGCGGCGAAGTCGATGCCCTGGTGGCTGTCGATCGAGAACCAGACCGAGGCCCCCATCGGCACCAGGAAGTACACCCCGGCCAGCAGCAGGACGAGGCCGCGCCAGACGCGCAGTCGGCCCAACGGATTCTTTCGGGTCAGCTGAGCCATCGGGCGCTCCGGCGCTGGAGGGGGAGGTAGACGGCCATCACCAGGACGGCGACCAGGATCATGTCCAGGCTGAGCGCGAGCGCCAGGTTGCCCTGTCCGACCAGCACGTTGCCGGAGAGCGCGTCCGCGATCGAACGGCTGATCAGCGGCACGGTGGCGCCGACCATCGCGGCCGCCGTGGCGTACGCGGCGAACGCGCTGCCGAACAGCAGCACGAAACCGCCGAGCAGCGAGGGGAACAGGATCGGCAGCGCGACGTGCCGCCAGTACTGGAAGCCGGTCGCCCGGTTGTTCTGCGCGGCCTCGCGCCACTGCACCCGCAGCCCGTCCAGCGCCGGGGTGACGGTGAGCACCATCAGCGGCACCAGGAAGTACAGGTACACCACGGTCAGGCCGGTGAACGAGTAGAGCGACCAGCCGTGGTCGGTCAGGTTGAACATCTTGGTGATCTCGCCGGCGTTGCCGAGGGTGGCGACGAAGGCGAAGGCGAGCGGCAGGCCACCGAAGTTGGCCAGCACGCCGGAGGCGGTGAGCACTGCCTCGCGCAGCGCGCGGAACCGGGAGGTGACGATCGCCTGGGCGATCGGCAGACCGATCAGGGTGGCGAGCAGCGCGGTCAGCGCGGAGAGCTTGACGCTGCTCCACAGGGCGGTCTGGTAGGCGCCCTGCACCGAGTCGGTCATGTTGGCCGTGGTGAACTGCCCGGCACCGGTCTCGGCGTCGCTCGACGCGGTGAACGCGCCGATCACGATCGCGACGGCCGGCAGGCCGAAGCCGACCAGGAAGAACAGCAGCAGCGGGACGGTGGCCAGCCAGGAGCCGCCGAGGCGGCGCAGCGACCGGACACGCTTGTGGGGGAAGGGAGTTGCGGTGGGGACCCGCGCGCCGCCACTGACCTGGTCAGTGGCGGCGGGGGTCGGCACCGGGGTGGGAGCCGTGGTCATTTCGGTGATCAGCCCGCGATCGCCTTGGTCCAGTTCTCGGTCACGACCTTCTTCACGGCCGTGATCTGCTCGGGGGTCGGGAAGACCGTGAACGGCTTCTCGATCACCGGCAGCTTGGCCGCAGCGGCCGCGTCCAGCGTGTTGTCCTTCTTCATGGCGTCGAACAGCGCCGGGTTGGCGTAGCCGCCCAGGAAGAGGTTCTGGCCCTCGACGCTGAACAGGTACTCCTGCCACAGCCGCGCGGCGGCCGGGTGCGGGGCGAACTTGTTGACGCCCTGGTTGTAGTACTGCGCATAGCTGCCGTCGACCGGGATCGAGACCTGCCAGTCGATGCCCTTGGGCTTGAACTGGTCGGTGTAGCCGGCGTTCAGGTAGGACCAGTCGATCGAGATCGGGGTCTCACCCTTCTCGATGGTGGCCGGGGTGGACTCGACCGGGTTGAAGTTGCCGTTCGCCTTCAGCTTGCCGAAGAAGTCGATGCCGGGCTGGATGTTGTCCAGCGAACCGCCGTTGGCCAGCGCGGCCGCGTAGACGCCACCGAAGGCCGAGCCGGACTTGGTCGGGTTGCCGTTCAGTGCGACCTTGCCCTTGTACTCGGGCTTGAGCAGGTCCGCGAAGGTCTTCGGGCAGGTCGGGATCTTCTTGGCGTCGCAGCCGATCGAGATGTAGCCGCCGTAGTCGTTGACCCGGGCGCCGCTCGGGTCCTTCATGGTCTCGGCGACCTTGTCGAAGCTCGCGACCTTGTACGGGGCCAGCAGGCCGTCCTTGACCGCCTGGATGGCGAAGGCGCTGCCGAGGTCCACCACGTCGGGGGCGCGGTCCTGGCCCTTGCGGGAGGTGATCGCGTTGATCTCGTCCTGGCTGGAGCCGTCCGGGTTCTCCTCCTCGACCTCGATGCCGTACTTCGCCTTGAAGCCATCGATGATCTTGCCGTAGTTCGCCCAGTCCCGGGGCAGCGTGATGACGTGCAGCTTGCCCTCCTTCTTGGCGGCGGCGATCAGGGCGTCCGTGCCGCCGAGGTCGGCCGCGGAGGCGGCGTCCTTGGCCTCCTTGGTGCCCGCCTTCGAGGCGGTGTCACCGGACTTGGCGGTCGAGCCCGCCGAGCCGCAGGCCGACAGGGAGAGCGCGGCGGCGGTCAGCACGGCCGCGAGGGCGGCGGCACGGGAACGGTGCGTGATCACGGGTGGATCTCCTGAGGAAGGGGAGTTCGCGAGGGGAGGGCCAGCTGACGCTGTGCCAAGTTGGCCAGCCAACTTGGCTGCCGGAGGTAAGTACGCCGGAGCCCGGTGACGGGAAGGTGAACGGATCCCCCAGTACAGGGGGCGGCTGCGGGAACGGTGTCGGCCGACCCCTGCACGGTGATCGGCAGCGGCTACAGTCGGTGGCGTCCGTGCACCATCTGGGTGGACAGGACGTCGCGCAGGGAAGGACTTTGACGCACGTGGCACTCGACCAGGACCGCGCCGCCGGCTCGCTCTACCGCAAGGTGGCCGCGGACCTGCGCGAAGCCATCACCTCCGGCTCCTACGGCGACGCCGGACGGCTGCCCGCCGAGGGTGCCCTGGCCGAGCAGTACGGCGTCTCCCGGGGCACCGTCCGGCAGGCCCTCGCCGTGCTGCGCGCCGACGGGCTGGTCACCTCCCGTCGCGGCACCCGCCGGGTGGTGCTCGGCACCGCCCGGGTGCAGAGCTTCTCCGAGCTGCTCTCCTTCACCCACTGGGCCCGCTCGATGGGCGAGGAGCCCGGCGGCCGGCTGGAGTCCCTGGTCCGCCGGCCCGCCGACGCCGCCGAGCGCGAGCAGCTCCGCCTGGAGCCCGGCACGGATGTCTACGTCACGCTCCGTCTGCGCACCCTCTCCGGCACCCCCGTGATGGTGGAACGGACGGTCTACCCGCCGCTGGTCGGCGAGTTGGTCGCCCAGCTCCCCCCGGACGTGGTCTCCCACACCGAGCCCCTGCGCGAACACGGCATCCTCTTCACCGACGCCGACCACACCATCGACGTGGTGGCCGCCAACGCCGACGACGCCCGCCTCCTCACCTGCCGCCGGGGCAGCCCCCTCCTCCGCGAGAAGCGCCGCACCACCGACCCCACCGGCACCCCCGTCGAGTGGTCCCAGGACCGCTACCTCCCCGGCACCGTCGCCTTCAGCATCCACAACTCCCTCGCCTCCTCCGCCCTCTCCCGCCACGCCCGCGAAAGCGACTGACCGGTCGCACGGCTCCGCCGCGCGGGTGTCGCCGGCCTTTTGGCAGGTGCTCAGCCCGCTACGGAGTCAGGGGCTCGGGGAACTGCGACGCCGGCCTCGGTAAAGGTGATCGTCGCGTAGGTGGTCAGGCACTTTCGCAGTGACCCGGACGCCAGACCTCCTCGCAGTTCCCCGAGCCCCTGGGTGGTCGACCGCTGAGCGCCTGCCTACGGTGCAGCCTCGGGCCCCTGGGTAGTTGACGGCTGAGCGTCTGCCTACAGAGCAGCTCCCAGCAGTCGGGTCAGCAGCGGCCGGAAGTGGTCGAAGCCCGGGGTGGCCGCGTCGGCGTCCTTCGCCTGGTCGTCCCAGCGCCGGACGGCCACTGCGTCGGCCGCCCCCGGCAGCGCGGCGAACTCCGCCGCCTCCTCCGGCGTCATCGGACCGCCCTGCACCTGGAGGGTGAAGACCGAGGCCTCGGAGAGCAGCGCCAGGTAGGCCGGCTCGACCGCGCACAGGTACCGCTTCGCGGCCACGTGCAGCCGAACCGGTCCGGTCACCTCGGGACCGAACCACCGGGCGAGCCACTCCGCGCCGGTGTGGCTGTGCCGGTTGTCCCGACCCGCCATCAACTCCAGGCCGGAGCCGCCGAAGTGGCCGATGTCGTGCAGCAGGGCGGCGGCCACCAGGTGGTCGGGTGCACCTGCGGCCTCGGCCAGCGCCCCGCACTGGAGCATGTGCCCGGCCATCGTGACCGCCTCACCGAGGTACTCCCCGGCGCCCTCGCCCTCGAACAGCCCGGCGACGGTGTCGATCGCGGCGGCCCGCCGGTCCAGCACCGCGAGCGTGGAGGCGAGCGAGTCCAGGTCGGCGTAGCAGCCCTGGAGGTGCCGGGCGCCGTCCCGTTCGAAGGCGGTCCTGGCGTGCAGCAGGCGGGTGTTGTCGAAGATCAGGCAGTCGCCGGGACCGAGCCGGAAGTCCAGCTGGAGCTCCGGCCGCAGGGTGATCCCGGCGAACCGCCGGTACGCCCGGTAGAACGTCTCGACGTCACCGCCCCGCAGGGTGCCGATCGAACGGTTGTTGAACCGCACCTCGCGGATCCGCCCCAGCGCGTCGACCTCGATCAGTGGCCGGTCGGCCCGCAGTTCGGTGCCCCGGTCGCGGAACACGAACGGCACCGGCGTACCGGTGAGCACCGCGAAGTCCGCCGGGTGCTCGGCCCGCAGCAGGGCGGCCGCCCGGAAGCCGTCCACCAGGCCGGAGTCGCCGCCCTCGGCCTCGTTGCGCAGGCAGTGCAGCAGCTGCAGGGTCGGCACCGGGTCGCGGTAGGGGTTGTCGGTGTGCGGTGCGATCGCCACGTTGGTGAAGGCCAGGTTGTTGGCGTCGGCCTCGACCCGGACGTCGAACAGGTCGCCGTAGTTGGTCTCCCGGACGTACCCGAAGGTCCGGGCCACCGCCAGCACCTGCCGCTCGACCGTCGGCACGCCACGCAGCAGCGCGAAGCCGAACCGCCGGACCGAGCCCAACACCGCCGCCCGCACGGCCGGTTCGGCCAGGTACGCGGACCAGTCCGCCTCCGGCAGCCCGGCTGCGAAGTCCGCGGCGGCCCAGAGCGGCTTGCCCTGCTCGGTCCGCCCGTCGTCGCCCGGCTGCTCCTCCTCGGCCAGGAAGTCGAGCGGGTACCGGGAGGCGTGCCCGTCCGACCACTCGACCGCCAGCACCCCGTCCGCCTCGGCCGAGGCGGCGATCGTCAGCTCGGCGGGCAGGTCGGTGATCTGGAACAGCTTCTGCCCGGTCCGCGGATCGCGACAGTCGGTGCAGGGGCAGTTGTCGCGCAGCCAGTACGGCGAGAGAGCCATCGGGATGTCCTCCAGAGCAGAAGTTGTCCATACAACTCTGGCCGTCGAAGGTGTCTCCCGGAGGGCTGTGAAACGAACAGCGGCCGACGGGCGCCCCTCCGGAAGGAGGAGCGCCCGTCGGCCGTCGACCGGGTCAGGCGCGGTACGAGGCCCAGGAGTTGGTCATCCGGGTGACCTGGCCCGGGGTGAACTGGGTCATGCAGGAGTCGTAGGTGTAGTCCATGAAGTTCTTGATCGGGTCCAGGCCCGGCTTGCTCGCGCAGGAGTCGCGGCCGGTCGGGCACTCGAAGGCGGCGCTGCCCTCGGCGGGGGTGTCGCTGACGTAGTCGCCGTTGCCGTTGCAGCCGCCCTGGAAGGTGTGGTAGAGCCCGAGCCAGTGGCCGACCTCGTGGGTGGCGGTGTCACCCTCGTTGTAGTTGGTCGCCGAGCCGCCGGGGAACGAGCTGTCCAGGATCATCACGCCGTCGTCCTTGGGGTTCGACGCGTAGGAGCTCGGGAAGGTGGCCCAGCCCAGCAGGTCCTGGCCGAGCTTGGCGGTGTACAGGTTCAGCGCGTTGGCACCGCCCTTGCGCAGGGTGGTCTTGATGCTCTTCTCGGCGGCCGATCCCGGCGCGACGCCGTTGTACCAGCTGGAGTTGTCGGTGTAGTCGGTGGAGATCAGCTGGAACTTGAACGGGGTGGCGGTGTTGCCCGAGCCCTGCCCGCCGTACGCCGCGTTCAGGACCGCCAGCTGGCTGCTGATCGTGGCCGCGCTGAGCTTGCCGGTGGTGCCGCTGTGGATCACGTGGACGTAGACCGGGATGGTGGTGGCCGCCAGCGCGCTGCCCGAGAGCAGCTGCTGACCCTGCGCCGACTTCCTCAACTGGGCTACTTTGCCGCTCAGTTCGGCGTCCATCGCCTTGGCCTGGGCGTCGGTCAGCGCGTTCGGCTCGGCGGCGTGGCCGCCCTTGGCCTGACGGGCCGAGGCGTTCTCGCCGGCGCTGCCGTCGACGCAGGTGGAGCCCGGAGCGGCGGCCGCGCCGATCACGGTGGGCATCGCGAACTGACCTGCGGTCAGCATTCCGGCGAGGGCCGCCACGCCGAGCAGCCGGCTGGAGGCGTGGGCAAGGGAACGGACAGGACGACGCATCTGCTCTCCTGGTGAAGCCGTGGGGGCCGGCGGTGAGGGGCCGCCGTGCAAGGAGGCTACGCAGTCTCGACGTGCACGCGTCAGACTTGATCCGGCCGTAAAAAATTCCGCCCCACCGCTCGCGGCCCCCGGGTCCGCCCTGCTGACGGCCCCGCCGCGCCCAGGTGTTACCGCCGCGCAACACCGGGCGCTGTCCGGAAATCGCCGCTCAGGCGGAGTCGCGGATCACCAGTCCGGTCGGGAGGATCACCGTGGAGGGGTCATCGCCGGAGATCTGGGCGAGCAGCAGGCGGACCATCTCCTCGCCGATCCGGTCCCAGGGCTGCCTGATCGAACTGGGCCGACCTGGCCGGGCTGCTCAAGCAGGGTGCCAACGCGGTCAAGGCGGTGAGCAGTTCGACCAGGGTCGCGCTGCACCCGGCCAAGGGCGGCGACCTGGCCGGCACCCGGGTCTTCTTCGACAACGCGGTGGCCAACGGCGTGCCCTTCGACCTGATCGGGCTCTCCTACTACGGCTGCTGGCACGGCCCGTTGAACGACCTGCAGGCCACCCTCGACGACGCGGCCGCCCGCTACGGCAAGCCGGTCTTCGTCGCCGAGACCGCCTACGCCTTCACCACCGCGAACCACGACGCGCTGGAGCACAACTTCCTCGTGGCGAACGTGCAGAGCGGCTGCCCCGCCACCCAGGCGGGGCAGGCCGCCCACCTGCGCGACGTGCTGAACGTGGTCGAGGCCGTCCCGAACGGCCGGGGCCTGGGCGCCTACTACTGGGAGCCGACCTGGGCCGCCGTCGCGGGCAACGGCTGGGACCGGGCGGATGCCGGTTCGGGCAACGCCTGGGAGAACCAGGCGCTGTTCGACTGCGCCAACAGGGTGACCAGCGCCGCCAGTTGCTGCAAGCACCGTTGACCGTGACGGTGCGTCGACTCAGCCCGCGAGCGCGGCGGTCCAGGCCGCCTCGGCCGCCTCGGTGACGCCGTCCGCGTCGGGTGCCAGGCCGGCCAGCGCGGTCAGGCAGGCCAGCACGGTGTCCAGTGTGGCCGCGCGACCGTAGTGGTTGACGCGGAGCATCCCGCCGGCCAGGGCGCCCCCGCCGGCCTGGATCGGCAACGCCGGGTCCAGGCCGGCCACCAGGGCGGTGGCGTCCACGCCCGGTGGGGTGCGGATCGTGGTGGCGACCGGGGCGGCGTCCCGGTCGGCCGGGACGAACAGCGAGAACCCGCCGAGCGCCCGGACCCCCGCCCGGGTGGCGGCTGCCGCCGCGCGGTGCCGGGCGATGGTGCCGGCCAGCGTCTCAGCCTCGATCCGGTCCAGGCAGGCACCGAGCGCGAGCATCTCCAACTGGGCCGGGGCGTGCGGCAGTACGGTGCGCCCGGCGTCGGTCCAGCGCTCCTTCCAGTCCAGCAGCGAGAGGTACGAGCGGCGCGGGGCGGCCGGGTTGGCGAGGATCCGCTCCCAGGCCCGGTCGCTGACCGAGACGGCCGACACCCCGGCCGGCCCGGCCATCGCCTTCTGGCCACCGATCACGCAGAGGTCGACGCCCCAGGCGTCGGTGAGCAACGGCTCGGCCGCCACCGAGGCGACCGCGTCCAGCATCAGCAGCGCCCCGTGCTCGCGGACCACGTCGGCGATCTCGGCCACCGGGTTGGTGTTCCCGGTGGCCGCCTCGGCGTGCACCAGCGAGACGAAGTCGATCTCCGGCCGGCCCGCCAGCGCCTCGGCCACCTGCCCGGCCGTCACGGCGGTGCTGAACGGCACCGCCAGGTCCACCACCTTGCTGCCGCAGTCCCGCAGCCAGTTGCCGAAGGTCTGCCCGTACGGACCGGTGACGATGTTGAGCGCGGTGGAGCCCGGGTGCGCGGCACTCCGGATCGCGGCCTCCAGCGGGAGCAGCGCCTCGCCCTGGGTGACGATCACGTCGGCCCGGGTCTGCAGCAGCTCGGCGACCTGGTCCTCGATCGCGGCGAACCGGGCGGCGCCGAGCGGCGGGAGGTCGAGGAAGGTGCTCACGGTGGGGCCTTTCGGGAGGGGCCGGGCGGAGGGCTGCCGAGGACAGTTTGCCCCAGTCCGTCCCTCGGCAGGGAGTTCGGGGCTCGGTAGAGTGCGGGCATGGGTGATGCTGCGGTGCTGCACGTCAAGGGCCGGGTGCTGGTCGGTCCGGACGATGTCCGGGACGAACTCTGGGTGCTGGACGGCCGGGTGACGTACCAACGGCCCGCCGCCGAGTCCAGTACGGTGCACGGCTGGGCGGTGCCCGGCCTGGTCGACGCGCACTGCCACGTCGGTCTGGACGCGCACGGCGCCGTGGACGCCGCGACCAGCGAGAAGCAGGCCATCACCGACCGGGACGCCGGCACCCTGCTGATCCGGGACGCCGGTTCGGCCGCCGACACCCGCTGGGTGGACGCCCGCGAGGACCTGCCCCGGATCATCCGGGCGGGCCGGCACATCGCCCGCACCAGGCGCTACATCCGCAACTACGCGCACGAGATCGAGCCCGGCGACCTGCCCGCGTACGTCCGGGCCGAGGCCCGGCGCGGCGACGGCTGGGTCAAGCTGGTCGGTGACTGGATCGACCGCGAGCGCGGCGACCTGGCCGCCTGCTGGCCCGGCGACGCCCTGCGGGAGGCCATCGCGGCGGCGCACCAGGAGGGGGCCCGGGTCACCGCGCACTGCTTCGCCGCCGAGTCGCTGCCCGACCTGCTGGCCGCCGGGATCGACTGCGTGGAGCACGCCACCGGCCTGACCGAGGAGTTGATCCCGCAGTTCGCCGAGCGCGGGGTGGCGATCGTGCCCACGCTGGTGAACATCGCGACCTTCCCCAAGCTGGCCTCGGTCGGCGCGGAACGCTTCCCGGCCTGGGCAGCGCACATGCGGCGGTTGCACGAGCGGCGCTACGACACGGTCGGTGCCGCCCACGACGCGGGCGTCCCGATCTACGTCGGCACCGACGCGGGCGGCTCGCTCGCCCACGGCCTGGTCGCCGAGGAGGTGGCCGAACTCGTCAAGGCCGGGCTCTCCCCGCTCGCCGCGCTCGGCGCCGCCACCTGGACCGCCCGCAAGTGGCTGGGCCGCCCGGGCCTCACCGAGGGCGCCCCGGCCGACCTGGTCGTCTACGCCGCCGACCCACGCACCGACATCCGCATCCTGGCCGACCCCCAACTCGTCGTCCTGCGCGGCCGAATCGTCTGAGGCCGACCTTTGGGCAGGTGGTTCGGGAGAGTCAGGGGCTCGGGGCTGTGCTGTTGTGCGGCTCCGCCGCGTGGGCGACGCCGACCTTTTGGCAGGTGCTTCAGCTCTACGGTCAGGGGCTCGGGGCTCTGCTGTTGTGCGGCTCCGCCGCGCGGGCGACGCCGACTTTTCGCATGCGGCGCGCCATCTACGGTCAGGGGCTCGGGGAACTGCGACGCCGGCCTCGTGCAAGGTGATCGTCGCGTAGATGGTCAGGCACTTTCGCAGTGACCCGAACGCCAGATCTCCTCGCAGTTCCCCGAGCCCCTGGGTAGTTGACCGTTGAGCGCCTGCCTACAGTGCAGCCCCCAAGCCTCTGGGTAGTAGACCTGGAGCGCCTGCCTACAGCGCAGCCCCGAGCCCCTGGGTAGGGCACCTGCAGGAGGTGCGGCCCGGGCCCGTTAGGGTGGTCCGTATGGCTGCACGTCCGTTGAACGAGATTGTCGAGCCCGGCTGGGCCAAGGCGCTGGAGCCGGTGGCCGGACGGGTCGCCGCGATGGGGGACTTCCTGCGCGCGGAGCTCGCTGCGGGCCGGACCTACCTGCCGTCCGGGCCGAACGTGCTGCGGGCGTTCCAGCAGCCCTTCGACCAGGTGCGGGTGCTGATCGTGGGTCAGGACCCGTACCCGACGCCGGGCCATGCGGTGGGCCTGAGCTTCTCGGTGGCCCCCGAGGTCCGCCCGATCCCGGGCAGCCTGATCAACATCTTCCAGGAGTACGGCCGCGACCTCGGCTTCCCGCCGCCCGCCAACGGCGACCTCACGCCCTGGACCGAGCAGGGCGTGCTGCTGCTCAACCGGGCGCTGACCACCGCGCCGGGCAAGCCGGCCGCGCACCGGGGCAAGGGCTGGGAAGAGGTCACCGAGCAGGCGATCCGGGCCCTGGTGGACCGGGGCGGGCCGCTGGTGGCGATCCTCTGGGGGCGGGACGCCCGCAACCTGCGTCCGCTGCTCGGCGAGGTGCCGGCCGTCGAGTCGGCGCACCCGAGCCCGATGTCGGCGAGCGGCGGCTTCTTCGGCTCCCGCCCGTTCAGCCGGGCCAACCAGATGCTGCTCGGCCAGGGCGCCCAGCCGGTGGACTGGCGCCTGCCGTAACGGCGCCCCGTCAGCACTCCGCGTCAACTCGACCCGAAAGAGTGAACTGACGCTCAGTGGTGCTCATGTGACGGATTGTTCGAAGAGACTGACGGCAGTCGAGAGCACCGCCCCCTCCCCGTGCCTGTGCCGAGGAGCTTCCGTGGCCGGCTCTGCCCACTCTTCCTCGCTGGGGGTTCCTCCGTCATGCCCGTGCGCCACTCCGTTCTCCGTGCCTCGGCCGCCACCGCTCTGACCGCCGCGCTGGTCCTGCCGGGCACCGCCCGGGCGGCCGACCCGGCGGGCGCCTCGCCCGGCCGGGCCTCCGCCGTCACGGCCGAACTCGACCTGAAGGTCGCCCTGGTGGCCGGTGCGGCCGCCGTCCCGGTCCGGATCTCGCTGAACAAGGTGGAGTCCCCGGCCAGCCTGGACGGCTCGGTGCTGACCGCCAAGGTGGACGGGGTGGACCAGGGGCGGCCGGTCACCCTGGTGCGGGCGGAGGTCGGCAGGTCGAGCACCAGGGCGGACGCCACCGGCTCGGCCGCCAAGGTCGAACTGCTGGACGCCGACGTCCGGGCCCCCGGTCTGCTGGGGGCGGCGCTGCTCGGTCTCGAGGCGCTGAGCGCCGAGGTGACCTGCCCGGTGGACGGGCCGCCGACCGCGAAGGTGAACTCGCCCGCCCGGATTACCGTGCTGGGCAAGTCCGTCACGCTGGGGCTGAACGGCCCGACCCGGGTGGACGTGCCGGGTGTCGGCTCGGTCGACATCCAGTTCTCCCGGCGGACCACCACCTCCGCCACGGCCGCCGCCTCCGCCCTGGAGGTCGCGCTGGACGTGAACCCGCTGCAGCTGAACGTCGCCAAGGTCACCGGCCGGATCACGGTGGCCTCGGTCAGCTGCGAGAAGCCCGTCCCGGCGGCCACCCCGAGCGCCGCCACCGGCAGCACCCCGGCCCGGGCCAACCGGGCGGTCCCCGCGGTGGCGGGCGAGAGCCCCGAGGGCCGGACGCTGGCCGCCACCGGCAGCAGCGGGACCGGCACCGTACTGGCCGCCGCCGGCACCCTGCTGGCGGTCGGGGCGGTGGCGCTGGGGATGACCCGGCGGCGCCGCGCGCAGGTCCGGAAGCACTGAGCAGAACCGCTCAAGGGGTGGGACCAATCGTCCGGGATGTGGACGTGGCACTTTCCGACCGTACTCGTGCCGCTGCGGACGGTTGGTTCACATGGGCGTTACATAGGAGGAACAACGGGGAAACGGCGGCTTGCGACGCTACGCGGGCACCCACCACCCAAGCAGTGAGGTTCACCGCAATGGCAATCAAGGCCGAGTACATCTGGATCGACGGCACCAAGCCGACCGCCAAGCTCCGTTCCAAGACTCGGGTGCTGGCCAACGCGGACAAGATCCCCACCTGGGGCTTCGACGGCTCGTCGACCAACCAGGCCGAGGGTCACGCCTCGGACCGTGTGCTCGACCCGGTCAAGGTCGTGAAGGACCCGATCCGCGGCGGCGACCACATCCTGGTCCTCTGCGAGGTCCTGGAGACGGACGGTACCCCGCACGAGTCCAACACCCGTGCGCTGCTGCGTCCGGTCGCCGAGCAGTTCTCCGCTCAGGAGGCCATCTTCGGCATCGAGCAGGAGTACACCTTCTTCAAGGGCTCCCGCCCGCTCGGCTTCCCGGAGGGCGGCTACCCGGCCCCGCAGGGTGGTTACTACTGCGGCATCGGCGCCGAGGAGGTCTTCGGCCGCGAGATCGTCGAGCTGCACCTCGACCGCTGCATCGACGCCGGCCTGGCGATCTGCGGCATCAACGCCGAGGTCATGCCCGGCCAGTGGGAGTTCCAGATCGGCCCGGTCGACGCGCTGACCGTCTCGGACGACCTGTGGATCGCCCGCTACCTGCTCTACCGCACCGCCGAGGAGTTCGGCATCGACGCGACCCTGGACGCCAAGCCGGTGCGCGGCGACTGGAACGGCGCGGGCGCGCACACCAACTTCTCCACCAAGGCGATGCGTGAGGGCTACGACGCCATCATCACCGCCTGCGAGTCGCTCGGTGCCTCGCAGGAGAAGGTCCTGGAGCACGTCAACCAGTACGGTGACGACATCCAGTCCCGCCTGACCGGCAAGCACGAGACCGCCCCGTGGAACGTCTACTCCTACGGCGCGTCCGACCGCGGTGCCTCGGTCCGCATCCCGTGGCAGGTCGAGGTGGACCGCAAGGGCTACATCGAGGACCGTCGCCCGAACGCGAACGTCGACCCGTACGTGGTCACCCGCCTGATCGTCAACACCTGCTGCTCGGCCCTGGAGAAGGCCGGCCAGGTCTGATCCGGCTGAACACCAGTCACGTCGCCCGGCCCGTCCGCCCCTCCGGGGGTGGGCGGGCCGCCGCCGTTCTGCCACCCTTGGCTTTCATGGACGACTTCACCCCCGAGCAGGTGGCCCGGGGCCGGGCGCTGCGCCGGGCCCAACTGCCCTGGGCGCTCGGCGCCCGCGCCGCCGAGCCGGCCGCGTTGCTGCTGCTCGGCCTCACCCCGGCCGGGGCCGGACTGGTCGGCCGGGCCGGCGACCTGTTCGGCGGCACCCGGACGGCGCAGGTCCTGGCCGGGACCGCCGCCCTGCTGCTGATCGGCGAGCTGGTCCAACTCCCGTCCGCCGCACGGCTGTGGGTGATCCGCCGGGAGTACGGGCTGATCACCCAGGGCTGGGCCGGCTGGGCGGCCGACCGGCTGCGCGGGCTGGCCCTCGGCCTGCTGCTCGGGCTGCCGGTGGGATACGGGCTGTACGCGCTCACCGACCGGTCACCGGAGGGCTGGTGGCTGCCCGCCGCGCTGCTCGCGGCCCTGCTGGTGCCGCTGCTCTCGTTCCTCTTCCCGCTGCTGGTCGAGCCGCTGTTCAACCGGTTCACCCCGCTGCCCGCCGGTGAACTGCGCACCGCGCTGCTGGACTTGGCCGCGCGGGACGCGATCCGGGTCCAAGAGGTGCTGGTCGCCGACGCCTCCCGCCGGACCACCGCGCTGAACGCCTACGTCTCCGGCCTCGGCGCGACCCGCCGGATCGTCGCGTACGACACCCTGATCGGCACCGCCGACCCGCGCGAGGTCGAACTCGTGGTCGCCCACGAACTCGGCCACGTCAAGCACCGGGACGTCCTCACCGGCACCCTGCTCGGCTCGCTCGGCGCCGCCGTCGCGGTCGTCCTGCTCGGACTGCTCACCTCCTGGCGGCCGCTGCTCGACGCCGCTTCGGCCGCTTCGGCCGCCGACCCGCGCTCGCTCTTCCTGTTCGCGGCCTGCGCGGCCGTGCTCGGCGCCCTGGCCGGGCCGTTCCAGTGCGCCGCGAGCCGCCGGATCGAGGCCAGGGCCGACCGCCACGCCCTCGAACTCACCTCGGACCCGGAGCAGTTCATCGCGATGCAGCACCGGCTGGCGGTGGCCAACATCGCCGACGTCGACCCGCCCCGGCTGCTCCAGCTGCTCTTCGCCGGCCATCCCAGCACCACCGCCCGGATCGCCGCCGCCCGGGCCTGGGCGGCGGCGCACGCGGGCTGAGGCGCGTGTCGGGGTGAGGGGCCGGCCGGTGTTCGGTAGCGTCGCCGGTATGGACTGGAAACTCGAACTGGTGGCGGTCCCGGTCACGGACGTGGACCGGGCCAAGGCGTTCTACACCGATCAGGTCGGCTTCCACGCCGACCACGACCACACGGTCAGCGACACGGTCCGTTTCGTCCAGCTCACGCCCCCGGGTTCGGCCTGCTCGATCGCCCTGGGGACGGGGCTGCTGGACACCCCGCCGGGCTCGGCCCAGGGGCTCCAGCTGGTGGTCGCCGACATCCACGCCGCGCGCGCGGAACTCGCCGCGCGGGGTGTGGCGGTGAGCGAGGTCCAGGAGTTCCCGTGGGGCTCGTTCGTCTTCTTCGCGGACCCGGACGGCAACGGCTGGGCGGTCCAGCAGCTGCCCGCCCGGGACGGCTCCGCGCCGGCCGGCTGACCCGGCGTCCGCCGGCCGGGCGGGCGTCAGCCGACCAGCGGCCCGCTGCCGGCCAGCGACGGTGCCCCGCTGAGGGCGTGCATGAGTTCGGCGTCGCCCTCCACCGAGAGGGCGCTGTCGGTGCACTGCTGGACCAGCCCGGCCACCGGCAGCGGCTGGGCGGCGATCGCGGTCATCGCGAAGGCCTGCTGGGCGCCGAGCTTGCCGACCTCCGAGCAGGTGGTGTCCAGCGCCACAGCGGTCGGGTCGGGGGCGGCCCAGGCGACGGCGGGCGCCGCCCCCAGCACGGCGAGTGCGACGGCGGAGACGGAGGCGGCGGTCTTGCGGATCATCAGGTCTCTTTCCCAGGGTGGGCCGGAATCATCGGTGATCATCCCGCCCCGGGCCGCCGCGGCCCCGCCGGACACGCGCCGGTTCCCCGGAAGGGATGACGGCGGGGCACCGACGGGCTGACGGAGCCGGTCAGATGAAGTTCTTGTCGATCAGGAGCTGCAGGGCGTTGGTGTGGAAGTCGGGGAAGTCCATCGGCACCACGCCGAGGTTCGCCCGCTGCTGCTTGCGGGCCTCCAGGTACTCCCAGACCTTCTGCATGACGGTCTGTGAGGAGTACTTCGGCCACTCACCGTTCCCGATGCTGGCGAAGTTGAGGTAGAGCTTCGCCGAGTTCTGGTCGTTGAAGGCGTTGTCGAACTGCCGCTGCACGTACGAGGTCCACTTGGTGCCGCTGCTGATCCCGGTGTACCGGTCCTGCAGGTCGATCACGTCGTTGGACAGGAAGCCGTTGTCCCCGCCCGGCCAGTGCAGCACGGACCAGTCGTTGGCGAAGTCGGTCAGCAGCACGATCCGCCCCCGGGCCTGACCCAGGGCGGGGAACCACGGATTCGTCCAGAACAGCGGCCGGTACCCCTTGGTGTCCAGATAGCCGTTGAAGATCCGGGCGAAGTCCGCGCCGACGTCGTTGTTGGTGCCGTTCTCCTTCTTCACCCGCATCAGCAGCACCTCGCCCGGGTGGCCGGCCAGGAAGCTCCGGCACTGGTTCAGCACCTGGTCGAAGGTGGTGTTCTGGTACCAGCCCGCGTGGTAGATCCCGAACGCGTCCGGCGCGCCCGCCAGGCCGTTGCACCGGATGTCGAGGAAGCGGATGCCGCGCTCCAACTGCTCCGGCACGCCCCAGTTCTGGGTGTGCGACCACTCGCTGCCGTTCGCCGGATCGGTGCAGCAGGAGTCGTGCGTGCCCGGGATGGTCATCCGCAGCAGCGACCGCCCGTCCGGCAGGCCCGCCATCCAGGACGACCCCGCTCTTGGGGCGGCCACGGCCGGGCCGCTGCCGAGCGCACCCGTGACCAGGGTGGCGGCGGCGGTGCCGAGGAGCGTACGGCGGGTCAGCTGCATAGGTGCCTCCGGTACGGGAGTTGACGGCGTACGGCCACCACGGTCCCGCCGCCCGGGCCCACTCCACAAGCCCCCCGACGAAATCCGGCGGCGCCCGGACGACGGAGTGTCTAGGGTTCTCCCACGTACCGTCCCGAGGAGTCCCGATGTCCCGACCGCTGCTCCTGCTCGATGTGGACGGCCCGCTGAACCCGTACAACGCCAAGCCGCACCGCCGCCCCGAGGGCTACCTGACCCACCGGGTCAGGCCCGCCTCCTGGATCGCCCGGCAGATGCAGTGGCAGCACCGGCCCGCCGACCGGGTCCGCCCGCTCCGGCTCTGGCTCAACCCGGAGCACGGCCCGGCCCTGCTGGCGCTCCCGTACGACCTGGTCTGGTGCACCACCTGGACCGACGAGGCCAACACCTGGGTCTCCCCGCTGCTCGGCCTGCCCCGACTCCCCTACGTGGACTGGCCGACCATGCACCAGGGCGACCCCGAGGACCTGCACTGGAAGACCCGCCACCTGGTCACCTGGGCCGCCGGCCGCCCCTTCGCCTGGGTGGACGACGAACTGACCGAACGCGACACCGTCTGGATCGCCGCCCATCACCCGGCCCCGGCCCTCACCGTGCACGTCGACCACCGCTTCGGGCTCCAGCCCGAGCACTTCACGGCCCTCGCCGAGTGGGCCGCCGGGCTGGTGCTCGGCCAGGACCAGGATCAGCCTCGATCGTGATCACGCCGAGCGTATCCGGGAGCATGCCGAACGGGCGGGCAGCGGTGGGAGGTGGCGGAGACGCTGGGGCTCGTCCACGGCGATGATGTCCCGGCCCCGCCTCCGGGTAACGCCGCGTGACTCTGCGGAGGCCGGTCTACGACACCGGCATGCTGATCGCGCTTGCGGACCGGAAGGCCAAAGCGGTACGGCTGCGCGACGGTCTCAAGGGCACGCCGCATCGTGCGGTGGTGCTCGGTCCGGTGCTCGCCCAGGTGTGGCGGCCGAGTCCCGCGACCGTGCAGGCCGTGGCTACCGCCCTGAAGGACTGCACCGTGCCGCAGGCGCGCAGTTCGGCCCCGGCGATGCGACCCACCACCGCCGGGCAGCCGGCCTGCATCAGGTGCGGGACGGTGCCGGATCTGACGGGGTGGCAGCGCACTCGGCAGGGCGGAACTTCCGCCGAAAAAGCGCCCGGACGCCGTGGACGCCGTGGGCGCTCTGGTCGCGCTGGCTGCGGCCCGGCACGGAGGCGCGGTGCTCCTCACCAGTGAGCCGGGCCGACATCACGGTTCATCCGGCGGCGCTGGATGCCCACGACGTCCAGGTGGTTCAGATCTGACGCCGTTTGCCGGGCGGCGAACCTGTTTGACTTTGCGCGGGCGGGGCGGCCACCATGCGTCGATCTCCGTACTGATGTGCGGGTGACGTTTCGAGCAGAGAGCAGCGCCCGCGCATGGACATCACCGCCACCTTCCGGCTGACCGAGCAGGACCTCCGGAGGGCGATCCGGAACGTTCCGGCGCTGCGGCGGATGGTCATGGCCAGTGCGCTCATCACGGTGGTCGGACTGCTGAAGTGGGCGGGGGACGGGAAGCCCAACCTGTGGCTGCTGGTCCTGGGGCCGGTGCTGATGGTGCTGTGCGAGGTGATGGTGGTCCGGGGCGGGGCGAAGAAGAGCGCCGAGCTGATCGCGGAGCCGTGGACGGTGCGGGTGACGGAGCAGGCGTACTCGCTGCGGACGGCCGCCAGCGACGCGACGGTGGAGTGGCGGCTGTACCGCGAGGTGACCGGGCGGGCGGGGTTCTGGTACCTCCAGCAGACCAACAAGGCGGTCGGGTTCATGCCGCAGGGGGTGTTCGACGAGGGGCAGCGCGCGGAGCTGGCGGAGTTCTTCGCCCGCGCGCTGCCGCCGGTCAAGCGGCCCTGGTACCGCCCGTTCTGACGATCCGGCAGGTTGCTGCCTCCCGTCCTTGTCGGGGTCGAAGCCGGAGGTGATGACGCCGAGGTTGCCGTCGGCGTCCTCGGTGACCTGGCGGAGCATGGCTGGGTGGTGAGGGTGCGTTCGTTGTCGGTGTGCACCATGGCGTGGATGTGGACGGTGCGGCTGACGTACCGGCCCGGCCAGCCGGTGGTGAACTGGAGGATGCCGTCGCCGTTGGCGACCTGGGCGCCGCGCAGGTAGCGCTTGTCGTCCGTCGGTGTGAGGTCCGGCCGAAGCCCTCGACGAGCACCTACTGTCCCTTCAAGAAGCCGGTGTTGCGACGACCAGTTGAGTCCAGGCAGTCCGGCCGCGTCGCAGTGCCAGATCTCGACCACCGCGTCGGCCGGCGGTCCGCAGGTCTCGCTGTCCTGGACCCGGATGGCCAGTCGGAGCCTGACCCCCTCCCGGTTCTCGCGGATGTCGTTGCGGATCTTGTCGGCGTCGAAGGAGGACGGGCCCTGGGTGGCCCCGGGCGAGAACGTGCAGGTGCCCGCACCCGCGAACAGGGCGGTGAGGTCCTCCGTCGTGCTGGGCGAGACGGTGGTGGTCGGGTCCCGTGGCTGTGCTCCTCGGTCTCCTGGGTCAACTGCCGGGGAGCCTGGGAATGCCGGGTGAGAGCGGGCTGTGTGCCGAATGAGGGCGGGGTCAGTTCCGGACGAGAGCCGAGAGTGCGCCGAGGAAGCGGTCGGTGGTGGCCTCGTCCCGGACCGCGATCCGCAGCCAGTCCGGGCCGAGACCGGGGAAGGTGTCGCCCCGGCGCAGCGCGAAGCCGGCGGCCCGCAGCCGGGTGCGCAGCACCGCTGCGCCGGGCGTGTGGATCAGCACGAACGAGGCGGCCGGCGAGCCGTGCACGGTGATCCCCGGCAGTGCCGCCAACCCCCGCAACAGGTGGGCGCGTTGACCGGCCAGGGTGTGGGTGGCGGCCTCCGCCTCGGCCAGCGCGGCGGGCGTGCTGCACGCCTCGGCGGCGGCCAGCGCCGGGGTGGAGACCGGCCAGAGCGGCTGGGCCGCACCGAGCCGGGCGATCAGGTCGGCGGGGGCGAGTACGTAGCCGATCCGGAGGCCGGCCAGGCCCCAGGTCTTGGTCAGGCTGCGCAGCACCACCACCTCACCGGGCAGGCCCCGGGCGGCGGCCAGGCTCTCCCGTTCGCCGGGGACGGTGTCGACGAACGCCTCGTCCACCACCAGGGTCCGGCCGGGGCGGGCGAGTTCGGCCAGGCCCGGGTGCAGGACGGAGGTGGGGTTGGTCGGGTTGCCGATCACCACCAGGTCGGCCGCCTCCGGCACCGCGCCGGGCGTCAGCCGGAAGCCGTCGGCGGGGGAGAGCAGCACCCGGTGCACCTGGTGCCCGGCGTCATGCAGCGCGGCCTCCGGCTCGGTGAACTGCGGGTGCACCACCACCGCGTGACGCGGCCTCAGCACCCGGGCCAGCAGCACGAAAGCCTCGGCCGCCCCCGCCGTGAGCAGCACCTCCTCGGCCGGCCGGCCGTGCCGGGCGGCGACGGCGGCCCGGGCGGCGGTGCCGTCGGGGTAGGCGGCCAGGTCGGCCAGGGTGGCGGCGAGGTGCTCGCGGAGCCAGTCCGGCGGGGTGCCGGCGCGGACGTTCACGGCCAGGTCGACCAGGCCGCCGGTACGCACCTCGGCGTCCCCGTGGTGGCGCAGGTCGGGGCCGGGACCGGCGACGGCCACCGTGGCGCTCGCGGACTTCCGCTTGGCGGCGAGGAGTTGGCCGCCGGGAGCGGCGGCGAGCAGGGCGGCGGCCTCGGCCACCCCGGGGGTGCCGGTGGCGGCGAGGACGACGTCGGACGGGGTCGGCACCGGGACGGCCGCCAGGTCCTCGGCGGAGTGGCCGACCAGCGGGACGGCGAGGGCCCGTGCGGCGGCCAGCAGACCGGGCTCGCCGGCCCGGGTGGTGACGGTGGCCAGCCGGGCCACCTCGCCCCGGCTCCGCCCGAGCGCGGTCAGCGCGGCGTCGATCAGGCCGAGCAGCTCGGCGGCGGCGACGCCGCTGCGGGCGCCGACCCCGACCGTGAGAGAGGGGTGGTTCACTGCTGGTTCCTCTCGACGGCCGGTACTCCGGAAATCCCACCACGGTGCCGCTGAACTGGTCAATCGTGCGGGTTGTGAGCTGCGACGCGCCGGAAATCCGGTGGACACCGACCGTCGGCTGGACGAGCATCCGCCTGTGACCGAACGATCAGCACCCTGGACCTCCGCCCCTTCCGCCGCCACCCGGGTCAGCCTGGTGCAGGTGCCCCGCGCCGCGATGGCCGCCCTGATGGTGGGCGACCCGGTCGGCGCGGCCGCCGTCAGCGGCCTCGACTTCCCCGCCGACCTGGCCGACGGCCGGATGCTCGGCGTCTGGGCCCGCCGCTACCACCAGACCGGTGACGACCCGTCGAGTGCCGAGTGGGTGACCCGGGCGGTGCTGGCCGACGGTGTGGTGATCGGCGCGGCCGGCTTCCACGGCCCGCCGGACGCGCGCGGCATGGTGGAGGTCGGCTACGGCGTGGCCGAGGGGCAGCGCCGCCGGGGGTACGCCAAGGCGATCCTGGCCGCGCTGATCCGGCAGGCGGCCGCCGAACCGGCGGTGACCGTGCTCCGGGCCACCGTCAGCCCGGACAACACGGCCTCGCTGGCCACCGTCGCCGCCTTCGGCCTGGTCCACGTCGGCGAGCAGTGGGACGAGGAGGACGGCCGCGAGCTGATCTACGAACTCCCCACCCCGGCGGCGTAGTCGGCGGCGGCCCGGACGAACCGTGCGGCGAGTTCGGGTGCCCCGGCCCAGTGCAGGTGCAGGTACGAGGCGTGCACCGAGCCGCTCACGAAGCCTTCGGTGCAGGCCCCGGCCGGGCCCCGCCAGCCCCAGGCGGGCGGCTCGCCCGCGCCCGGCTCGCAGACCGTCCGGTGGAACTCGTGCCCGCGCAGCCGCGAGCCGGTCGGCGCCAGCACGCTGTCGGTGAGCGCGACCGCCTCCCGGTAGCCCAGGGTGAGCCGTTCGGTCATCCGGGCGGTGGTCGGCAGCACGCCGCACATCGGCGCGCCGTCCAACTCCTTTCCCAGGTACAGCAGTCCGGCGCACTCGGCGCTGACCGGCGCCCCGGCGGCGGCCAGCGCGGCGATCGAGGCGCGCAGCCCGGCGTTCGCGCTGAGCTCCTTGACGTACATCTCCGGGAAGCCGCCGCCGATCACCAACCCGGCCGCGCCCGCCGGGAGTTCCGGGGCGTGCAGCGGGTCGAACGGGACCACCTCGGCCCCCGCCGCCGCCAGCAGCTCGGCGTTCTCCGCGTACGAGAAGGAGAACGCCGCACCGGCCGCCAGCGCGACCCGGGGCCGGCCGGGCACCGGCTCCACCTCGGCGGCGGCCGACCACGGCTCGGCGTCCAACGGCGGTGCGCTGCGGGCCAGTTCGAGCAGCGCGTCCAGGTCGACCGAGGCGCCGATCAGCTCGCCCATGTCCCGGACCGCGCGCAGCGCGTCCGCCGACCGCTCGACGGCCGGGATCAGGCCCAGGTGCCGGGACGGCGTGGCGACGGCGGCCGAACGCCGGACGCAGCCGAGCACCTGGACCCCGCCGCCCTCCTCCAGCGCCTCCCGGAGCAGCTGCTCGTGCCGGTCCGAGGCGACCCGGTTGAGGATCACCCCGGCCAGCCTGACCTCCGGGTCCCAGGAGGCGAAGCCGTGCACCAGCGCGGCCACCGAGCGGGACTGCGAGGAGGCGTCCACCACCAGCACCACCGGCGCCCGGAGCAGCTTGGCGACATGGGCCGTGGAGGCCAGTTCGCCCCGCCCGGCGGCGCCGTCGTAGAGCCCCATCACGCCCTCCACCACGGCCACGTCGGCCCCGGCCGCCCCGTGCAGGAACAGCGGGGCGACCCGGTCGGGCCCGCACATGAAGGCGTCCAGGTTGCGGCCCGGGCGCCCGGCGGCGAGCGCGTGGTAACCGGGGTCGATGTAGTCGGGGCCGACCTTGTGCGGGGAGACCGCCAGGCCACGGGCGGCCAGCGCGGCCATCAGGCCGGTGGCCACGGTGGTCTTGCCCGCGCCCGAGGAGGGCGCGGCGACGACGAGACGGGGGATGTTCAACGGACTACCACTCGATACCGCGCTGGCCCTTGCGGCCGGCGTCCATGGGGTGCTTCAGCTTGGTCATCTCGGTGACCAGGTCGGCCAGTTCGAGCAGCTCGTCCTTGGCGTACCGGCCGGTGATCACCACGTGCTGGTTGCCGGGGCGGTTGCGGAGCACCTCGACCACCTCGGCCACGTCGACCCAGCCCCAGTGCATGGGGTAGGTGAACTCGTCCAGTACGTAGAAGCGGTACGTCTCGGCGGCCAGGTCGCGCTTGACCTGCTCCCAGCCCTCCTTGGCCGCCTCCTCGCTGGACTCGACCATGTCGGCGGAGCGCTGGACCCAGGACCAGCCCTCGCCCATCTTGTGCCAGGCGACCGTGCCGCCCTCGCCGGAGGCGCCGAGCACCTTGAGCGCGTTCTCCTCGCCGACCTTCCACTTGGCCGACTTGACGAACTGGAACACCCCGACCGGCCAGCCCTGGTTCCAGGCCCGCAGCGCCATCCCGAAGGCGGCGGTGGACTTGCCCTTGCCGGGGCCGGTGTGCACGGCGGTGATCGGCTGGGTGCGGCGCTGACGGGTGGTCAGGCCGTCGTCGGGGACGGTCTCGGGCTTTCCCTGCGGCATGGTCAGGCGGCCTTTCGGATCGAGGCGGAGGAGGGCCGGTGCGCGTGCACCAGGGCGGCGACGCCCTCGGCCCTGAGGTCGTCCAGGGTGACGGCGGAGGCGTTCAGCTGGGCCGCCAGGGTGTGCGCCAGACCGAGCCGGACGTGGCCGGACTCGCAGTCCAGCACCACGCTCGCCACGCCCTGGGCGGCCAGCAGCCCGGCCGCCCGGCCGGCCTGCGGCAGCGCGTCCTTGCCGCCGGTGGCCCGGCCGTCGGTGACCACCACCAGCAGCGGGCGGCGGTGCGGGTCGCGCATCCGCTCCACCCGGAGCGTCTCGTGTGCCCGGAGCAGCCCGGCGGCCAGCGGGGTCCGTCCGCCGGTGGGCAGCTGTGCCAGCCGGGCCGCGCCGACCTCGACCGAGGAGGTCGGCGGCAGCGCCAGCTCGGCGCCGCTGCCCCGGAAGGTGATCATGCCGATCTTGTCCCGCCGCTGGTAGGCGTCCATCAGCAGCGAGAGCACCGCGCCCTTGACGGCGGTCATCCGCTGCCGGGCCGCCATCGACCCCGAGGCGTCCACCACGAACAGCACCAGGTTGGACTCCCTTCCCTGGCGCACCTGTTCCCGGAAGTCGTCCTTGCGCAGCACCAGCGCCCTGGAGTCCCGTCCGCGCGCCGCCTGGTGCGGTGCGGCGGCCTGCAGGGTGGCGCTCAGGTGCAGCCGGCTCAGCGGGCCCTGCGGCCGGCGCGAGCGGATGGTGTGCCCGCCGTCGGTCTCGGCGGGGGAGCGGCGCCCCTGGGCGCCCTTGCCGGTGCCCGGCACCTTGAACAGCCGGGTCCGGTACGGCTCCCCGGCCGAGGCCACCGGGGCCTTGCTGCCGCCGCCCTGCGCCTGCGACGGCAGCTCCGGCTCCCCGGCGGGCTCCTCGGCGGCCGACGGGCCGTCCGGGGCGTCGCCCTGCGGTTCGGGGGCGCCGCCGCCGTCCGGGCCGCCGTCGGGGTCGGGGTCGGGGCCGTCGTCCTCCGGGCCCTCGGCGTGCTCGTCCAGGGTGCGGTCGAGCTGCTCCTCGTCCAGCCCGGGGGCGTCGAACGGGTTGCGCCGCCGACGGTGCGGCAGAGCCAGCTGGGCGGCCTTGCGGACGTCCTGCTCGCTCACCTCGGTCCGGCCCTCCCAGGCGGCCAGCGCGACGGCGGTCCTGGCCATCACGATGTCCGCGCGCAGCCCGTCCACCTCGAACGCCGCGCAGACGGCGGTGATCTGACGCAGCGCCACATCGGGCAGCAGCACGCTCGGCAGCAACTCCCGGGCGGCGGTGATCCGTTCGGCCAGCTCCCGCTCCTCGGCCGCGAACCGGGCCGCGAAGCCGTCCGGGTCGGCGTCGTACGCCAGCCGGCGGCGGACCACCTCGGCCCGCTCGCCCGGCTCCCGGGTGGCGGCGATCTCCACGGTGAGGCCGAACCGGTCCAGCAGCTGCGGCCGCAGCTCACCCTCCTCCGGGTTCATCGTGCCGACCAGCAGGAAGCGGGCCGCGTGCCGGACCGAGACGCCCTCCCGCTCGACGTACGAGCGGCCCATCGCGGCGGCGTCCAGCAGCAGGTCCACCACGTGGTCCTGGAGCAGGTTCACCTCGTCGATGTAGAGCACGCCCCGGTGCGCCTTGGCCAGCAGGCCGGGCTCGTACGCCTTGACGCCCTCGGCCAGCGCGCGCTCCAGGTCGAGCGAGCCGACGATCCGGTCCTCGGAGACGCCGACCGGCAGCTCCACCAGGTGCGCCGGGCGGCGGTCGCCTCCGGCCGGGGTGTGCGGGCCGTCCGGGCAGCCCTGGTCGGGGGAGGCCGGGTCGCAGGAGAACCGGCAGCCGGGCACGGTGTCGATCGAGGGCAGCAGCCCGGCCAGGGCCCGCACCATGGTCGACTTGGCGGTGCCCTTCTCGCCGCGCACCAGCACCCCGCCGACGGCCGGCGAGACGGCGTTCAGCAGCAGCCCGAGCCGCAGGTCGGCCATGCCGACGATCGCGGTGAAGGGGTAACGCACGTCGGTCATCGGTCGGTCTCCGTAGCTCGGGGCGCCCCGGGTGGGACGAACGGCAGGTGGGCGGGCGCGCCGCCCTCGATCAGCTTCCACAGTGCGTCGGTGTCGGCGTGCTCCTCGATCAGGTCGCCCAGCCGGTCCAGGCGTTCCTCCCGGGCGGCGGCGAACGAGGTGTCGGGGGCCGGGACGAAAGCCCGGCCCGCCTGCTCGGCCACCTCGCGCAGCAGCGCCCGGCGGAAGCCGTCGTTCTCCAGCGCGCCGTGCCAGGTGGTGCCCCGGACCGAGCCGACCCGGCAGCCGTCCAAGAAGGGCTCCCCGCTCTCGACCGTCACCACGCCGTGGTGGATCTCGTACCCTTCGACCCGCTCGCCGAAAGCCTCGCCGACCGGTCGGGCCAGCACCTTCTCCCGGCCGAACACCACCCGGGTCGGCAGCAGGCCGAGGCCCTGGACGGTGCCCGCCCTGGACTCCACCTGATCCTCGATCACCTGACCGAGCATCTGGTACCCGCCGCAGACCCCGAGCACCGGCCGGCCGGCCGCCGCCCGCGCCTTCAGCACCGGCTCCAGACCGCGTTCGCGCAGCCAGGCCAGGTCCGCCACGGTGGCCCGGGTGCCGGGCAGCACCACCAGATCCGCGTCGGCCAGCTCCTCGGCCCGGGTGGCCCAGCGGACCAGCACCCCGGGCTCCTGGGCCAGCGCGTCCAGGTCGGTGAAGTTGGACAGCCTCGGGAAGCGGACCACCGCGACCCGCAGCACGTCGGCGCCGACCGGGCCGCGCACCGAGCCCCGGTCCACCACGGTGGTCAGGTCGAGCGAGTCCTCGGCGTCCAGCCACAGCCCGGACAGCATCGGCAGGGTGCCCAGTACCGGACGGCCCGTCAGCTCGCGCAGCATCTCGAGCCCGGGCGCCAGCAGCCGGGCGTCGCCCCGGAACTTGTTCACGAACCAGCCCGCCACCAGCGCCTGGTCCTCGGCCGAGAGCAGCGCCAGCGTCCCGTACATCGCGGCGAACACCCCGCCCCGGTCGATGTCGCCGACCACCACCACCGGCAGCTTCGCCGCCGTGGCCAGGCCCATGTTGGCGATGTCCCGGTCCCGCAGGTTGATCTCGGCGGGGGAGCCCGCGCCCTCGCAGACCACCACCTCGTACCGGCTGCGCAGGTCGGCCAGGCACTCCAGGGCCCGCTCCAGCAGCACCGGCTTGCGCTCGCGGTAGTCCAGCGCGCCGACCTCGGCGATCGCCCGGCCGAGCAGCACCACCTGACTGCGGCCGTCCGCACCGGGCTTGAGCAGCACCGGGTTCATCGCCGCCTCCGGCTCCACCCGGGCGGCCTGCGCCTGCATCGCCTGCGCCCGGCCGATCTCGGCGCCGTCGGCGGTGACGAAGGAGTTCAGCGACATGTTCTGCGCCTTGAACGGCGCGACCCTGACGCCCTGTCGGGCCAGCCAGCGGCAGATGCCCGCGGTGACCACGCTCTTGCCCGCGTCCGAGGTCGTTCCGGCGACCAGCAGCGAACCGCTCACGACTTCCTCCACGCGTACAGGGCCCGGCCGGTCACGGTGACCGCCAGTGCCAGGACTCCGACCCGCCGGGACAGCGTGCAGGCCCGTTCGATGTCGTCGACCGTCACCGGCCGCAGCTCGCCGCCGAGCACCGGCCGGTGCTCGACCCGCTCCCCGTACCGCAGGGTGCCACCCAGCCGGACCCCGAGCGCCCCGGCGAAGGCCGACTCGGCCTGCCCCGCGTTCGGGCTCGGGTGTGACGAGCCGTCACGGCGCCAGACCCGCCAGGCGGTGGCAGGCTCGGGGGCCGCCGCCACCGTGAGCAGCGCGGTCAGCCGGGCCCCCGGCCAGCCCGCCAGGTCGTCCAGCCGGGCCGACGCCCAGCCGAACCGCAGGTGGCGCGGGGAACGGTGCCCGACCATCGCGTCCAGGGTGTTGACGGCCCGGAACGCGAGCAGGCCCGGCGTACCGGCCAGCGCGCCCCAGGTGAGCGCGTTCACCACGGCGTCGGCGGTGTTCTCGGCGACCGACTCCACCACGGCCCGGGCGATCGCGGGCCCGTCCAGCGCGCTCGGGTCCCGGCCGCACAGGTGCGGCAGCCGCTCCCGGGCGGCCGCGAGATCGTCCGCCCGGAGCGAGCGGCCGATGGTGCGGGCCTCCCGGGTCAGCGAGGTGCCGCCCAGCACCGTCCAGGTCGCGGCGGCCGCCAGGCCGGCCCGGGCCAGCGGCGCCCGGCGCAGGGCCCGTTCGGCGAGCACCGCCCCGGCCGCGACGGTGCCCACACAGGCGGCGGTGTACGCGGCCCCGGCCGCCCGGTGGTCACGCCAGAGCCGGCCCTCGAGCCGGGACGCGGCGGAGCCGAAGACGGCGACGGGGTGACCCCGCCGGGGATCGGCGAACCTCGCGTCGGCCAGGTACCCGGCGACGGACCCGAGCAGGAAGGGGAGCGCGGGGGTCAGTCGGCGCACGACGGGGGCGGGTCGGCTCGGTTCAGGGCTGCCGGCATGGGCGTGCGTGTCCTCACTCAGGGTCCGCGCCCTGGATCGACGTACCGGGGGCGAGAGTCTCCTGGCTTCCGGGTCGGACACACCCCCGGGCCTTCCAACAGCCGCATCGGCGGGCCGTCGTGACCATGGGTCGAGGGTGCTCCCCGGTGACAGTGGCGGGACCGCGCCGGACTCGCACCGGCTTCCTCTGTTTGCCTCCGTTTGGCTGAAAGATCCCATCACGTGGCCGGACCGGCAGTCAACAAAGGGTGCGGAGGGCTTGGTCACACGTCTGTTCGCCCCACCGCGCGGGGCGCTCCCGGGCGGGTGAAGCTGGCCCTGGCGCGGCGTGGGTCCGCGACCGGACTGGAGGACGGTCATGACCGATCTCGGCAAGCTTCTCGGGGGTCTGCTCGGCGGCACGGGCGGCGGTGCCGCCGGCGGCGGGGGGAACCTGCTCGCCCTGCTGCTCGGCGCACTCGGCAGCGGCCAGGGGGCGGCTGGCGGTCTCGGCGCACTGCTCCAACAGCTCACCCAGGGCGGCCTCGGCTCCCAGGCCCAGTCCTGGGTCGGCACCGGTGACAACCACCCGGTCTCCGGCGCGGAGCTCGCCGCCGCCCTGCCCGACCGCGAACTGGACGCCCTGGCCCAGCAGTCCGGCCTCTCCCGCGACGAACTCACCCAACGCCTCGCCGCCCAGCTCCCCACCGCCGTCGACCAGCTCACCCCCACCGGCGAAGTCCCCACCCCGGCCACCCTCGACGAGCTCTTCGGCAAGCAGAACTGACGCCCCGCTCCGCCGCGCGGGCGCACGTGGTGCACCACCAGGGGCTCGGAGCTGTGCTGTTGTGCGGCTCCGCCGCATGGGCGCCGCCGACCTTTTGGCAGGTGCTTCGGAAGAGTCAGGGGCTCGGGGAACTGCGACGCCGGCCTTTGCAAGGTGATCGCTGCGTGGGTGGTCAGGGACTTTCGCAGTGACCCGAGCGCCAGATCTCCTCGCAGTTCCCCGAGCCCCTGGGTAGTTGACGGCTGGGCGCCTGCCTACGGCGCAGCCCCGAGCCCCTGGGTAGTTGACGGCTGGGCGCCTGCCTACGGCGCAGCCCCGAGCCCCTGGGTAGTTGACGGCTGGGCGCCTGCCTACGGCGCAG
>NZ_JBIWML010000006.1:209548-243863 GCF_044766665.1 Kitasatospora sp. NPDC101801
CGGCTGGGCGCCTGCCTACGGCGCAGCCCCGAGCCCCTGGGTAGTTGACGGCTGGGCGCCTGCCTACGGCGCAGCCCCGAGCCCCTGGGTAGTTGATGGCTGAGCGTCTGCCTACAGCGCAGCCCCGAGCCCCTGGGTAGTTGACGGCTGGGCGCCTGCCTACGGCGCAGCCCCGAGCCCCTGGGTAGTTGACGGCTGGGCGCCTGCCTACAGCGCAGCCCCGAGCCCTGGGTAGTTGATGGCTGAGCGTCTGCCTATGGTGCAGCCCCGAGCCCCTGGACCGGAGGGCTGCCTCATGGCTACCTCCGAGTAGAGGTCCTGATCAGGCGTCACCGTTGGGAGGAATCACCAACACCCCAGTAGAGGGGAAGACGGTGCTTCGTGCGTTCAGCGGGTGCTCGGGCCGCCCGCCCCGGGCCTAGCGTCTGGTGGCATGCGACGAAGACCGCCCGCCCCCACCCCCGTGCCCTTCTCGCCCGCCGCGGCGCGTTCCCACCGCGCCGGCCTGGGCCTGACCCCCGACCAGGTCGTCGAAGGCATGGCCGCCCACGGCGTCCGCCTGCTGCCGATGCACGTGCTCGGCTGGGAGACCGGCGAGTTCCGCCCGTCCGAGGAGGAGTTCATCGCGCTGGCCCGCGCGCTCTGGTGCCCGCCCGCCCAGCTGATGGGTGCGGCCCCGGCCAACCTGCGGGACTTCCGGGTGGCCCGCGAGCTGTCCCAGGACCAGGCCGCCCAGCGGATCGGCGTCACCCTCCGGGCGTACGAGCACGCCGAGCTGACCGGCAAGTGGGGCGGCGACGCCGGACAGACGTACGCGCTGGGCCACGTGCTCGGGATCGGCCTGCGGATGCTGGTGCGGGTGACCAACCGTCAGGAGGACCTGGACCGCTGTCTGCGGCAGTGCGTGGACGGCCGCTGGCAGTCGCAGGTGAAGCCGGTGGCCCGCCTGGTGCCGGTGCCCCGGCCGGTGCTGGAGCAGACCCTCGCGGAGTTCCAGGGCGAGTACCTGGTCCCGATGCACTGGGGCTCCGCGCCGAGCCAGGCCGAGCAGCGGCCGGTGCTGCCGCACGCCGAGCGGTTCTGGGAGCTGCTCTCCGCGCACCGCACCGACATCCCGGTCTGACCGGTCCGACCGGTCTGACGCCGCGTCCGTCCGGTCATCCGCTCCCGGACGGCCCTGCCCCGGTGGCAGGGCCGGGTCGGCGCCGGTGGAATGGACCGCAACGTCCCGTCCGCCACAGCACACCGGGAGCGCAATGCGTTGGGGAACCGCGGCCATGGTGGCCGCCGCCGCAGTCGGGGCCGGAACCGCGGCCGTCCTGCTGCTCGGCCGCAAGGCGTCCGACGGGGTGGTCAGGCCCGGGCGGGCCGAGCCCGGTGCCGACGCCGACCTGCGGGTGCACGACCTGGCCCCCGGCGGGGTGGTGATCACCCGCAGCACCGCCACCGCCCGGCCGGGCCGGTACGCGCTGGAGTGGCGCGACGGCGGCCACGCGGTGGTCGGCGAGGTGCTCGGCACCGGCCCGCAGACCGTCACCCGCCGCCTGGAGCAGGTGGACGGCGGCTCGCTGCAGATCGGCGACAAGGTCGAGCTGACGCCCCGGGTGTACGTCGGCGACCCCCGCTCGGCGCACGGCCTCGGCTTCACCGACACGGTCGCCGAGGGCGAGCTCGGCGCGCTGCCCGCCTGGTACGTCGACGGCAAGCGCGGGACCTGGGTGATCCTGGTGCACGGCCCCGGCGCCGACCGTACCCAGGCGCTGCCCGTGCTCCCGGTGCTGCACGCGCTCCAGCTGCCCAGCCTGACCGTGAGCTACCGGGGGGACGCGGGCGCACCGCCGTCCCCGGACCGGCTCGGCCACTTCGGCGAGACCGAGTGGCAGGACGTCGACGCGGCGATCCGGCTGGCCCTCGACAGCGGCGCGGGCCGGGTGATCCTCTACGGCTGGTCGGTGGGCGCCACCATGGTGCTCCAGGCCGCCGCCCGGACGGCCTGGCCGGAGGCGGTGGCCGGACTGGTGCTGGACTCCCCGGTGCTGGACTGGTCGCAGACCGTCCGGCGGGAACGCGCCAAGGCCGGTGTGCCCGGCGCGCTGGCCGAACTCGGCGCCCTGGCCGCCGAGGGCCGCAGCCGGGTCGACCTGGCGGGGTTCGCCCGGCTCGCCTCGGGTGCCGACCTGCACGTGCCGACCCTGCTGCTGCACAGCCCCGCCGACTCGATCGCCCCCTGGGACGCCGCCGCCCGGCTGGCCGACCTGCGCGGTGACCTGGTCAGCCTGCACCCGGTGCCACGCGCCGAGCACGCGGCGCTCTGGAACGCCGACCCCGCCGGCTACGCGGAGACCCTGCGCCGCTGGCTCACCCCGCTGCTCTAGATCACCGGCCCGGAGCGGCGGGCCGGTGACGGTGAAGGAGCCGTGAAATGACCGTTGGCGTCTGGTTTGCCCCCGGCCCGGGAAAAGGCGATGTGACAGAAGGCCGTCGCACGGGGAAGACTGCACGGCGTGACGTCTCGGAATTCGCGCGACCGTGATGCCCCGCTCCCGCCGACGATCGGTACCGGGGCGACGGTGACCCGTCTCCCCGGCACGGCCCGCCGCGGTGACACCGCACAGCCGGGCAGCACCCCCAGTACCTCCCCCACCCCCCGCCGCCGCACCCCCGTACCGAAGCCCGGCCGCGGCCGGGTCGCGGTCCCGGAGGGCTTCCCCGCACCCGCCGAGCTGGCCCCGCTGGCCCGCCGGATGCTCGCCGACGCCGTCCGGATCGCCCGCTGGGCCGGTGAGCTGGGCGAGGTCGACAAGCGCGGCGAACTGCTCCCCGAGGACGCCAGGGCGGCCGGCCGGGCGCTCGCCATGACCGTCGGCGCCGCCGCCAACGCCTGGGGCCAGGCCCTGCTGGTCGGCCTGGTCGAGGCCCGGGACGGCGGTGCCACCCCCGGGTGGCGGCTGCACGCCTGGGAGCACGACGACGAGGCCGTGGTCCGTGGCTGGTCGGCGCTCTTCGACGCCTGGACGCTGGTCGCCCCGATGCCGCCCGCCGCGATGCGCGGCGTGTTCGCCGTGCTGGCCGGGCAGGCCGTGGACCAGGCCCCGCAGCTGCTCTCCTTCCTGCACCTGGTGGACGGTCCGGTGGCCGACAGCGAGCTGCTGGAGCTGCTCCGCCGGGGCCTGGACGAGCGCCGGGTGGCCGCCGGGGCGACCCCGCTGTCGCCCGTCCCGCACGCCGCCTCCGCGGTCTCCGCCGTCCGCGGCACCTGCCGCGAGCCGCAGATCGACACCCCGCACTCGCCGTCCGACGTGGCGGCGGTGCTGGACTGGATGCTGGACGGCCTGGCCGCCGTCGGCGCGCTCACCCGGCAGGACGAGGCGGCCGAGCTGTCGCCGCTCGGCCACTGGGCGGTCCGGGCCAAGCTGGAGGAGATCTGCACCGTCGCGCAGACCGCCGCCGGCCACATCGAGCAGAGCGCGCTGGAGCTGCTGGACGCCTGCGCCAGCTACTCGCCCGGACCGGCCAGGGCCGAGTACCGGGCCTGGGTCGCGGCCCGGCCGGTGGACCGCGCGGTGGCCGAGCTGCTGGACGCGGCCCGGGGCGACGACGCGCTGCTGCGCGGCCTCGCCTTCGAGGCGCTCCGGGTCGCCGGGGGCACCGCCGAGCAGGCGGTCCGGGCGGCCGTGGACGAGGGCGTCCTGCGCCCCTACGCGCTGCTCTGGCTGGCCGAGCAGTCGGACGAGGTCGGCGTGCTGCCCTCGGACGTGCTGACCGCCGAGGACGCCGCCTGGCTCTGGGTGGACACCGCGGCCGCCGTGCTGGACCACGGGGAGACCGGCCTGCTGGTCGGTCACGTCGAGGGCGCCTCGGCGGGGGAGCCGGTCCGGCTCTTCAACCGGGCCCGGCAGTCCGGCCACCCGCGCGCCGCCTCCGTGCTCACCGCCGTCGCCGGGGTGCACCCCGACCCGGCGGTGGCCAGGGCGGCCCGCCGGTCGGCCTTTAGCGTGCACAAGGGCGGCGCTTAAGCCGTCCGCCCTAGCCTGCGTTCCAGGGGCTCGGGGAAGGGGCGGCGGGTATGTGGAGTGCGGACCGGCCTGCGACCACGTCCGGCCCTTTGAACGGGTGCGCCGTTCCGAGCGGTCGGCGCTGCTGCTCCCCGGGCTCCTGCCGGTGCGCCCTGACGCGCGACCGGACGCCGAAGGGCCCCTCTCCCGAACGGGAGAGGGGCCCTTCGCGTGCCGTGCCGGCGTCAGCAGCCGCGCGACTCCGCGCGGCGGGCGCGGACGTCGCCGACCTTCTGGCCCACCTTGCGGCGGATCACCAGCAGCGGCGCCATCGCGGCCAGCGTGATCTGGGCGATCGCACCGACGTGCATCAGGGTGTCACCACCGGGCAGACCGGCGGCCCAGGCCGCCAGGCAGCCGATCGAGACCACGATCCAGCAGAGCGTGGCGGTGGCCAGCAGGCCCTGCGGCTTCGGGTACTCGATCCGACTGACCATCAGGTACGCCACCCCGAAGATCATCAGCAGGCCCGGCACGAACGGCGGGTCCAGCAGGACGATCGCGATCACCGTCATGGCACCCATCGGGCAGGGCATGCCCTGGAAGATCCCCGGCTGCATCTTGACCGCCGAGAACCGGGCCAGCCGGAGCACCACCGCCAACAGCACGGTGAGCGCGATCAGCGCCGAGAAGCGCTGGTCCTGGCCCGGGCTGACGATGCCCCAGACCGCCACGAAGTAGGCCGGGGCGATGCCGAAGCTGATCAGGTCGGCCAGGTTGTCGAGCTCCGCACCCAGCGCCGAGGAGCGCAGCTTGCGGGCCACCAGGCCGTCGAACAGGTCGCACATCGAACCGATCAGCAGCAGCGTCACCGCGGTGGCGGCACTGTGCTTGTCGGGGCCGGCGGCGGACGCGCCGGTGATGTGCGGCATCAGGACCCCGGTGGTGATCGAGTAGATCGCCAGGAAGCCGCAGACGGCGTTCCCCAGGGTCAGGAAGTCGGCGGTGGACAGGTGCTGCGGCGAGCGCGGCGCGCGGAGCTCGCGGTCGCGCGCCCAACGGCGGCGGCGCAGGTCCGTCTCCTCGTCCTCGTTGAGGCCGACTAGCGTCTCAGGATCAGTCACGGTCAAGGCGCGTCACCCCGGCAGTGGTCTTCTGGCCGACCTCGACGCCGACCTCGACGCCGGCCGGCAGGTAGGTGTCGACGCGGGAACCGAAACGGATCAGACCGATCCGGTCGCCCTGCTCGACCTTGGTACCGGCGTCGACGTACGGCACGATGCGACGGGCCACGGCCCCCGCGATCTGCACCATCTCGATGTCGCCGAGCTCGGTGTCGAAGTGCCAGACGACCCGCTCGTTCTGGTCGCTGTCCTTGTTGAACGCCGGGACGAAGCCACCGGCGACGTGCTCGACGGACGTCACGGTGCCGGGCAGCGGCGCGCGGTTGACGTGCACGTTGAGCGGGCTCATGAAGATCGCCACGCGGGTGCGGCCGTCCGGCCAGGCGTCGATCGACTGGACGACACCGTCGGCGGGCGAGATGACCCTGCCGGTCCCGATCTCACGCTCGGGGTCGCGGAAGAACCACAACATGCCCGCGCTGAGCGCACAGGCCGGTACCGCCGCCACGGCCCACTTGCCGCTCCGCCGGGTGAGGGCGGTGGTGAGGGCGGCGGTGGCCAGCGTGGGGACGAACCAGGGGGTGGCTCCGCGCGCGATGGTGACGCGAGGGCGCCGACCGTTCGCCGGGGCGAGGGCATCGCCGACCGGAGCGGAGGAGTGAGGGGACGGGCTGATGGGCATCGAATACCTTAGTCGCGGGCCCCGACTGGCAGAGCTCGGCACCTGGACGGGGGCCACCGCGGGGATCGAGTGATAAAGGGACGGCGTGCTGTCCCGGTGGATGCTATCGGGACCAGGCGGTAGGTGGGCAAGCCGCCTGCTGCTTGAGGTGTCCGGTGCGGTGCCGATCCGTGCCTGCTATGTGTACGACCGTAGCTCGGCCGGCACCGGTTCCCCAAGGGCTCCGACGTGCCGCGTGACCCATGTCTCAGTGCGTGGGCGGCCGCTGAGGGGGCGCCGGGAGGCGCGCGGATGCAGCCGTAGGGCGCATACCGGCTGGTACACGCCCTACGGCCGGCCGGGACCCGACCCGCACGTCGGGGCCCGGCCTCCCGGGGTGGTCTCAGTCCGCCAGGCGGTACTCCTCCAGGAGCCGGCGCCCGACGATCATCTTCTGGATCTCCGCCGTGCCTTCACCGATCAGCAGCATCGGGGCCTCCCGGTACAGCCGCTCGATCTCGTACTCCTTGGAGAAGCCGTAGCCGCCGTGGATCCGGAACGAGTCCTCGACGACCTCCTTGCAGTACTCGGAGGCCAGGTACTTGGCCATGCCGGCCTCCAGGTCGTTCCGCTGGCCGCTGTCCTTCTTGCGGGCGGCCATCACCATCATCTGGTGCGCGGCCTCGACCTTGGTGGCCATCTCGGCCAGCTTGAACTGGATCGCCTGGTGCTCGGCGATCTTCTTGCCGAAGGTGGAGCGCTGCTGGGCGTAGGAGATGCCCAGCTCGAAGGCGCGGCGGGCCACCCCGCAGCCGCGGGCGGCCACGTTGACCCGGCCGACCTCGACGCCGTCCATCATCTGGTAGAAGCCCTTGCCGGGGACGCCGCCGAGCACCCGGTCGGCCGGGATCCGGACGTCCTGGAGCACCAGCTCGGTGGTGTCGACGCCCTTGTAGCCCATCTTCTCGATCTTGCCGGGCACGGTCAGGCCCGGGACGGTCGGGTTCGGTCCGAAGCCCGGCGTCTTCTCGATCAGGAAGGTCGTCATGTTCTTGTACGGGCTGGAGCCGCCCTCGTCGGTCTTGCAGAGCACCGCGACCAGGGTGGAGGTGCCGCCGTTGGTCAGCCACATCTTCTGGCCGTTCAGGACGTACTCGTCGCCGTCCCGGACGCCCTTGGTGGAGATCGCCGCGACGTCGGAGCCGAGGCCCGGCTCGGACATCGAGAACGCGCCCCGGATCTCACCGGCGGCCATCCGGGGCAGGAAGTACTCCTTCTGCTCCTGGGTGCCGTGCGCGTTGATCATGTGGGCCACGATGAAGTGGGTGTTGACGATGCCGGAGACCGACATCCAGCCACGGGCGATCTCCTCGACCACCAGCGCGTAGGTGAGCAGCGACTCGCCGAGCCCGCCGAACTCCTCGGGGATGGTGAGGCCGAAGAGGCCGAGCTGCTTCATCCCCTCCACGATCGCGGTCGGGTACTCGTCCTTGTGCTCCAGCTCGGTCGCGACCGGAATGATCTCCTTGTCGACAAAGTCCCGCACGGTGGCGAGGATGTCCCGCTGGATCTCGGTGAGGCCGTCGGTCTGTGCGAGGCGTCCCATCGTGCGGCTCCGAATGTCTGTGAGGGTCGAGGGAGTTGCGGGGCCCCACCGGCGTGACTCGGTGGGGCCCCGGACCGGGGAGGAGCCGATGACGGCGGCTCCCCGGCCGGGGTCTGGTGGAGCCGCTCGCTAGGAGAGCGGCTCGGGGCGGCCGGGCTGCTCGCCGCCGCGGGCCTTGATGTACGTCTCGGTCGGCACCATCACCTTGCGGCGGAAGATGCAGACGACCGTGCCGTCCTGCTTGTAGCCCTTGGTCTCGACGTAGACGATGCCGCGGTCGTCCTTGGACTTGGACGGCCACTTGTCGAGCACCACGGTCTCGCCGTAGATGGTGTCGCCGTGGAAGGTCGGTGCGATGTGCCGCAGCGACTCGATCTCCAGGTTGGCGATCGCCTTGCCGGAGACGTCCGGGACGGACATCCCGAGCAGCAGCGAGTAGATGTAGTTGCCCACCACCACGTTCTTGCCGAAGTCCGTGGTGTTCTCGGCGTAGTTGACGTCGAGGTGGAGCGGGTGGTGGTTCATGGTGAGCAGGCAGAACAGGTGGTCGTCGTACTCGGTGACGGTCTTCCCTGGCCAGTGCTTGTAGACCGCGCCGACCTCGAACTCCTCGTAGGTGCGTCCGAACTGCATGTCAGCTCCCCGGGATCTCGAACTTGGTGGTGCGCTCCAGACCGGCCGCCCGGCCCTTGCCCGCGATGACCAGGGCCATCTTGCGGCTGGCCTCGTCGATCATCTCGTCGCCGAGCATCGCCGAACCCTTGGCGCCGCCCGCCTCGGAGGTGCACCAGTCGTACGCGTCGAGGATCAGCTCGGCGTGGTCGTAGTCCTCCTGCGAGGGCGAGAAGATCTCGTTCGCCGCACCGACCTGGTCGGGGTGCAGGACCCACTTGCCGTCGAAGCCGAGGGCGGCGGCCCGGCCGGCCACCTCGCGGTAGCCGTCGGGGTTGCGGATCTGCAGGTAGGGGCCGTCGATCGCCTGCAGGTCGTGCATCCGGGCGGCCATCAGGATCCGCATCAGGATGTAGTGGTAGGCGTCGGCCGGGTAGCCGGGCGGCTGCTGGCCGACCACCAGGGTCTTCATGTTGATCGAGGCCATGAAGTCGGCCGGGCCGAAGATGATGGTCTCCAGCCGGGGCGAGGCGGCGGCGATCTCGTCGACGTTCACCAGGCCCTTGGCGTTCTCGATCTGCGCCTCGATGCCGATCTTGCCGACCTCGAAGCCCATGGTCTTCTCGATCTGGGTGAGCAGCAGGTCGAGGGCCTTGACCTGGGTCGCGTCCTGGACCTTCGGCAGCATGATGCAGTCGAGGTTCGGGCCGGCGCCCTCGACCACGGTGACCACGTCGCGGTACGTCCAGTGGGTGGTCCAGTCGTTGACCCGGACGACCTTGGTCTTGTTGCCCCAGTCGCCGTTGTTGAGGGCGTCGACGATGTTGTGCCGGGCGCTCTCCTTGACCAGCGGGGCGCAGGCGTCCTCCAGGTCGAGGAAGACCTGGTCGGCCGGGAGGCCCTGGGCCTTCTCCAGGAAGCGCGGGTTGCTGCCCGGGACGGCCAGACAGGAGCGGCGGGGGCGCAGGCGGTTGACAGTCATGAGGGTGGGTCGGTCCTTCCGGGTCAGCTGGTCGCGGCGGTGGAGGTCGCGGCCCAGGGCTGAAGCCTGTTGGCGAGCCGGATCTCGTCGACGATCCGGCCGATGATGGTGGTGATGCCGAAGTCCTTCGGAGTGAACACGGCGGCGACGCCGGCGGCCTTGAGGGCCTCGCCGTCCGCTGCGGGGATGATGCCACCGACGATCACGGGCACATCCTCCACCCCGGCCCGGCGGAGCCGGTGCAGGACGTCCGGAACCAGCTCGGGGTGGGCACCGGACAGGATCGACAGGCCGACGCAGTGCACGTCCTCGGCGACGGCGGCGGAGACGATCTGTTCGGGCGTCAGACGGATGCCCTGGTAGACCACCTCGAAGCCGGCGTCGCGGGCCCGGACGGCGATCTGCTCGGCGCCGTTCGAGTGCCCGTCCAGGCCGGGCTTGCCGACCAGCAGGCGGAGCTTGCCGGTGCCCAGCTCGGCCGCGGTGGCCGCGACCGCCTCCCGGACGGCCGCCAGCTCGCCGCCCGGCTCGGCCGCGACCGCGACCGGGGCGCCGCCCACGCCGGTGGGCGCGCGGTACTCGCCGAAGACGTCCCGCAGGGCGAACGACCACTCGCCCGTGGTGACCCCTGCCCGGGCGCAGGCGAGGGTGGCGGGCATCAGGTTGTCCGTGGTCGCGGCGGTGGCCTTGAGGGCCGCCAGGGCGGCCTGGGCGGCCGGCTCGTCCCGTGCGGCGCGCCACTGCCGGAGCGCCGTCAGGACGGACTGCTCGGAGGCCGGGTCGACCACCATGATGGCGGTGTCCAGATCCGCGGTGAGCGGGCTCTCCTCGGTGGTGTCGAAGCAGTTCACCCCGACGATCTTGTCCTCGCCGGACTCGATCCGGGCCCGCCGGGCTGCGTGCGAGGCCACCAGGTTGGACTTCAGGTAGCCGGACTCGACGGCCGGGATCACCCCGCCCATCTCCAGCACCTTGGCGATCTCGGCCTCGGCGCCGGCCAGCAGCTCGGCGGTCTTGGTCTCGATCACCTCGGAGCCGTTGAAGATGTCGCCGTACTCCAGCAGGTCGGACTCGTAGGCCAGCACCTGCTGGATCCGCAGCGACCACTGCTGGTCCCACGGCCGGGGCAGGCCGAGCGCCTCGTTCCACGCGGGGAGCTGGACGGCGCGGGCCCGGGCGTCCTTGGAGAGCGTGACGGCGAGCATCTCCAGCACGATCCGCTGGACGTTGTTCTCCGGCTGGGCCTCGGTCAGGCCGAGCGAGTTGACCTGGACGCCGTAGCGGAACCGGCGCTGCTTGGGGTCCTCGATGCCGTACCGCTCCAGCGTGACCTTCTCCCAGAGCCGGGCGAAGGCGCGCATCTTGCACATCTCCTCGACGAAGCGGACGCCCGCGTTCACGAAGAAGCTGATCCGGGCCACCACCTCGCCCATCCGCTCGGCCGGGACCTGCCCGGAGTCGCGGACCGCGTCCAGCACCGAGATCGCCGTGCACATCGCGTACGCGATCTCCTGGACCGGCGTGGCCCCGGCCTCCTGGAGGTGGTAGCTGCAGATGTTGATCGGATTCCACTTCGGGAGGTGCCCGACCGTGTAGGCGATCATGTCGGTGATCAGGCGCACCGAGGGCCCGGGCGGGAAGACGTGCGTCCCGCGCGAGAGGTACTCCTTGACGATGTCGTTCTGGGTGGTGCCGGTGAGCTTGGCGACCTCGGCGCCCTGCTCCTCGGCGACCACCTGGTAGAGCGCCAGCAGCCACATCGCGGTGGCGTTGATGGTCATCGAGGTGTTGGTGCGCTCGACCGGGATGCCGTCGAACAGCGTCCGCATGTCGCCGACGTGGCCGACCGGCACCCCGACCCGGCCGACCTCGCCACGGGCCAGGATGTGGTCCGAGTCGTAGCCGGTCTGGGTGGGCAGGTCGAAGGCGACCGAGAGGCCGGTCTGACCCTTCGCCAGGTTCTTCCGGTAGAGCGCGTTGGAGTCACTCGCGGTCGAGTGGCCCGCGTACGTCCGCATCAGCCACGGACGGTCCCGGTCGGCGGCCATCAGATGTCCCTGAAGCGATTGATGGCGGGCAGGTGCTTCTCCCGGAGCTCCTGGTCGCGGACGCCGAGGCCCTCCTGCGGGGCCAGGCAGAGCACGCCGACCTTGCCCTGGTGCTTGTTCTGGTGGACGTCGAGGGCGGCCTGCCCGGTCTGCTCCAGGGTGTAGACCTTGGAGACGGTCGGGTGGATCTTGCCCTTGGCGACCAGGCGGTTGGCCTCCCACGCCTCGCGGTAGTTGGCGAAGTGCGAGCCGACGATCTTCTTCAGCGACATCCACAGGTAGCGGTTGTCGTACTGGTGCATGAAGCCCGAGGTGGAGGCACAGGTGACGATGGTGCCGCCCTTGCGGGTGACGTAGACCGAGGCGCCGAAGGTCTCCCGGCCGGGGTGCTCGAAGACGATGTCCACGTCCTCACCACCCGTCAGCTCGCGGATTCGGCCGCCCAGGCGCTTCCACTCGCGCGGGTCCTGGGTGTTCTCGTCCTTCCAGAACTTGTACCCCTCGGCGCTCCGGTCGATGATCGCCTCGGCGCCCATGGCGCGGCAGATCTCGGCCTTGGCGTCGTTGGAGACCACGCAGATCGGGGTGGCGCCGCCGGCCAGCGCGTACTGGGTGGCGTACGAGCCGAGGCCGCCGCTGGCGCCCCAGATCAGCACGTTGTCGCCCTGCTTCATGCCCGCGCCGTTCCGCGAGACCAGCTGGCGGTAGGCGGTGGAGTTGACCAGGCCGGGGGAGGCGGCCTCCTCCCAGGTGAGGTGCTTCGGCTTGGGCATCAGCTGGTTGGTCTTCACCAGGGCGATCTGGGCCAGGCCGCCGAAGTTGGTCTCGAAGCCCCAGATCCGCTGCTCCGGGTCCATCATCGTGTCGTTGTGGCCGTCCGAGGACTCCAGCTCGACCGAGAGGCAGTGCGCGACCACCTCGTCGCCGGGCTTCCAGGCGTTGACGCCGGCGCCGGTGCGCAGCACCACGCCCGCCAGGTCGGAGCCGAGCACGTGGTACGGCAGGTCGTGACGCTTGGTCAGCGGCGAGAGGCGGCCGTACCGCTCCAGGAAGCCGAAGGTGGAGACCGGCTCGTAGATCGAGCTCCACACCGTGTTGTAGTTCACCGCGCTGGCCATCACCGCGACCAGGGCCTCGCCCGGGCCGAGCTCGGGCAGGGCGACGTCGTCGAGGTGCAGGGACTGGCGTGGGTCCTTGTCGCGGCTGTCCAGGCCGGCGAACATCTGCTCCTCGTCCTTGTGGAGCGTCACCGCCCGGTAGGACTCCGGCAGCTTGAGCCCGGCGAAGTCCGCCGGGGTGCTGTCGGTGCTGAGGATCGCGTCGAGGATTTCCTTCATGGCTGCCTCCGAAGGCGTACCTGTGTGAGGGCGCACAGGGCGTCTGGGGGAGCCGGGAGCGGACACCGGCTTCGCTGGTTCGGTCTGGGATGGGAAGGCTGGGGTGGTTGCGACGGGTGGTGGTGTCGCATCCGGACACGGCGCGCCGAGGTGGGGAGCCGCGGCGCCGCGACTGGTGAGGAACAAAGTAGTGGCACCCTGTGCCACTAGTAAAGACACCGGGTGCCATCAATTCGAGTGAATCCGACGGCCGTTCGACGCAGCCCCTCGCGGCGCGCCGAGGGCCCGCCCCGGCGAACCGGGACGGGCCCTCTGAAACTGCTCTGACCTGCGTAAACCTCAGCCGACCGAGCCGCTGAGCGCGGCCCTGATCCGGTCCACCACCTGCTCCAGCGGGGCGTCCGTCCGGGTCACTGTGATGAGGACCTCACCCCCGGGGCTGGCACTGAGTGCGCTCACCGCGGCGGCCTCCAGCGAGGAGCCGGGTGTCACAGTGGCACCGGGTGCCACTACCGTCCCGCGCCGTCGGCCCCCGTTCGGGGCGGTGGCCCAGAACGTCCCGCGGATCACGTCGAAGGAGTGGTCCAGCTGTGCCTCCACGTCGCCCATGCCGCCGGCCCGCAGCCAGCGCCGCAGCACGTGGTTGTGCGCCGCGACCACCGCCGCGGCCGAGACCTCGGCCAGCATCGAGTCGTCGTCCCCGCCGCGCTGCCAGCCCGGCGGGATCTCCTCGGCCGCGTCGAACCGGCCCAGCAGGTAGCGGGTGAACAGCCGCTCGTACCGGGAGACCACCGCGATCTCCCGCTCGCGCAGCGCCGCGACCTGACGGATCAGCTGGTACCTGGCCACCGAGACGCCCGGGGTGGAGGCGTACATCCGGAGCACCTCCTTGATCCCGCGGCACACCACGTCGAGCGGGTGCTCCTCGGAGTCGGAGCTGGCCAGCAGGTCGGCCACCCGGACCAGGGTGTCGTCGTGGTCCGGGAAGATCGCCTCCTCCTTGGACCTGAAGTACCGGAAGAAGGTGCGCCGGGCCACCCCGGCGGCGGCCGCGATCTGGTCGACCGTGGTCTCCTCGTACCCCTGGGTGGCGAACAGCTCCATCGCGGCCGAGGCGAGATCCTGCCGCATCTGCTGTCGCTGGGCGGCCGCCCGGCGGTTCCCGGCCCCGGCCTCGGTGGCCGGCCGGACGCCCTCCGGACGCTCCGGGGCTGACTGTTCGGATGACTGTTCCCGGTCCATGGCCGGAACGCTACACGTACCGGGTGGCGGGCCAACGGCCTTTGTCCGGCGCAGTGGCGGCACCGGGGCGGCCACCACTGGACGGGGCCAGCGCCCGGTCACCGAGCCCGGGCCCCAGGCGGGCCGGACCGCCCGCCCGCCGGTCGGGTGCGGACCGCCCGGCAGCCCCCCCGGGACCGGCGCCTGGCCGGTCACCGGCGGGCGTGGTCGCGGAACCCGCGACCGGTCTTGCGGCCCAGGCAGCCGGCCGCGACGAGGTGCTCCAACAGCGGTGCGGCGGCCAGCCCGGGCTCGCGGAACTCCTGGTGCAGCACCTTCTCGATGGTCAGCGAGACGTCCAGGCCGACCACGTCCAGCAGCTCGAACGGACCCATCGGGTAGCCGCAGCCGAGCTTCATCGCGGTGTCGATGTCGTCCACCGTGGCGTAGTGCTCCTGGAGCATCCGGACCGCGTCGTTCAGGTACGGGAAGAGCAGCGCGTTCACGATGAAGCCGGCCCGGTCGCCGCACTCCACGGCGTGCTTCTTCACCGTGCCGCAGAGCGCCAGCACGGTGCTGGTGACGTCCGGCGCGGTCAGCACGGTGGAGACCACCTCGACCAGCTTCATCGCCGGGGCCGGGTTGAAGAAGTGCATGCCGATCACGTCCTGCGGCCGCGAGGTGGCGGTCGCGCAGCTGATCACCGGCAGGCTGGAGGTGGTGGTGGCGAGCACCGCGCCGGGCTTGCAGATCTTGTCCAGGGCGGCGAACAGCTCGCGCTTGACCGCCAGGTCCTCGGCCACCGCCTCGACCACCAGGTCGGCCTCGGCGAGATCGGCGTACCGGCCACTCGGGGTGACCAGGGCCAGCGCGGCGTCGCGCTGCTCGGCGGTCAGCCGGCCCTTCGCCACCGAGCGGTCCAGCGAACGGGCCAGCTGGGCCTTGGCGTTGTCCGCCTTCTCCTGGCTGCGGGCGGTCAGGATCACCGGGTAGCCGGCCTTGGCGAACACCTCGACGATGCCGGTGGCCATCGTGCCCGAGCCGCAGACGCCGACGCCGCGCACCTCGCGCCCGGCCACCGGAGCCACCGCCGAGCTGCCCGGCTCCGCGACCACCCGGGACGACCCGGGCGCCTGGTAGGTGTAGAAGCCGCGGCCGGTCTTCCGGCCCAGCAGCCCGGCCGCGACCAGCTGGCCGAGGATCGGGGCGGGGGCGTGCAGCCGGTCCTTGGACTGCTCGTACATCGCCTCCAGCACCGTCCGCGCGGTGTCCACACCGATCAGGTCGAGCAGTGCCAGCGGGCCCATCGGCAGGCCGCAGCCGAGCCGCATCGCGGCGTCGATGTCCTCCCGGGTGGCGTACTTGGACTCGAACATCGCGGCGGCCTGGTTGAGGTAGGCGAACAGCAGCCCGTTCACCACGAACCCGGCCCGGTCGCCGGCCGCGACCGGCTCCTTGCCCAGCTCGCGGGCGAAGTCGGCGGCCTGTGCGGCGACCTGAGGGGTGGTCAGCACGGTGCGCACCACCTCGACCAGCTTCATGGTGTGCACGGGGTTGAAGAAGTGCAGGCCGAGCACCCGCTCCGGGCGGGCGGTGGCGGCGGCGATCCGGGTCACCGAGAGGGCGGTGGTACCGGTGGCCAGCACCGTGTCGGGCGGGCAGATCCGGTCCAGCTCGGCGAAGATCTCCCGCTTCAGCTCCAGCTGCTCGGGGACCTCCTCGATCACCAGGTCGGCGGTGGCAGCGGCGTCCAGCCGGTCGCCGACCGAGATCAGCGCCAGCAGTTCGGCGCGCTCCTGCGCGGTCAGCCGCTCGCGGCGGACCGCCTCGGCGGTGCTCTCCTCGATCCGGGCCAGCGAGCGGGCCGCGCTGTCGGGGTTGGCCTCGATGCCGATCACCCGGCGTCCGCTGTGCGCGACGGCGACGGCGATGCCGGCGCCCATGGTGCCGAGTCCGACGACCGCGACGGTGGGGAAGGGACGCTCCATTGTCCTGACTCCTTGTCATGGGACCCCGCGCCGCCCGTCCGTGCCGGGCGCACCCGCTCGTCGTCGAGCGGCGGCCGTCAGGGCAGGGAGGAGGGTACGGCGGAGCGGGGAGAAGGTGATGACGGTTGCGGCGTCACGCGGCGGGCCGGTCCGCTCCGGCCGCGCCGCGGCTGTGCCGTGGTACTCAGGCGCACTGAGAAATGTCGCTGTGCATCGCGCTGAAGTCCCGTACCGCGTCCGGAAGGCGTGCGATCGCACGGCGGACGGCGGCCCCGCCAGTGCGGCTCCCGAAGCCCGGCGGTGGTGCGTGCGGTCACTGTAGCGAAGTTACTCCGAGGTAGGAAGGGGCCCGGCGGGCCGCTTTCGAGTGCGGTGGACGGCCGACGGCCCCCGCTCCTGGTGGGAGCGGGGGCCGTCGGGCGGTACGGGTGGATCAGTGCACGAGCACCGGGATGGCCTCGTCCGCACCGTCGGCCGAAGCCTGGTGGGCGTCCGGACGGCCGGTGTTGATCAGGACCCCGGCGATCGCCCCGGCCAGCAGCATGATGCCGAACGAGCACCAGATGGCGATCTGGAAGCCGTGCACCATGGCGTCCAGCTGGAGCACCTTCGGGTTGGTGGCGCCGGCCGCGTGCGAGGTGAAGTACGAGGTGGTGGCGCTGGCCGCGATGGTGTTCAGCAGCGCGGTGCCGATGGCGCCGCCGACCTGCTGGGAGGTGTTCACCATGGCCGAGGCGACGCCCGCGTCCCGCGGCTCGACGCCGTAGGTGGCCAGGCTCATGGCCGGCATGAACGCGGTGCCCATGCCGAGGCCCATCAGGACCAGACCCGGCAGGATCACCGTCGGGTAGGAGGTGTCGGTGCCGATCTGGGTGAGGATCAGCAGACCCAGCGAGGCGGTCACGAAACCGGGGGCCATCAGCTTGCGCGGGGCCACCCGGGTCATCAGCCTGGCACCGATCTGGGTGGAGCCGATGATCATGCCCGCCACCATCGGCAGGAACGCGACGCCGGTGAGCACCGGGCTGTAGTCCAGGACGACCTGGAGGTAGTAGGTCAGGAAGAGGAACAGCCCGAACATCCCGATGATCGCGACACCGAGCGAGAGGTACACGCCACCCCGGTTGCGCTCCAGCAGCACGCGCAGCGGCAGCAGCGGGGCCTTCACCTTGGACTCGACCAGGACGAACAGCGCGAGCAGCAGGGCGGAGGCGACGAACAGGCCGATGGTCAGGCCCGCACCCCAGCCGTCCGACTCGGCCCGGGTGAAGCCGTAGACCAGCGCGACCAGACCGGTGGTGACCAGCAGCACCCCGGGGATGTCCAGCTTGCTGCGGTTGCGGCCCTCGGCGGGCTCGCGGATCACCAGGATGGCGCCGGTCGCGGCGACCACCGCGAACGGGATGTTGACGAAGAAGGTCCAGCGCCAGTTCAGGTACTCGGTGAGCAGACCGCCGAGGATCAGACCGATGGCGCCACCGCCACCGGCGATCGCACCGTAGATGCCGAACGCCTTGGCCCGCTCCTGGCCGGTGGTGAACATCACCGCGAGCAGCGAGAGGGCGGCCGGGGCGAGCAGCGCGCCGAACACGCCCTGCAGAGCACGGGCGCCGAGCAGCATGCCGGTGTTGACGGCGGCGCCGCCCAGCGCGGAGGCCAGCGCGAAGCCGATCAGGCCGACGATGAAGGTGCGGCGACGGCCCCAGAGGTCGGCGATCCGGCCGCCGAACAGGAGCAGGCTGCCGAAGGCGAGCGCGTAGGCCGTGATGACCCACTGGCGGTTGCCGTCGGTGATGCCGAGGTCCGCCTGGGCGGAGGGCAGGGCGATGTTCACGATGGTGGCGTCGAGGACGACCATCAGCTGCGCCAGGCCGATGAAGGCGAGCGCCTTCCAGCGACGTGGATCGGGCGGTGCGACGGTTCCGGACATGGAGGTACCCACTTAGGTGCGAGGTTCTGAACGAGCTGGAGTGCTGACGCGCCGGATGTTCGGGGCGGCGCGGAAGTCGATGGGGTGTCAGGCGGGCGGTCGGGGGTGGTGCGGGGCCGGGCGCGGCGTCAGCCGGATCGGCGGAGGTCCTCCATGGTCACGGCGTGACCGGGCAGCTCGGAGCGGGCCGGGGCCCGCATCCCGTCGAGCAGGATCTGGAGGTGCCGGTGGACGAAGCCGTCCACCGAGATGCAGTCGCTGCCGGGCAGCGGCCGGGTGAGCTGGGCCACGGTGGCGAGGTAGTCGCCGGCGCCGATGTCGGCGCGGAGCAGCCCGGCCCGCTGGGCCCGGGTGATCAGCTCGACCACGGTGGCCTGCAGCTGCTCGCCCGCCTGCTCGAGCTCGGGGTCGTCGGGGTCGCCGTGCTGGGAGATCATCGGGCAGAGCGCGCTGATCCGCTCGTCGGCGGCCGCGTGCGTGAAGCGGGCGACCGCCGCGAACGCGTCCGGCTCCTCGGTCATCGCGGCCCGCGCGTGACCGACCATCTGGTGCATCACCGAGAGGGTGACGTGGTGGATCAGCTCGCGCCGGTCGGCGAAGTTGCGGTAGACCGTCGCGTTGCCGACACCGGCCCGGCGGGCGATCTCGTCGAGCGGGACGTCCGGCCCCTGTTCGACGAACGCCTCGCGGGCGGCCTCGATGATCCGCGCCCGATTGCGCGAGGCGTCGGCCCGCAGGCGTGGCGCGGTCGCCTTCTCGGCGGCGGTGACAGTCATGGTCCAACTCCCCTCGGGCCCCCGTACCGGGGACTGGTTCCCCGGATAACTCGAACATAGCGTCAAACGGGGAGACTGTCCCCGGATATTTCGGCCGATGGTGTGACCTGCATCACATCGGAAAACCGGTGGGTTGACAGCGCGGCGGCCGGTTAGGGTGAGCGCCGCGGGGGCGGCTCCGCGGCGTGCTTCCTTCTCACTCACTGTAAATGAATCCGAGTGCGCCCATTCTCCGCCCCCGCACTGACATCTCCGCCCGGGGCACCGCTCCGTGAGGCGTCCCGAGGGGGAAGAAGCCACCGCGATGAGCCGCGATCTCGACACACTCCTGCTGCACCGCCAGGGCCTGGTCGTCGTCCCGACCCGCCCCGGCGGCGAACCGGACCGGCGCAGCCGGGACGGGCTGACCGTGCTGGAGTCCGACCTCGCGCTCCTCGGCTACCGGCTCACCGCCCCGCTGTACGCCGCGCTGGCCCGGCAGAGCCCGGTCGCGCTCCGGCAGACCGGTACCGAGCTGCTCAGCCGGATCGACCTGCTGCTCGGCAACGAGCGCCGCCACCGGCCGCTGTTCCACGGTTTCCCGGACCAGGTGCCGGCCGACGCGCACCTGCTGTACTCGGCCCGGGTGCTCGCCTTCCTGCGCAACCAGCCGCACCTGGGGTGCAGTTGGTGCGAGGACGGGCCGGTCGTCGAGCTGTCCGGCCCGTGCGGACACCTGCTCTGCCAGGACTGCCAGGACGTCGCCGAGCCGTTCGCGGGCTGCCCGCTCTGCGGCACGGTGCCGACCGGCGAGGACCCGCCGCCGCCCAGCCGGGAGATCCCGGCCGACGCGGTGCTGCGGCCGCTCCGGCTCGCGGTCGAACCGGCCGCCGCCGCCCAGGTCGAGCTCGGCCGCCTGCTCGCCCGGCAGACCCCGCTCGCCCCGCAGGACCGCGAGGACCTCGCCGTCCTGCTCGACAACGCGCCCGCCGATCCCGGAGGTTGGCTGCCCGCGACGATCCCGGTCCGGGAGACCAAGGCCACCGTGCTGGCCGAACTCCTGCACCGCGACCTGCCCGGTACGCTGCCCGCGCTGGGTGCCCGGCTCGACACCGCCACCGACGTGCTGCGGCTGCTCTGGGCCTGGAGCGGCGCCGAGCCCGACCTGCTGGCCGACAAGCCGCCCCGGCTGCTCGCCGTCCCGCGCCCGCTCCGGCGGACCCTGCTCGCCGCCCTGGACGCCCTGCCGCCGGCCGGAGCGGCCGAGGACATGCTGCGCCACCGAGCCGCCTGGCAGCGCGCGGGCGAGGTGCTGCACCCGTACGAGCACCACCGCCGGTACCCGAACGCGGCCGCCGCCTTCGCGGTGGCCCGGGGCACCGACCTGCTCCAGCACCCGCTCGGCGACCACCTGTTGGCCGCCCCGCTGCCCGTCGCCGGTACCGCCGGCGGGCGGAACCGGCTGACCGTCACCACCTTCGCCGCCCGGGTCGAGGCCGCCCTCGCGACCGGCGACGTGCCCGGCGCCGTCGCACTGCTCGCCCACCGCCCGGGTGAGCTGGCCCGGCGACTGCACCACCTGCTCCGCACCCACCACCGCTGGGCACCCGACGCGCCCTGCCCGCCCGCGCTGCTCGCCGTCCTGCCGGACGCCCTGCGCCGGGTCGCGCCCGGCCCGCTGCTCGGCGCGTACGGACGGCTGCGCGCGCCCCGGCCCGACAACGAGCGCCGGCTGTACTTCCCGCGCGGCCACACCGCGCACACCCATGCCCGTACCGACTGGGGCAGCGCGCTGCCCGCCCGGATCGGTGCGCCCGTCTGCGAGCTGATCGAGGCCGAGCTGCTGCGCCGGGCCGCCGACCGGCCCCGGTACGATCTCGCCCTGCTGGACGAGGAGTTGACCGGCCTGACGGTGCCGTCGGCGGAGCGGGCCAGTGCCCGTTCGCTGGTCGCGGTGCCGCGCGGCAGCGTGCTCCCGCTGCCGGACGGTGCCCGGCTGCGGCTCTTCCTGTACTGGCTCCAGCCCAAGGGCGTCCGGGTCGACCTCGACCTCTCGGTGGCGTTCTACGACAAGGACTGGGCGCTCACCGGCCTGTGCGACTACACCAAGCTGGTGCACGGCGCCCGGACGGCGGTGCACTCCGGCGACTTCACCTCGGCGCCGAACGGCGCGACCGAGTTCGTCGACCTCGACCTGGCCGGGCTGGCCGCCGCCGGGGCCCGGTACGCCGTGGTCGTGGTGTTCAGCTACAACGACATCCCCTTCGACGAACTCCCGGACGCCTACACCGGTTTCATGACCCTTGGCGCGCCCGGCCGGTCCGCCGGTCCGCTCGACCCGAAGGCCGTCACCCAGCGGCTCGACCTGGCCGGCGCCGCCCGGGTGGCCCTCCCGATGATCGTCGACCTGGCCGAACGCCACTGGACCTGGACCGACCTCAACCTGGGCGGCACCGGCGGCCTGCACGACGTCCGCCGCCACTCCGGACGCCTGGGCACGCTCGCCTCCGACGTCCTGCACCACTTCACCCCGGGCGCTCGGGCCACTCTCGGTGACCTGGCCTTGGCCGCCGCGGCGGCCGGCACCGACCAGGTCCTGATCCGCTCGGGCGGCACGGTCGCCACCTACCACCGCGCCCCGGACGAATCGGTCGGAGCCTTCGCCGCCCGTATCCGCGACCGCCAGCAGCCGGACCGCACCGCCCCGTTCGACCCGGGCGTGCTCACCGGCCGGCACGCCTTCCTGGCCCTCCTGAACGGCGATCTCCCCGCCGCCCCCACCCCGACCGGCACCCTCTACCGCCTCTACCCGGGCGCTCTCGACGCCACCCCGGGCCTCGACCGGCTGACGGCCGGCGACCTGGTCGCCCGCTTCGCCCCGGAGGCTTAGGCCGACCGGCACATGGTGGGTGGCGCCGGGGCACGGGCCTTCTTGCCCGGCATCGGGCAGGAGGGGCCCTTCGCCGCCTTCTCGTCGGGTGTCGATGCTTCGCATGGACTCTCCTCCAGCCTTCGGCCGGGGCCCCTTCTCGGCGCCGCCGAGGCACGCACCCCGCAGAGACATCAGCCGCTGACGCGGCGGGCGCTCCTTCACCCGCCCATTATGTGCCGGTCGGTCTCAGTGGTCGGCTCCGGAAGTCCTTCGGGGGTTGACTCCGGAGCCCCTGTGGTGTCTGGTGTCTGGTCAAAGGCACGGGGGCGCCGAGGTAGAGCCGGCAAGCGCAGTCCAGCGCTGCCTGGGAGCTCCGGCACGAGTCTTGACGGCACTGCGGCGGGCTCGGACTGACGACCGCCTTGCACTCTGAATAACGTGCGCCCACGCTGCTGGCCACACGGCTGCGAAATCACGGGGGATAGCAGGATGAAGGCGAAACGCATAGGCAAGTCCGTGTTGGTGGCGACCGTCGCGCTCGCGGCGGCATTCGCCCTGCCGGGGACCGCCAACGCTACCTGGAGCGGTCCATTCGGTGACAGCTGCCGGGACACTGTCATCGTCCCGAACTCCGGCGGCATCGGCGTCAACGGGCAGATCAACGTGTGCGTGGCACCCAGCGCCACGTTCGGCGGGCAGAATCACCCCCACCAGATCTGGTGGGACGCGCAAACCATCAACGTCTATCCCGACAGCGTCTATGTGTCGCTCTGGCACTACAACGGGCCGGGCAGTGCCACGTTCACTGGGGTGAGCAGGCAGCTCTCTTACAGCGGCAACTGGGCCCTCGGCAGCTTCGGCGTCAGTGACTGCGACAGGTACCTCGTGGGCATTGGCTACTGGAAGGGCGGCTCCTGGCACGGTACTTGGCAGAGCCCTCCCGCCTACGCCTGCTGACCCAGGGCCCGCCTCGACAGCGAACACCGACGAGGATGCGACCTTGAAGCCTCGTGACGGCCCGTCAGCCTACTGCCGGGCCGTCACGCTGGCTGCGCCAGTCTGGTTCCCCTTTGCCCCAGCGCCACGGCCCGTACCTGCAGACCGCAATCGGCCGCGACCACGAGGCGGCGACGGTCCGCCGATGCGGGGGCGGTCCAGCCGGGTGGCCGGACCGCTGGGCGGGGTGGTTCACACCTGTGCCATGCCGCCGTCCGCGAAGAGTTCGACGCCGGTGATGAAGCTGGAGGCGTCGCTCGAGAGGAAGACCGCGGCCTTCCCCATCTCGCGCGGGTCGGCGATCCGTCCGGTCGGGTTGCCCTCTCCCATGGTCTTGACGGCGGCGTCGACTTGGTCGCCTCCCTGGGCCATCGCCAGTGCGCTGCGCAGGGAGCCGGTGTCGACCGCGCCGGGGCTGAGGATGTTCATTCGGATGCCTGATCCCTTGGTGTCCTGGATCCAGGCCCGGATGAAGTTGCGTACCGCAGCCTTCGAGCCGCCGTACAGGCTCATCCCGCGCGGCGGCTGGATGGACGCCGTGGAACCGATGATGACGACCGTGCCGCCGGGCGGCAGCAGCGCGAGCGCGGGCTGAACGGTGAAGAGGACGCCCTTGGCATTGACGTTGAAGGTCCGGTCGAACTGCTCCTCGGTGATCGCGCCGAGCGGGGCGTGCGCGCCGATCCCGGCGTTGGCCACGACCGCGTCGAGTCGCCCGTGACGCTCCTTCACCTGTCGGTAGGCGGCCTCCATGTCGGCGAGCTTGGTGACGTCGGCCACGATGCCCGAGCAGTTCGGCCCGATCGCCGCGACCGCCTCGTCGAGCGCCTCCTGGTGCAGATCGGTGATGACCACGCGGGCGCCGTTGGCGACGAACTCCTGCGCGATGCCCAGGCCGACCCCGGACGCGCCGCCCGTGACGACGGCGACCTTTTCTACGAGCGAGAGACTCAACTCTTCTCCTTTGGATGAGTGGATTGCCATGTGCTGCGTTCGCAGCGGGAGTCGTACGAAGGTGAATGCCCGGGGCGTGGCGGGGCTGGGGCTGGTGGCCTGGCCGGTGCTCCCGGGGCTGGCGGCCGTGGCCGCGCCACGTCGGGAAGGCGGAACGGAGGAATGCATGCGCTCGTGTGCGGCGGATGCGGGCCTGCATGGCCTAGAGTGGAAGTGGAGGCGCCTCCATTTCCCTCACTGTAAGTGGAGGCGTCGCCGGTTGGCAAGCTCGGGACGACAGGAGACCGTGGATGGCCAGGGAGACAGGGCGCCCGCTGCGGGCCGACGCGCAGCGCAACCGGGACAAGATCCTCTCGGCCGCGGTGCGCGTCTTCGCCGAGGACGGACTGGAAGCGCACCTGGAGCGCATCGCCAAGGAGGCCGGCGTCGGCTCCGGCACGCTCTACCGCAACTTCCCCACCCGGGAGGTCCTCATCGAGGCCGCCTACCGCAACGAGCTGATCCGGCTGTGCGACGCGGCCCCCGACCTGCTGGCCGTGCTCGCCCCGCGTGAGGCCCTGCGCGCCTGGACGGGCCGCTTCATCGACTACGCGACCGCCAAGCTCGGCATGGCCGACGCCCTGCGCGCCCTCGTCGAATCCGGCGTCAACCCCTACGCCCAGAGCCACGAGATGATGATGGCCGCCCTGGCCTCGCTTCTGGCCGCCGGAGTCGAAGCCGGCACCATCCGCTCCGACATCGGCGCCACCGACATGTTCGCAGTCCTCACCGGCATCGCCCTCACCTCGGGAAAGCCGGAACAGCGAGAGCAGGCCGAACGCCTCCTGGACCTCACCCTGGACGGCCTGAGCACCGACCGGCGTTGACCAGGGGGAGGAGTGGGACGGCATCCTCAGGCGCCCGCTGCAGATCCCTGGTGAGGTGGGCGGTTTCCGGACGAGGGGGCCTTGGCCGACTCCGGCCTGTCGGGCGTGCGCCCCTCCAGTCCGGTCGCCGTGGAGGGGTCGGCAGTCTTCCGCAGTCACGAGCGTCCGCCAGTAGGTGCTGGCAGCAGGGCGGGCGCGGTTCACCCGATCATGGAGTTCTCGACGCTTCATGATCACCGGGGGATCCGTGCCTGCTGTCCCCTCATGCATTCTCGACCCGATCCGCGACCAGGTCCCCGCGCTTCTTCCCGTGCGCGCTGACCGGCACCCGCTGGGCCGCCACAACCCGAGGATCGGCGACGTCCTCGTCTTCGACCGGCTGGTACAGGTCCTGGTCTTCGGCTGCGGATGCGAACGCGCTCACGCCGGACGAGCTGACCGCCATCGCGGCGAGCCCGCACTGGAGCAGGTGAGCGCCCGCCGGGGTGTAGGGCGCCGACGTGGCATTCACTCCCTATTCATTGCAACGAGGGTATCTCGCTGACGTTGCGTTAGATTCGGATCCATTGCAACAAAACTATAGCCTCTGCCTGTGTAAATAGAATTTCTGTGCAACGACTCTGTTGCCAAACCTCTGAAGGCAACGTAGCGTTTCTCTCATCAGAAACAACGAGCCAGAGGACAGCACGATGCAGAAGTTCGACACCCCCGCCCCGATCGCCCTCGCCCTCGACGTCCCCGCAGGACGCGTCCGGCTGATCGCCGCCGACCGCCTCGACAGCACGGTCGAGGTCCGTCCGGCGGACGCCTCGAAGGGCCGCGACGTGAAGGCGGCCGAGCAGGTCACCGTCGAGTACGGCGACGGCGTCCTGCGGATCGGGGCCGCACCGGCGGGCCACCGGATTCTCGGCAACTCCGGGGCCGTCGAGGTGACCGTCCAACTCCCCTCCGGCTCCCGGGTGGTGGCGACGACGGCCGCCGCCGGGTTCCGGAGCGTCGGGCGGCTCGGCGAGGTCACCTTCGAGGGCGCGCAGGGCCCGGTGGACCTCGACGAGACCGCCGGTGCCCGGCTCACCGTGCTGGCCGGCGACGTCTCGATCGGCCGGCTGGGTGGCCCGGCGGAGATCAGCACCCAGCAGGGCTCCATCCGGATCGCCGAGGCGGCGGGCGGCACGGTCGTGCTGACCACCCGGTCCGGCGACATCACGGTCGGCGCCGCGCCGCACGTCTCGGCGGCCCTGGACGCCGGCACCGGCCACGGCCGGATCCACAACGCGCTGCGCAACGCCGACGGCACGGCCGCCCTCACCATCCGGGCCACCACCGACCACGGCGACATCACCGCCCGCAGCCTCTGATCCCCGCCCGGCCCCGACCGCACCCCCACTCCTGGAAGAAGACCCGACCATGACCAGCAATCAGCAGTCCGCCTGGACCGGCATGGTGTCGATCGAGGACACCGCACTGGCCGTCACCGACACCGGCGGCCCCGGCCGTCCGGTGGTCTACCTGAACGGCTCCTACGCCGACCAGTCGCACTGGCGCCGCGTCATCGCCGAACTCGGCGGCGACTTCCGGCACATCACCTACGACGAGCGCGCCCGGGGCAGGTCTCGGCGCGCCGGCGACTACTCTTTCGAGGCGTGCCTGCGCGACCTGGACGCCGTCCTGACCGCCAGGGGCGTGCAGCGGCCGATCCTGGTGGGCTGGTCCTACGGCGCCATGCTCGCCGTGCACTGGGCCGCCCGGAACCCGGAGCGTGTCCACGGGGTCGTGTCGGTGGACGGTGCGCTGCCGCACGAGTGGCTCGACGACGCGGCGCGGGCCCAGATCCGCAAGCTGTTCCGCCGGTTGAGCCCGATCTTCCCGGTAGCCCGCCCGCTCGGGCTGGCCGCGCGGATGAGTGCGGCGCAGCACGCCGAGATCAACATCGAGATCAACGAGCTCTGTGCGCCCGCCGTCCTCGACCCGGTCTTCGACCAGCTGACCGTCCCGACCCGGTACGTGCTCGCCACCGGCGGCAACCTCGGTGGCGACCCGGAGCTGATGGAGCAGATCCGCGCCAACCTCGACCCGGTGCTCGCCCGCAACCCGAACATCCGGCTCAGCAGCAAGGTCCCGAGCAACCACTCCAAGATCCTCCGCCGGGACTTCCGCGCCGTCGCCGACACCGTCCGCGAACTCGACACCGTCCACGAGCGCGCCACCGCCCGTGAGCGCGCCACCGCCCGTGAACTCCAAGCCGGTTGAGCGGTGTCGCCCGGCGCCGCCCGCCCGCCGGAAGCCACCCGCACGGGTGGCCGAGTACCGCCGGCCGAGTGATGGTGTGCACCCCCGAGCGCGGCGGCGGGTGAGCATGGACAGCATGAACAGCGCCCCGTCCCGCGCCGAGCGGGCTGCCCAGGCCCGGCTGGTCACCGCCCGGCTGACCGGCGAAGGTGTCGACGGGGTGGCGACCAGCTGGGTCGACAACTCCGGCATCAGCCGGGTGAAGACCTTCCCCGTAAGGCAGTTGGAGCACGCGGCGGAGTGGGGCCTGGGAGCGGCACCGAGCTTCGACGTGTTCCTGCTGGACGACTCGATCACCAGCAGCCCGTTCAGCCAGGGCCCGGTCGGGGACCTCCGGCTGATCCCCGACCTCGACCGACTGGTGCCGCTGGCCGCCCAGCCCGGCTGGGCCTGGGCCCCGGCGGACCGGTACGCGCAGGACGGAACGCCGCACCCCGGCTGCCAACGGCGGTTCGCCCGGCGGACGGTGGCGGCAGCGGCGCGGCGCGGCCTCACCGTGCAGGCCGGGATCGAGGTCGAGTGGGTGGTCACCGACGCCACCGGTGCCCCCGCCACCACCGCGCCGGCCTACGGGCTGCACCGGTTCGCCGACCTCTCCGACTACCTGCGGGACGTGCTCCGCGCGATGACGGACCAGCAGCTGACGGTGCTCCAGCTCCACCCCGAGTACGCACCGGGCCAGTTCGAGGTCTCGGTGGCCCCGGAGGACCCGGTCGGCGCGGCCGACACCACCGTGCTGGTCCGGCACACCGTCCGCGCCGTCTCGGCCCGGCACGGCCTGCGGTCCACCTTCGCGCCCGCGCTCACCCCCGGCGGGGTCGGCAACGGCGGCCACCTGCACCTCAGCCTCTGGCGGGACGGTCACAACCTCGGCCACGGCGGCCCCGGCCCGCACGGCCTGCACCCGGAGGCGGAACAGTTCCTGGCCGGCACGCTGGAGCACCTGCCCGCGCTGCTGGCGCTCGGCGCACCGAGCGTCGCCAGTCACCTGCGGCTGCAACCCGGCCGCTGGTCCGGCCCGTTCCGCTGCTGGGGCCTGGAGAACCGGGAGGCCGCGCTCCGGCTGATCAAGGGCTCCACCGCCGGGCAGGCCAACGCCGAACTCAAGTGCTTCGACGCCACCGCCAACCCCTACCTGATGATCGGCGGCGTCCTGGCCGCCGGGCTGGACGGCCTGGACAGCGGCAGACCCCTCCCGGACGAGGTGAACGGCGACCCGGCCGCCCTCGGCACGGTCGAACGACTCCCCGCGAGCCCGGCCGAGGCGGCGGCGGCGTTCGAGTCCTCCGTCCTGCTCCGCGAGGCGCTCGGCGCCTCGCTGCACGCCGCCGTCCTGGCGGTCCGGCAGGCGGAGATCGAACTCTTCGCCGGGAGCGCCCCCGAGCAGATCGTCGCGGCGACGGTCGGCAGGTACTGACCGGTGATCGACCAGCACTGCCACAGCGTCACCCTCGCCGACCTCGACGCCCCCGCCTTCGCGAGCCTGCTCACCGAGTCCGACCGGCCGCCCCGCCCGGGACCTCACCCCTGACCCGACGTCAGGGCGGTCCGACCTTGGGTCAGCCGAGGCCGAGGAGGTGGTCGCGGAAGCCGGCGCCGAAGGCGGTCGGGGTACCGTCGTAGCCGGTGATCAGGGCGGGGCCTGAGTTGCAGTTCCAGGTGTTCCAGGTCCAGCCGAGGTAGGAGAGCTTCCTGCCGTCGAGCCAGGACATCACCTGGTCGATGAAGGCGTGGCCGCAGGTGTTCTCGCCGATCTCACCGGCGACCAGCGGGACCTGGGCCGCGACCGGGGCCAGGGTGGAGTTCCAGCAGGCCGCGGTGGAGCAGGTGTTGAAGTTGTACACGTGCCAGGCCGCGCCCAGGTTGCCGGTCGGGTCGGTGGGCTTGTGGGCGAGCCACTGGCCGAGGTCGTTGGAGTAGGCCAGGCCGCCGAGCAGGATGACGTTGCCGGCACCGGTGGCCCGGACGGCGTTGACCAGCGTCTGCATGCCGCTGACCTGGTACCCGATGCCGGGACAGGCGCTGCCGCCGTCCCGCCAGCACAGCCAGCCTTGGGCGGGCGAGGACTCGGACCGGTCCGCGTACGGCTCGTTGAACAGGTCGAAGACCACCGAGCCGGTGCCCTTGAAGGTCTCGGCGACCGAGCTCCAGAACGGGACGGCGTTCGCACCCGGCATCGGCTTCTGGCAGGTGGCGTTGGCGTCGGAGCAGCCGGACGAGTTGCCGGTGTACAGGCCCCGGCTCCAGTGCAGCTCGACGATCGGGGTCAGCCCGGCGGTACGCAGTGAGTCGACCCAACCCTTGATGGCGGCGCGGTAGTTGGCGCCGCCGTAGGCCGGGTCGACGTTCGGCTGGCCGAGCCAGCAGTCCTCGTTGAGCGGGACCCGGACGGCGTTCACCTTCCAGCTCTTGATCGCGGCGATCGCGGCGGCGTCCACCGGCCCGTCGAAGATCCCGTACCCCTGGACGCACATGTACTCGGTGCCCGAGCGGTTGACCCCGTGCAGCACGACCGGCGAACCAGCGGCGTTGACCAGGGAGTTGCCGGAGACCCTGAGGTCGGGTGCGGCCCCGGGAGGGGTGGACGGCGTCGGCGACGGCGACGGCGAGGGCGAAGGCGACGGCGACGGCGACGGCGACGGCGACGGCGAGGGGGACGGTGACGGCTGACCGTTGCACGCCACCCCGTTGACCGAGAACGACGTCGGTGCCGAATTCACCCCGCTGTAGGCGAAGTTGGCGCCGGGGGTGGCGTTGCCGCCGGGGGCGATGGTGGCGTTCCAGGACAGGTTGTTGACGGTGACGTTCTTGCCGCTCTGGGTCCACACCCCGCTCCAGCCGCTGCCGGAGAGGGTCTGGTTGCCGGTGTAGGCGTAGGTGAGGGTCCAGCCGTTGAGGGCGGCCGTCCCGACGTTGTTGATCTTCACGTTGGCAGTGAAGCCACTGCCCCAGTCGTTCACGGAGTAGTCGACGGTACAGGCGACGGTGGCGGCCGAGGACGAGCCGGCGATCGGCCCGACCAGGGCGGCCGAAGCCGCCAGCGCGGCCCCGAAGGCGAGCGCGGTGTGGCGCAGGGACATGTCCCGCTCCTAGCTGGTGACGGCAGAAATGGGCGCGCTCCCACAGGCCCGACCAGAAAGATAGCCAGCGGCCTCAGAGTTGCCAACTGCCCTGACTGCACAATCTCTTGACAGTCGCTCAGTCGCTCCCGATATTTGGGAGCGCTCCCACATTTGCGAGTGCCATGCCTCGCGCCCCGCGAACCGTCCACCCACCCGCAGGAGCCGTCAGATGTCACCCCCCACCTCCCGCAGTTCCCGCCTGCCCGCGCTCGGCGCGGCCCTCACGTTGCTGGCCGCCGGACTCACCACGTTCGTCGGCACCCCGGCCTCGGCGGCCGTGGTCCAGTGCGCCGTCGACTACTCCGTGAACGACTGGGGCAGTGGCTTCACTGCCAACGTGAAGATCAACAACGTCGGGACGGCCGCCCTCAACGGCTGGACCCTCACCTACGCCTACACCGGCAACCAGACCCTCTCCGGCAGCGGCTGGAGCGGGGTGTGGACCCAGAGCGGCAAGAACGTCACCGTCAACAACCTGTCCTGGAACGCCACCATCGCCCCCGGCGGCAACGCCACCCCCGGCGCCAACTTCGCCTACTCGGGCAGCAACGCCGCCCCCACCGCCTTCGCGGTCAACGGCACCACCTGCACCGGCGCCCACCAGCCTCCGGTCGCCACCCTCACCAGCCCGGCGCCCGGGGCGAGTTACGCCGCCGGGGCGGCCGTCCCGCTGGCCGCCACCGCGTCCGCGAGCGACGGGGCGGCCGTCAGCAAGGTGGAGTTCTACGACAACGCCACCCTGCTGGCCACCGACACCACCGCGCCGTACGCCTTCAGCTGGGCCGGTGCCGCCGCCGGCAGCCACTCGGTCTACGCCAAGGCGTACGACAGCACCGGTGCGACCGGCGAGTCCGTCCCGGCGGGCATCACGGTGGCGGCCGGCCCGGCCGTCACCGCGACGCCGGTCAGCCTCTCGGTCACCCAGGGCAAGACCGGCACCTTCACGGTGAAGCTCTCCGCCCAGCCCACCGCCGACGTCACCGTCAGCACCGCCCGCAGCTCGGGCAACACCGGACTGACCGTCAGCGGTGGCGCCAGTCTGACCTTCACGCCCGCCAACTGGGCCACCGCCCAGACCGTCACGCTCACCGCCGACGCCACCGGCACCGGCTCGGCGACCTTCACCGCCTCGGCCACCGGCCACACCGCGGCCGCCGTCACGGTGACCGAACTGGCCGCCGGTACGGGCGTCTACAACGACCGCTTCCTGCAGCTCTACAGCAAGCTGAAGGACCCGGCGAACGGCTACTTCTCGCCGGAGGGCATCCCCTACCACTCGGTGGAGACCCTGCTGGTCGAGGCGCCGGACCAGGGGCACGAGACCACCTCGGAGGCGTACAGCTACCTGCTCTGGCTGGAGGCCCAGTACGGCCGGATCAGCAAGGACTGGTCCAAGTTCAACGCGGCGTGGACGCTGATGGAGACGTACATGATCCCCACCCACGCGGACCAGCCGACCAACGGCTTCTACAACGCGGGCAAGCCCGCCACCTACGCCCCCGAGCTCCCGCTGCCGGGCAACTACCCGGCACAGCTCGACAGTTCGGTGACCGCCGGGCAGGACCCGATCGCGGCCGAGTTGTCCGGTGCGTACGGCACCAGCGACATCTACGGCATGCACTGGTTGCAGGACGTCGACAACGTCTACGGCTTCGGCAACTCGCCCGGCAAGTGCGAGGCCGGGCCGGCCGACACCGGTCCGTCGTACATCAACACCTACCAGCGCGGTGCGCAGGAGTCGGTCTGGGAGACCGTCCCGCAGCCGACCTGCGACAGGTTCGCCTACGGCGGGAAGAACGGCTTCCTGGACCTGTTCGTCAAGGACGCCTCGTACGCCAAGCAGTGGAAGTTCACCGACGCGCCGGACGCCGACGCCCGGGCGGTGCAGGCCGCCTACTGGGCGGACACCTGGGCCAAGGCGCAGGGCAACGGCGGCCAGGTGTCCGCCACCGTCGCCAAGGCGGGCAAGATGGGCGACTACCTGCGGTACTCGTTCTTCGACAAGTACTTCAAGCAGGTCGGCAACTGCGTCGGCCCGACCGCCTGCCCGGCCGGCACCGGCAAGAGCTCCGCGCACTACCTGCTCTCCTGGTACTACGCCTGGGGCGGCGCGACCGACAGCAGCGCCGGGTGGGCCTGGCGGATCGGCGACAGTGCCGCGCACGGCGGCTACCAGAACCCGATGGCGGCGTACGCCCTGGTGAACGACCCGGCGCTGGCGCCCAAGTCGGCCACCGGCAAGGCGGACTGGGCCACCAGCCTGACCCGGCAGATGGAGTTCGTGCAGTGGCTCCAGTCCAGCGAGGGGGCCATCGCGGGCGGGGCGACCAACAGCTGGGAGGGCAGCTACGCGACCCCGCCGGCCGGGACGCCGACCTTCTACGGGATGTACTACGACGAGGCGCCGGTCTACCACGACCCGCCGAGCAACCAGTGGTTCGGCTTCCAGGTCTGGGGCCTGGAGCGGGTCGCCGAGTACTACTACGCGAGCGGTGACGCGAAGGCCAAGGCCGTGCTGGACAAGTGGGTGACCTGGGCGCTGGGCAAGACGAGCTTCAACGCCGACGGCACGTACCGGATCCCGTCCACGCTGGCCTGGAGCGGCAAGCCGGACAGCTGGAACGCCACCGCACCCGGCGCCAACGCGGGCCTGCACGTGAGCGTGGTCGACTGGACCCAGGACGTCGGGGTGGCCGGCTCGTACGCCAAGCTGCTCTCGTACTACGCGGCGAAGTCCGGCAACGCGGCCGCGCGGACCGGGGCGCAGAAGCTGCTGGACGGGATGTGGGGCAACCACCAGGACGCCCTGGGCATCGCGGTGCCGGAGACCCGGACGGACTACAGCCGGTTCAAGGACAGCGTCTCGGTGCCCGCCGGCTGGACCGGGACGATGCCGAACGGCGACCCGGTCAACTCCGCCTCGACCTTCCTCTCGATGCGGTCCTTCTACCGGAACGACCCCGCCTTCGCCAAGGTCCAGGCGTACCTGGACGGCGGGCCCGCCCCGGTCTTCACCTACCACCGGTTCTGGGCCCAGGCGGACGTGGCCACCGCGATGGCCACCTACGGTGAGCTCTTCGGCTAGCTGACCGGCCGTCAACTCCTGCTGGGCGCACGGTCGGAAGATCGTGTGCCCAGGAGGAGGAGGCGGTGCGCACCTCTTGCGGAGGGCGGCCCGGGGTCACTAGCGTCCCGGGCAGTTCATGCACCTGCCATCCGTGGGTGCGGGCGGAGACTCGGGAGGGCCAACCCCTATGAGAGTTCCTCGGACAGGCCGGTTCGGACGCGGGATGGCCGGGCTGGCCCTGCTGGCCGCGGGCACGCTGACGCTGCCGGCCGGCACCGCCGTCGCGGCGACAGCCACCTCGGCGGAGACCGGGCCACTGCTCAACTACCTGGTGAACACCAAGGCCAACCACGGTCAGGTCAAGCTGGCCGAGCGCGCGATCGCCCGGGCCGGCGGCACGGTGGTGCAGTCCTACGAGCAGATCGGCGTGATCATCGCCCGCTCGGACTCGACCGCCTTCGCGGCCCAGCTGCGCGCGTCCCACCAGGTCGACTCGGTCGGTGCCAGCCGGACCAAGGCCGTCACCGCGGGCATCGGCGACGACACCGTCGAACTCGCCACCCCGCCGGCCGGGTTGCTGGTCGCCGGTGCCGACGAGCCGATGCAGGCCGACCAGTGGGCGCTGGGCACCATCGGTGTCCCCGAGGCGCACCGGACCAGCCTGGGCAGTCGCCGGGTGACGGTCGGGGTGCTGGACTCCGGCATCGACGCCACCCACGAGGACCTGGCCGCCAACGTGGACGCCTCGCAGTCGGTGTCCTGCATCGACAACGGCAGGCCGAACACCGACTTCCAGGCCTGGCAGCCCACCAGCAGCGACCACGGCACCCATGTCGCGGGCACCATCGCGGCGGCCAAGAACGGCAAGGGCGTGCTCGGGGTGGCCCCGAACGTCCGGCTGGCGGCGGTGAAGGTGGTGGACGACGGCGGCTACATCTACCCGGAGTACGCGGTCTGCGGCTTCGTCTGGGCCGGCGAGCACCACTTCCAGGTCACTAACAACAGCTACTACGTGGACCCCTGGCTGTTCAACTGCGCCAGTGACCCGGACCAGGCGGCCATCCTGACGGCGGTCCGCCGGGCCACCGCCTTCGCCGAGCGCAACGGCGTGCTGAGTGTCGCGGCGGCGGGCAACGAGAACATCGACCTGGCCCACAAGACCACCGACGACAGCAGCCCGGACGACACGGTGCCGGTGCCCCGGCCGGTGGACACCGGCTGCCTGAGCCTGCCGACCGAGCTCCCCGGCGTGGTGAACGTGGCCTCGGTCGGCGTGAACGGCGACAAGTCCTTCTTCTCCAGCTACGGCCAGGGCAAGATCACGGTGGCCGCCCCCGGCGGCGACTCCCGCTACCAGATCCCCGACACCCCGGCGCGCAACGGCCGGGTGCTGTCCACGATCCGGGGCAACCGGTACGCCTACATGCAGGGCACCTCGATGGCCTCCCCGCACGCGGCGGGCGTCGCCGCGCTGCTCGCCTCCAGCCACCCGTGGGCCGGTCCCGACCAGCTCCGGCGGATGCTGACCGGCCAGGCCACCGAGCACGCCTGCCCGACGGTCTTCGACCCGAGCGGTGACGGCGCCTGGGCGGCGGTCTGCCAGGGCGGCACCGGGCAGAACGGCTTCTACGGCGCGGGCATCGTGAACGCGGCCACCGCCGTGCAGTGGTGGCGCTGGTAGCCGAGCCGTACCGAGCGGGGGGGGGGGGGGGGGGGGGGGGGGCCCCCGGGGGGGGGGGCGGGGGGGCGGGGGCGGGGGGGGGGGGGGGGGGGGGGGGGGGGGGGGGGGGGGGGGGGGGAGGCGAGTTCGACCACGGGAAGGATGGTGTGGTCGACCCGGATCTCCCACAGGGTGAAGGACTGCGCAGCGGCCGCGCCCAGGGCCGGGAG
>NZ_JBIWML010000007.1:0-50435 GCF_044766665.1 Kitasatospora sp. NPDC101801
CAGACCGAAACCCGTCGCCCGATGCCGACGCAACGGCTCCACCTCACGAAACGACCCCTCGTCCAACAACAGGCCGATCCGCTCACGAGCCGTCAGCTTCCCCTTGGCATGCTGCGCCTCGGTCGCCTTGTCACTCGGGCCACGCAGCACCCGGCTGCGGAGTTCGTGCAGTTCGGCCACTCGCCCCCGGGCGTCGGCCGGGGTCTCGGGGATCTCGCCACCGGCGGGCGCCTCGTGCAGAACCGTCATCTCGAACCACTCCAAGTCTGAGGGAACTGTCCGGCGGCGGGCCGCTGTGGCGGGCCGGTCGCTGCGAACACTTCTTCACCTACGACAGTACGAGGGATCATGGCTCCGGTTCGGCGTCGATTCCGTACAAGGTCGGGCGCCAGAAGCTGTCAGGGCTGTACAGAAAGCGGCCCGGCCGAAAACCCGGCCGGGCCGCTCGACGGACTCTGCGCGGTGCCCGGCGCAGGGGGAGATGCGCAGGTCAGGCCGCATATTCAGGGGGTTCGGGGCAGGTTTTCGCCGACTGCCGGGAGGTGTCCGGGCTCGTAGGGATGCGCCAAAGCCGGTCAGCGCTTGTCGGGGTTCTCCCCGTCGCCCTTGTCGCGGAGCTCCTCCTCGCGGCGGCGCAGGTCGGCCTCCCACTCCTTGAGCAGCTCGGCGTCCCGGTCGCCCTGGTCCTTCTTCAGCGAGGCGAGGAACTCGGGGTTGTCGTCCGGAGCGACCTGGCGGCCGGTGGCCCGGGCCGAGGTCGGGCCGCCGCGCCGCTTGCCGATGGCCAGCCAGGCGATCGAGCCGACCAGCGGGAAGAGCAGCACGATGATCACCCAGGCCACCTTGGGCAGGTGCTTCACCTCCTGCTCCGGCGTGGTCAGGCAGTCGATGAACGCCCAGATCCAGAGGGCGAGCAGGAGCAGTGGCGGCAGAATCCTCAGCACGGTTCGATGTCCCCCGGGGAGCAGCAGGTCGGGCCCTCTTGGCGTGGCCAGGGTAGTCCGTATCGGATACTGGCACGCATGGCATACGACGATCTCCGTTCGTTTCTCCGGGCCCTGGAGCGAGAGGGCGACCTCAAGCGGATCAAGACCGAGGTCGATCCGCACCTGGAGATCGGCGAGATCGTCGACCGGGTGCAGAAGGCCAAGGGCCCCGCGCTGCTCTTCGAGAACGTCAAGGGCTGCTCGATGCCGCTGGCGATGAACGTCTTCGGGACGGAGCGGCGGCTCGCCAAGTCGCTCGGCCTGAAGGGCCCGGAGGAGATCTCGGAGAAGATCGCCGGGCTGCTCAAGCCGGAGCTGCCGCAGGGCTTCACCGGCTTCCGGGACGCGTTCGGCAAGCTGGCCTCGATGGCGCACGTGCCGCCGAAGAACGTGAAGTCCTCGGACGCGCCGGTCCAGGAGGTGGTGCTGACGGGCGATCAGGTCGACCTGGACCAGCTCCCGGCGCTGTTCACCTGGCCGCTGGACGGCGGCTCGTTCTTCAACCTGGGCCTGACCCACACCAAGGACCCGGACTCCGGCATCCGCAACCTCGGGCTGTACCGCCTGCAGCGGCACGACCGGCGGACCATCGGGATGCACTGGCAGATCCACAAGGACAGCCGCAACCACTACGCGGTGGCCGCCAAGCGCGGCGAGCGGCTGCCGGTCGCTATCGCCTTCGGCTGCCCGCCCGCCGTGACGTACGCGGCCACAGCGCCGCTGCCCGGTGACATCGACGAGTACCTGTTCGCGGGCTTCGTGGCCGGTGAGCGGGTGCGGATGGTGGACTGCAAGACCGTCCCGCTCCAGGTCCCGGCCGACGCCGAGGTGGTGCTGGAGGGGTGGCTGGAGCCCGGCGAGATGCTGCCCGAGGGCCCGTTCGGCGACCACACCGGCTTCTACACGCCGCAGGAGCCGTTCCCGGCGCTGACCATCGACTGCGTGACGATGCGCAAGCGGCCGATCCTGCAGTCGATCGTGGTCGGCCGGCCGCCGACCGAGGACGGGCCGCTGGGGAAGTTCACCGAGCGGTTCTTCCTCCCGCTGCTCAAGATCATCATCCCGGACATCGTGGACTACGACCTGCCCGAGGCGGGCGGCTTCCACAACTGCGTGATCGTCTCGATCGACAAGAAGTACCCCAAGCACGCCCAGAAGGTGATGCACGCGATCTGGGGCGCGCACATGATGTCGCTGACCAAGCTGATCATCGTGGTGGACGCCGACTGCGACGTGCACGACTACCAGGAGGTCGCCTGGCGGGCCCTGGGCAACACCGACTACAGCCGCGACCTGACCGTGGTCGAGGGCCCGGTGGACCACCTGGACCACGCCTCCTACCAGCAGTTCTGGGGCGGCAAGGCGGGCATCGACGCCACCCGCAAGCTGCCCGAGGAGGGCTACACCCGGGACGGCGGCTGGCCCGAGATGGTCAGCTCCGACCCGGAGACCGCCGCCCTGGTGACCAAGCGCTGGAAGGAGTACGGACTGTGAGCGCGATCGCCGCCGTCCCGCCGAACAAGGTCCGGGCCTTTCTCAACCTGGTGCTGATCGAGCACTCGATCTTCGCCCTGCCGTTCGCCTACATCGCCGCCTTCACCGCGATGTACCTTCACGACGGTCGGATGCACTGGGGCACGCTGGCCCTGGTCACCGTCTGCATGGTCGGCCTGCGCACCTTCGCGATGGCCGCCAACCGGATCATCGACCGCGAGATCGACGCCCGGAACCCGCGCACCGCCAACCGCGAACTGGTCACCGGTGCCGTCTCGATGCGCACCGCGTACGTCGGCTCGGCCGTCGCGCTGCTGGTCTTCCTCGGCTCGGCCGCGCTGCTCAACCCGCTCTGCCTGCTGCTCGCCCCGGTCGCCGTGGTGCCGATGGTGGTCTACCCGTACGGCAAGCGGTTCACCGACTTCCCGCACGCCATCCTCGGCCTGGCCCAGGCGATGGGCCCGATCGGTGCCTGGCTCGCCGTCACCGGCAGCTGGTCCTGGGACGCGGTCGTGCTCGGCCTGGCCGTCGGCATCTGGATCGGCGGCTTCGACCTGATCTTCGCCACCCAGGACGTCACCGCCGACCGCGCCGAGGGCGTCCGCTCCGTCCCGGCCCGGTTCGGGGTTCCGGCCGCGCTGTACGGTGCCCGCGCCTGTCACGCCGTCACCCTGGCGCTGCTGGTCTGGTACGCCCTGCTCACCGACGCGGGCCCGGCCTTCTGGGTCGGCCTGGTGGTGGTCGCCGGCGCCTTCGTCTACGAGCACACCATCGTCAAGCCGCACGACCTCTCGAAGCTGAACCGTGCCTTCTTCACCACCAACGGCTTCGTCGGCATGTCCCTCTTCGCCTTCGCCCTGCTGGACCTGGTGCTGCGGGGCCTGCGCCTCTGACCTGTGCAGCTCCGGAGCGGTTCCCGGCGGGTGCGCCGTGTGGGGTGCGCCGTTCGGGGCAGGTTCGGCGGGATGCTGGAGGGGCACAGGTCCCCGTCTGCCCAGGGAGTGGTCCCGATGATCGGCAAGCTGCAGTGCGTGGTGCTGGACTGCCACTACCCGGCCGGACTGGCGCAGTTCTACGCCGCCCTGCTCGGCGGCGAGGTGGACCGCCCCGACCCGCGCTGGTCGCTGGACGAGTACTGGTCGACGGTGCACGTCCCCGGCGGCATGGTGCTCGGGTTCCAGCGGGTCGAGGACTTCCGCCCGCCGCGCTGGCCGGACCCCGCCCACCCGCAGCAGCTCCACCTGGACGTCGAGGTCGAGGACCTGGACGCGGCGGAGGCCCGGGTGCTGGAGCTCGGCGCGGTGCGCAAGGACGTCGAGACCGGGTGGCGGGTCTACCTGGACCCGGCCGGTCACCCGTTCTGCCTGGTGCGCGGCGGTGGCCAGGACGGGCCGGTCTGACGCCCTATCATGTCGCCATGTCTTCCGCTGAGTTGATCAGGATCGTGTCCCGCTCCTCGCCGATGGCGCTGGCCCAGGTGGAGCGGGTACGGGCCGAGCTCGCCGTGCTGCACCCGGGGATCAGGACCGAGGTGGTGCCGGTGGTCACCTCCGGCGACCGCTGGATGGGCGACCTGGCGAAGCTCGGCGGGAAGGGCGCGTTCACCAAGGAGGTCGACCAGGCGCTGCTGGCCGGCGAGGCCGACCTCGCGGTGCACTGCCTCAAGGACGTGCCCGCCGACCGGCCGCTGCCGGCCGGCACGGTGTTCGCGGGCTACCTGCGACGGGACGACATCCGCGACGCGGTGATCCACCCCGGCGGTCTGACGCTTGACCAGCTCCCGCCCGGCAGCCGGATCGGCACCTCCTCGGTGCGCCGGATCGCCCAGCTCGCCGCCTCGCACCCGCACCTGGTGTGCGTACCGATCCGGGGCAACGCCAACAGCCGGCTGGCGAAGCTCGAGGCCGGGGAGGCCGACGCCCTGCTGCTGGCGGCCTCCGGTCTGGAGCGGATCGGCGAGAGCGGCCGGATCACCGAGATCCTCCCGCTGGACACGATGTGCCCGCCGATCGGCGCGGGCGTGCTGGCCCTGCAGTGCCGGGAGGGCGACCACGCCACCATCGAGGCCGCCGCCGGGCTGGGCCACCACGACACCTGGCGGGAGGCGACGGCGGAGCGGATGTTCCTGCACGTCCTGCAGGGCCACTGCAACAGCCCGATCGCCGGGTACGCGACCGCCGAGCCGGACGGGCGGCTGGCGCTGCGCGGCCGGGTGTTCTCCCCGGACGGCAAGCAGATCCTGGACGCCCACGAGTGGGCGGGCGCGCTCAGCCCCGAGGACCTCGGCACCTCGGTCGCCCTGGCGCTCAAGCGGCAGGGCGCGCACGAGCTGATCGCGGCCATCCCGCACTGACCCGCCGTCAGGCGAGGGTGAGCGGGTCGCCGACCCGCAGGTGCCCGGGGCGGGCGACGGTGGCGAGGGCGGCCAGCCGGGCGTCGTGCGCCTGGGTGAGCACCTTGAGGATCTCGGGGGCGTGCGGCAGACCGGGCTGCGCCGTACCGGACATGACGCACCGTCGGCCCGCCTGGACGAAGGCCAGGGTCAGCCCGCCCGGGACGCCGGCCGGGCGGCCGAACCAGCTGTCCTCGACGAACGGGGCGGTGCCCGGCGGGGTGCGGAGCAGGATGTTGGGGCGGAACCGGCGCTCGTCCACCACGGTGTCCGGGAGGGCCGCCCTGATCCAGTCCAGGGTGGCGGTGCTGAGCACACTGACCGGCAGGTGGTCGAAGTGCGAAACGGTGTCCTCGCGGGCGAGTTCGACGCCGTCGCGCTGGAGGTAGGCCGCCAGGAAGGCGTTCGGGTCCGGTACGGGCCGGCCCAGCGGGTCGAGCAGCTCGGGGGCGGTCAGCCGGTTGCCGAGCCGGGAGCCGAGCCGGAGCAGGCCGTCCATCCGGCGGAACCGTCGGGTGTTCTTCCCGGAGCCGATCCGGCCGGTGCTCTCCCGGACCGCGTACAGCCGGTCCCCGGCCAGCCCGCGTTCGTCCACCTCGACGGAGTCGAGCCGCTCGCCCCCGGTCGATTTGACCGGGTAGCGCCACAGCCGCTCGATCACCCCGATGATCTCTGCCATGGCGGGAGCCTAGCGCCGTCGCCGGGGGATGGTCTAGACCAAGAGCGGACGGGTGGCGGGGGCGGCCGCCGGACCTCGGAGGACCCGGCGACCGCCCCGGACTCGTAGGGGGAGAAGGTCAGTTGTTCCCGCCGCCGCCGACGGGGTTGCCGACGCCGACCACGTTGACGGAGTTGCCGCAGATGTTGATCGGGATGCTGATCGGGATCTGGACGTTGTTGCCGGAGAGCACACCGGGCGAGCCCACCACGACGGCGGAGGCGCTGGCCCCGCCGGTGTTCACGCAGGTGTTGCCGCCGCCGGTGAACTCGGGGGCGTGCTCCTCCTGGTGCTGGACCGGCGCCTGCTGGACCGGGCCCTGGTCCTCGCAGTCGGCGAGGGCCGGAGCGGTGCAGCCGAGGGCGAGGGCGACACCGAGGCCGACGGTCGCCGCGAACTTCTTGGTTCGGTTCATGTCGGAAGGAGTATCCGGTTTCGCCCCGGGTCAGCTGCGCCGTCGGGATCGGTCACCCGGTCGAACGGTCGGAATCACACCTGTCGTCGGATTGACTGGGGCAAGTGGCCGACCCGGGAGGCGCTCCGCCGCAATCTGCCTGCGGGTCGCGCTCCGGTCCGGCCGCTATCCGAGCCGGGCGACCGCCCGGACCGGGGCGCCGTCGGCGGCGGTCAGGCGGAGCGGGAAGAACGAGACCGTGACGGCCAGCCCGGCCGCCGAGGCGTCCAGCAGCGGCGTCAGGTCGGCGAGGTTCTCGCACAGGACGGCGCCGTCCGGGCTGCCGAGCAGCGTCCGGTGGGCGGCCAGGGTCGGGGCGTCCGGGGCGGGGTCGTGCTCGTCGGTCAGGTCGGCGAGCAGGGCGGCCACCGCCGGGTCGGCCGGCCCCGGATCGGGGGTCGGGTCGATGCTCAGCGCGTCCACGCCCACGCTGCGCACCCCGGCGGCGACGATCGCCTCGGCCGCGCCGGGCGTGAGCCACGGGTGCGCGTAGTAGTGGTCGGTGGCCCAGTACCGGTGCCACCCGGTGACCAGCAGCAGGACGGCGCCGGGTGTCACCGTGGCCAGCGCGGGGGCGAGTTGACCGGCCGTCACCCCGGTGCGCGGGGCCAGGTCACGCAGGTCGGCGAGCACGGCGCGGCCGGTGAACAGGCCGAGCGGCAGCCCGTCCAGGGTCGGCCAGGTGACGTCCACGTGGTACGGCGCGTCCACGTGCGTGCCGGACTGCGAACCCAGGTGCAGGGACAGCACGTTGACCCCGTCGGTGGCGGTGGTCAGGGCCGGTCGCAGCGACACGGCCGGGTCGCCCGGGTACACCGGCATCCCGGTGGTGACCGGGTGGGTGAGGTCGATCAGCGTCGGCGGCATGGGTCCATCCTGGCCCGTCGGCCGGGACGCGGCACACCGTTCGCCCCGGCCCGCCGGCCGGGTGCGAGCTGGAATCGCCGGCCGTCCGTACCGCCCGCAATTCCCGCCGACGGGCCGTCAGGTCCGGGTCCGGACGTATTAGGGAATGGGCGTGGACGAGTCTTGCCCGCCGATCGGGCGAACTGTAGGTTACTCGGCGTGGCCGGTGGGTGTGCGCCCCGCCGGGTCGATCCCTGAAGAGGGGTGGAATTGGGCGCCGAGGGGGATTTCGTCCGCCCCGCCGGCCCCGCCCCACGGCCCGTAGGCGGCCTGGTCCCGGAGTTCCGGGGTCGACGCCGGGTCGTGAATTCCGCAGTGGCGGGCACTGCTGCGGATTGTTCGAAGACTTCCGATAATTGTCGTTCGTGCTTTTCCCCGAACCCTCCCGGTCGGCGGCCCGGTATTCGCTGCTCGCAGACCAGTCGATTCAGCGGGCCGGTATTTTCGGCCCGCTCCGGGACGTCGCCTCCGACGGGCCTCCCGGGACATCCACGGGACACCGGACGGAAGAGGCGAGACGTGCTGACCGCACTGGACGACCGGCCGCAGGACGAGGACGCCCGGGGCCCGGCCGACCGGCCGCCCCGGATCAGCCTGGCGGTGATGCACCACCCCGCCAGGGCCGCGGCCCTGCCCCGGCTGGCGGCGGCCTGCGCCCCGCTGCCGGTCACCCCGGTGGCGGACCCGTGTCCGCTCGGACCGCCCAGCCCGCTGCGGACCGCGAAGCTGGCCTGGGCCGCGGTGCCGCCCGGGGCCACCCACCACGTGGTGCTCCAGGACGACGTCACCCCGGTGCCGGGGTTCGCCGCCCAGCTGACGGCGGTGCTCACCGCCCGCCCCCGGGACGCGGTGGCGCTCTACGTGAACTGGAACAGTCCGTACAACGCCTACCTGGCCCGGCGGGCGGCGGTGGCCGGCTCACCCTGGGCGCCGCTGGCCCCCCGGGAGTGGGTGCCGACCCTGGGCCTGGCCCTCCCGGCCGCGGCCGCCCGTGGGTTGGCGGCCTATCTGGCGGAATTCCCGGACGAGTTGAAGGACGACGACGAACTGATCGTCCGGTACTGCGCCGAGGCCGGGCTGACCGTGCTGGCCGCCGTACCGCACCTGTTGGAGCACCAGGCCGGGCCGAGCCTGGCGGGCAACGGCGAGCACGGGGCACGGCACGCGGCGGTGCCGACGGACGCCCCGCTGCCGGCCGGCCACTGGTCGGGGCCGGTCCCCGGCGGCGGGGAGCCGCCCCGGACGACGGGCGGCCTGCACTACGCCGTCGAGTTGGTGCGTTCGCGCTGCCTGATTCGGCTGATGCGGGATCAGGAACCGGCCGGGCACCCGTTCGCCTGGTCCTGGGCGGACTGGGCCCCGCTGCTCGGAGCCGATCCGGCCGCCCTAATCCGGGACTTCGAGCGGACCGCGGGTCCGGCCGGGCTGCCGGTCGGGACGCTGCGCGAGGTGTGGGCCGCCGGCTGGCTGCTCGGCCGGGACGCCGCCCCGCCGGCGGGCAGGCCGGTGGACCGCGCGGCGGCGCTGCGCACCTGGGTGCTGTCCGGTCTGGCCGAGCGGGACGCCCGGAGGCTCACCCCCGCCGTGGTGGAGGCGGTCACCGGTCTGGCGCTCCGGGCGCTGGCGGCGGGCGCTCGGGCGGCAGCCTGCCACGCCCCTGACGAGGTCCACGAACTGCCTGGCCCGGCCGGGGCGTTGGCCCGGCGCGAGGCCGAGGCACTGACCTTTCCGGCGCCCGAGCAGTCCCCGCCGGTCGCGGTGCGCTGCCTGCCCTGCCCGTACTGTCCGTCCGGCCCGGCGGAGCTCGGCCGGGCGCTCGCCCCGCTGCCGTACGAACGGCTCCGGGTGCTGCCCGACCGGTCGGCGCCGTTGCCGGAGGAGCTGGAACTGACCCTGCTGGCCTGCGAACTCCCGGACGCCCGAGCGATGTTGGCAGTGACCGCCGGGGCCCGCAGGGCGGGGCCGGACCGCCGGTTCAGCAGCCGGGCGGCCGCCCTGGTGGTGCGGTCGGTCCGTCCGGTCGACCAACTGGCCGTGCTGGACCGGGCGGAGAGGTGGTGGGACGGCCGCGCGGGCGAGCCGGACGGCCCGTACGTGCTCCCGATGAGCCTGCGGGTGGCCGCCCGGTGCAACCGTCCCCGGCTGCCCGGTCTGGGCTCCGGCGGCCCCGCCACCGCGCTGGACACGTACTACCGAGCCGTCAGGTACGCGGCCGTGGCCCGAGCGCTCTGAATGCCCGACCTGGTCGAACTGCTGTGGAACGAAAGGGAGTCGTGTGAACACCGAGGTAACCACGCTGCCGGTCCCGTGCACCGGGGCCCGCACCGGGGAGGGCCCCGTGACCTGGGGTCAGCACGCCATCTGGACCGCGCTGCAGAAGCTGCGGCCGGGTGACCACGCGTACAACGTCCCGCTGGACGGCCCGGTCCCGGGCGGGATGCCGCTGGCGGTGGTCGAGCGGGCGTTCAGCGGGTTGCTGTACGTCCACGACGCCCTGCGCACCCGGGTGGTGGCCGGACCGGACGGGGAGCTGCGCCAGCAGCTGGACGGGGACGGCAGCGCGCCGCTGCACCTGCGGCCCGGCGGCCCGGCGGAGGCGGCCGGGATCGGTGCCGCGCTGCGGGACGAGCTCTGGGGACGGGCCTTCGACTACGCCGGGGAGTGGCCGGTGCGGTTCGGCGCGGTGGTCTCCGAGGGGCTGGTCCACCACGTGGTGATGATCTTCTCCCACACGGCGGCCGACGCCTGGGGCCTGCCCAGGCTGCAGGGCGACCTGCAGGCGCTGAGCCTCGGGGCCGACCCGGTCGAGGTCCGGGCCGAGGCCGAGCAGGCCGGGGTGCTGCAGACCCTGGAGCAGGCGGCCGAGCAGTCCTCCCCGCGCGGCCGCCGGCTGGACGCGGCGGCGCGTCGGCAGTGGCGGACGGCGGCGGCAGGTGCCCGGGCCCCGCAGGTCGCCGCGGTCCCGCCGGGCGAGCCGGGGGCGCCGCGCTACCGCCGGGCCCACCTGCTCTCGCCCGCGCTGCCGGGCGCGCTCGCCCGGGTCGGCGAGACCCACCGGACCAGCACCGCGAGCGTCCTGCTGGCGGCGACCGCCGAGACGATGGCCGACTGGGCGGGCACCGGCCGGTGCGGTCTCCAACTGATGGTCAACAACCGCTTCCACAGCGGGCTCGGCCGGGCCAGCGGCCCGCTCGCGATGGAGGGCTACCTGGCGGTCCGCACCGAGGACGCCGCGGACTTCGGGGAGCTGCTGGCCCGGACCAGGAGCGCCTCGCTGGCCACCTACCGCAGCGCCTTCTACGACAAGCGCGCCCTGGAGGCCGACCTCGCCCCGTACGCGGCGGATCCGGGCGTGGTCTTCGAGCGGTCCTGCTGGTACAACGACCAGCGGGTGGCCGCGCCCGAACCCGCCCCGGCGGACTGGTCACCCGAAGCGGCCGGCCCGTCCACCCTCAGTTGGGAGCCCGCGACCGACCACGGCGGCACCGTCAGCTACGTCCTGCACATGGCGGACAAGCCGGCCGCCGTCGAGATCGCTATGACCGCCGACACCCAGCTGTTCACCCCCGCCGACATCGAGCGGCTGCTCCGCACCATCGAGCGCACCGTCCTCGACCAGGCCCGGCAGCAGGGCTGAGCCCGGGCGGTCGTCCGGCCCGGGCCGGACTATCGTGCCCGGTATGAGCAGTGATCGACAGCAGCCGCCCCGCCGACCCTGGGTGGTCGGGGTCTCCGGGGCGTCCGGTACGCCGTACGCCGCCTCGGTGCTCCGGGCCCTGCTGGCCGCCGGGGAGACGGTCGACCTGGTGGTCAGCCGGGCCGCCCGGCTGACCATCCTGGACGAGACCGGCATCGCGTTCCGGGACGCGCACTGGCGGGCCGACTTGGCGGAGTGGCTGGGCACCAAGGACCTGGACGGCGTCCGGTACTGGGCGGCGGGTGACTTCGCGGCGGGGCCGTCCAGCGGCTCGTACCCGGCCAAGGGGATGCTGGTGGTCCCGGCCACCACCGGCGCGGTGGCCGGGATCGCGCTCGGGCTGAGCAAGGACCTGCTCCAGCGGGCCGCCAGCGTCACCCTGAAGGAGCGTCGGCCGCTGGTGCTCTGCCTGCGCGAGACACCGCTCAACGGGGTGACGTTGAAGCACCTGGTGGAGCTGGACGCGCAGGGCGCCGTGGTGCTGCCGGCCGCGCCGGGCTTCTACGCCGGGGGCTCCACGGCCCGTGAACTGGTGGACTTCGTGGCCGGCCGGGTGCTGGACGCGGTGGGTGTGCCGCACACGCTGTACCGGCGCTGGGCGGGTGAGTTGGGCGACGGGGGGAAGGTCGCGTGAGCGGATCGGCCCGGGGAAGGTATGTTCATTGCGATATCCGGGTCGATCCAGGTGTGACGCCTTCGAATCCGGATAATGATCTGTGGGTCTGGAGAGGTTCGGAAGGACGCGGGCGGATACATGGACACGGTGGACAGACAGCTCATCCAGGCGCTCCGGGAGAACGGCCGCGCGTCCTACGCCGAACTGGGCCGCCTGGTCGGCCTGTCGGGCCCGAGCGTGACGGACCGGATCAACCGGCTGGAGCAGGCCGGGGTGATCACCGGCTACCGCGCCACCGTGAACCCGGCCTCGCTGGGCTTCGGGGTCACCGCCCTGATCGGCCTTCAGCTCACCGACGCCGCCGACCACGAGGACGTCGCGCACCGGCTCAAGGACCTCGGCGAGGTCGAGGACTGCTGGTTCATCGCGGGCGACGACTCGTACATGCTCAAGGTCCGGGTCTCCGACGTGGAGGGCCTGGAGTCGGTGGTCAAGCGGCTGTCCGGCACCAAGGGTGTCGCACGGACCAGGACCACCGTGGTGCTCTCCACCAAGTGGGAGAACCGGGTCAGTGAACTGCCTTTGGAACCAGGGGAGTAGCGGACGATGACGTTGATCGGTCTGGAGGAGCTGCGCGCCGCGCAGCAGCGGATCGCCGGAGTGGCGGTCCGGACCCCGTTGATGCCCTGCCCGTGGGCGGCGCAGGGCGACCGGGCACTCTGGCTCAAGCCGGAGAGCCTCCAGCCGACCGGCGCGTTCAAGATCCGCGGGGCCTACAACCGGCTGGCCGCGCTGACCGGGGCCGAGCGGGCCCGGGGCGTGGTGGCGCAGTCCAGCGGCAACCACGCGCAGGCGGTGGCGTACGCCGCGCAGCTGCTCGGCATCAAGGCCGTCATCGTGATGCCGGACGTCTCGCCCGCCGTCAAGGTCGACAACACCCGGGCCTTCGGCGCCGAGGTGATCCTGGTCGGCCCGGGCGAGCGGGACACCCTGCCCGCCGAGCTGGCCGAGCGGCACGGTTACGTCTGGGTACCGCCGTACGACGACCCCTACATCATCGCGGGCCAGGGCACGGTCGGCCTGGAGATCGCCGAGGACGCCCCCGACGAGCTGGACACCGTGCTGGTGCCGGTCAGCGGCGGCGGCCTGATCAGCGGCACCGCCGCCGCCCTCAAGCTGGCCTGCCCCGGAGTCCGGGTGATCGGTGTCGAGCCCGAGCTGGCCGCCGACGCCCGGGCGAGCTTCCGGGCCGGCGAGCGGGTCAGCTGGCCCACCGAGCAGACCTACCGGACCATCGCCGACGGGCTGCGCACGCCCAGCGTCGGGGTGCTCCCGTTCGACCACATCCAGGCGTACGTGGACGACATCGTGACCGTCTCCGAGCAGGAGATCCGGGACACCGTCGCGGTGCTGGCCCGGCGCGGCCGACTGGTCGCCGAGCCCTCGGGCGCGGTGGCCGCGGCGGCCTACTTCCACCGTGCGGCGGAGCTGGAGGGGCGGGTGTTCGGCGCCGTCGTCAGCGGTGGGAACATCGAACCGAGCCTGCTCGCAGAGCTGCTCTCCGCGTAGGCGTAGGCTCGCTTGGTCAGATCTTCAGGCACGAGGAGGCAGGTCACCGCATGGACGCAGGGCTGAAGCGTGAGCTGGAGGCGAAGGTCTACGCGGGTGAGCGGCTGACCCGCGAGGACGGGATCGCGCTCTACGAGAGCGACGACCTGGCCTGGCTCGGCGGTCTGGCGCACCACGTGCGGACCGTGAAGAACGGCGACGTGGTCCACTTCAACGTCAACCGTCACCTCAACATGACCAACGTCTGCGCCGCCTCCTGCGCGTACTGCTCGTTCCAGCGCAAGCCGGGCGAGAAGGACGCGTACACCATGCGGATCGAGGAGGCCGTCCGGCTGGCGAAGGCGATGGAGGTCGACTCGCTGACCGAGCTGCACATCGTCAACGGCCTGCACCCGACCCTGCCGTGGCGCTACTACCCGCGCAGCCTGCGGGAGTTGAAGGCCGCGCTGCCGAACGTCTCGCTGAAGGCGTTCACCGCCACCGAGATCCACTGGTTCGAGCGGATCAGCGGTCTGACGGCGAGCGAGATCCTGGACGAGCTGATCGACGCCGGTCTGGAGTCGCTCACCGGCGGCGGCGCGGAGATCTTCGACTGGGAGGTCCGCCAGCACATCGTCGACCACGAGACCCACTGGGAGGACTGGTCGCGGATCCACCGCCTGGCGCACGAGAAGGGTCTGAAGACCCCGGCGACCATGCTCTACGGGCACATCGAGGAGCCCAGGCACCGGGTCGACCACGTGCTCCGGCTGCGCGAGCTGCAGGACGAGACCGGCGGTTTCCAGGTCTTCATCCCGCTCCGCTACCAGCACGACTTCCACGACTCCAAGGACGGCGTGGTCCGCAACAAGCTGATGGCCCGCACCGAGATGGCCACCGGCGCCGAGGCGCTGAAGACCTTCGCGGTCTCCCGGCTGCTGTTCGACAACGTCCCGCACGTCAAGGTGTTCTGGGTGATGCACGGCGTCACCACCGCGCAGCTGGCGCTCAGTCACGGTGCGGACGACATGGACGGTTCGGTGGTCGAGTACAAGATCACCCACGACGCGGACAACTTCGGCACCCCGAACAAGCTGGGCCGGGACGACCTGCTCGACCTGATCCGGGACGCCGGCTTCCGCCCGGTCGAGCGGAACACCCGCTACGAGATCATCCGCGAGTACGAGGGCCCGGACTTCGGCCGCCGGGAGACCCCGCAGGCGATGCGCCTCTGACTGCTGCGTCACATCGCCCTCCGAGCCCGAACCGGCTCGGAGGGCTCTGTCGTGTTCTGAGTGGGCGTATGCTCACAGGCTCACCACACGCCAGGGGTTCCGTTCCGGCCCACGGCTTTGGAAGGATCGTCCGTATGTCCGGTTCCCATCGTGCCAAGCCCCGAAGCCGGGGCGACGTGCCCGCCGACACGGCGGCCAGGCCTCGTGGGCACCGTCGGAAGGCGAAGAAGAAGCCTGGCGCCGGCCGCGCCCTGATGGGCAGTACGGCGATGCTGCTGGCCGCCGTCTCGGGCTGGTTCACGGTCGGCCCCGGCCGCTCCACCACCGAGGTCGCCGCCGCCGGGATGCCGGACCGACCGCTCCCGGACGCCTCGTCGGCCGTCCCGGACCCCGCCACCGCCCAGGCCGGGCAGCGGACCGAGCAGCCCGCTGCCGACCGCTCGGACCGGACCGACGGCAGCGTGCTGACCATCCCCGGTCTCGGCCCCAAGTTCACCGCCCAGATCCCCGCCGACACCCGGCAGCTGGTGGTCGCGTCCGGCAAGGACAAGGACGGCTCGGACACCGCCGTCACGCTGTGGACCCGGACCGCCGACAACCACTGGAGGCCCGGCACGGTCTGGGCCGGCCACAACGCGTACAAGGGCTGGACCACCGACCACCGCCAGGGCGACCTGCGCAGCCCGATCGGCGTCTACGCGCTGACCGACGCGGGCGGCCGCCAGGCGGACCCGGGCAGCAAGCTCCCGTACGACCAGGACAAGGCGTTCGTGATCGACGGCGACGGCTTCAACGGCGAACCGCTGGCCGGCTCCTTCGACTACGTGGTGGCGATCAACTACAACCGGGTGCCCGGCACCTCGCCGCTCAGCACCAAGTACCCCGAGGGCGTCGGCAAGGGCACCGGCATCTGGCTGCACGTCGACCACGGCGGCCCGACCCACGGCTGCGTGTCGCTGCCGGAGGCGCAGATGATCGAACTGATCAAGGCGCTCGATCCGGCGGCCAAGCCGATGATCGTGATGGGTGACGCGGCCGCACTGGCCGCCTGAGGTCCCGTTGGGGGCGGGGTGAAGGTCCAGGCCCACCAAGGGCTGTTGTCCGGCCCCTACAGCTTCCGACCTCGGACCTTGTACCCGGGCGTCACCCACGGACTGGTCGGTAACGTTGTTGAGTGGCGGTATGACCGCCTCCCGTATCGTGTCGCTCGGCCACTTCCAGCCGCCGAAGGTCCTCACCAACGACGACCTCGCCCTGCTGGTCGACACCGACGACGAGTGGATCCGCTCCCGGGTCGGCATCAGGTCCCGGCACCTCGCCGAGGACGAGACCCTGGTCGACATGGCCACCGAGGCGGCCCAGAAGGCCCTCGCCAACAGCGGCCTGCTGCCCGAGCAGATCGACCTCGTGGTGGTCGCCACCTGCACCGCGATCGAGCGCAGCCCCAACACCGCCGCCGCCGTCGCCGCCCGGCTGGGCATCCGCTCGCCCGCCGCCTACGACATCAACACCGTCTGCTCCGGCTTCTCCTACGCGCTCGCCACCGCCGACCACGCGATCCGGGCCGGCTCGGCCACCCGGGCGCTGGTGATCGGCGCCGAGCGGATGTCCGACACCATCGACTGGAGCGACCGGACCACCTGCGTGATCTTCGCGGACGGGGCCGGGGCCGCGGTGGTGGAGGCGGTTCCTGACGAGCTGTCCGGGATCGGTCCGGTGCTCTGGGGCTCCGAGCCCGACAAGGGCGACGCCGTGGTGATCACCGGCTGGGCCCCGACGATCAGTCAGCAGGGCCAGACCGTCTTCCGCTGGGCCACCACCCAGCTCGCCCCGCTGGCCCGGGAGACCTGCCGGAAGGCCGGCATCGAGCCGTCCGAACTCCGGGGCTTCGTCGCGCACCAGGCCAACCTGCGGATCATCGACGCGATCGCCAACAAGCTCGGGCTGGCCGAGGACGCGGTGGTCGCCCGCGACGTGGTCGAGTCCGGCAACACCTCGGCCGCCTCGATCCCGCTGGCGCTCAGCAAGCTGGTCGAGCGGGGGGAGCTGCGGACGGGCGACCCGGTCCTGCTCTTCGGCTTCGGCGGCGGGCTCGCGTACGCGGGGCAGGTCGTCCGCTGCCCCTGAGCTTCTCCGCAGGCGCTCCGGGTCTACGGCCGAGGGGCTCGGGGAACTGCGACGCCCGCCTCGTACAAGGCGATCCGTCCGACCGTGGTCAGGCACCTTCGCGGTGACCCGCTCGCCAGATCTCTTCGCCCACGCGGCGGAGCCGCACGTCAGCAGAGCCCCGAGCCCCTGGATCGTAGACCCGGAGCGCCTGCCCGAAGATCGGCATGCAGAAGGGGCGGCCCGGTGGGCCGCCCCTTCTCGGGGTCGGTGCGTGCTGCGCGGTCAACGTCGGCGAACCTCCCCCGAGGACACGGCCGCCGTCCGACGCGTCCCGGACAGGAGACCGGGACGGAGCACGCGGAGTGGACGGGTGGGCTACTTGGGCGGCTTCTTGCCCGTCACACCCAGGTAGACCTGGAGGGCGAGGTTGGGTTTGAGGTCCTTCACCTTCACGCCCCAGGCGGTGAAGGCCTTGGAATGCTCCGCCGCCGAGGCGAGGAGCGAGACCAGGGACCCGGAGAGAGCGGCCGGATCGACCGACTTGTCGGTCTTGGCCTGGTTGGCCTTGATGGCTTCACCGAGCGGGCCGGCCACCGAGTTGAGGACCTTCATGCGGATCTTGAAGAACCGCTTGTCCCCTTCGGCTGCACCGAGAGTGACCACTCGGAGAATGGCATCGTTCTTGCGCCAGAAGGCGAGAAATCCGTCCACCAGGTCTTCTGACGTGGTGAAGCCGGTCTTTCCCGCCCAGGACTTTCCATCGAGGAACTCCTTGAGCTCCACGCTGTCCTCGGCCATTTCCTCGGCGATTTCGAGGACTGCGCCCTCGACATCCGGGAAGTACTGGTAGAAGGTCGCGGGGGAGGTACCCGCCATACGGGCGACGTCGATGACCTTGACGTCCCGGTAAGGCGACGTGCTGAGCATCTCGCGGAGGCAGTCGAGCAGCTTCTGCCGCGTCTCCTGTCCGCGTCGCCCGGCGACGCGACCGTCGACGGTGCGAACTTGTCCTGTCATGCCGTCAGCTTACCGTGGCACGATCTTGGCGCGATTCGGTGATGTGACTATTACTCCAGCCGGGGTGTGATCAGCCGACGGATATTCAGCTGGGCCCGCCGCGAACGATGCCCCCCCGTGTTCTGACGGAGCCCCAGCGTGACGGGGTGTCGGCTGAGGGGTGGTCGGGTCGCACAGAGTGACCGTCAGGGAGCGGAGCCGTCGGTCCGTCAGTTCCGGATCGGTGCCCCGGGGTGGGAGGGTGCCGGACAGCGCCGATTCGCCCGGCGGCGGGGGAGATTGGATCAGGCGGGGCGGGCGTTGGAGAATCGGGGGCGGCGCACCCCGACCGGGTGGCGGCAGGACGGGGAGGTGGCAGCGGAGTGGACCAGCTTTCAGCGCACGATCCGAGGCGGATCGGGCCCTTCGAGGTGCTCGGGCGGCTCGGTGCGGGCGGGATGGGCCTGGTCTACCTGGCGCGCTCCGCGTCCGGCCGACGGGTCGCGATCAAGACGGTCCGGGGGGAACTGGCCGAGGACGAGCTGTTCCGGGTCCGGTTCGCCCGGGAGATCGCGGCGGCCAAGACGGTGGGCGGCTTCTACACCGCGGCCGTGGTGGACGCCGACGCCGACGCACCGGTGCCGTGGCTGGCCACCGCGTACGTGCCCGCGCCTTCGCTGGAGGAGCTGATCGGGCACTGCGGGCCGCTCCCGGTGGACGCCGTCCGCTGGCTGATCGCGGGCATCGCCGAGGCCCTGCAGTCCATCCACGCGGCCGGGTTGGTGCACCGCGACCTCAAGCCGTCCAACGTGCTGGTGGTCGAGGACGGCCCCCGGGTGATCGACTTCGGGATCGCCGCCGGGGTCTCCAGCTCCCGGCTCACCATGACCAACGTCGCGGTCGGCACGCCCGCGTACATGTCGCCGGAGCAGGCCAAGGACAGCCGCAGCGTGACCGGGGCCAGCGACGTGTACTCGCTCGGCTCGCTGCTGGTCTTCTGCGCCACCGGCCACGCCCCCTACCGGGGCGCCAATCCGGTGGAGACGGTCTTCCAACTGCTCCGCGACCAGGCCGACCTGTCCGGGCTGCCGGTCGAGCTGGCCGACCTGGTCCGGGCCTGCATGCGGCCCGCGGCGGAGAACCGGCCGACGCCCGCGCAGATCCAGGCCGAGCTGGCCCCGCACCTGTTCTCCCGGGACGACGCGGCCGGCGAGGCGGGGGACTGGCTGCCGACCGTCGCGCTGGACCTGATCGAGCGCAAGCGCACCCGGCGGACCGTCCCCTCGGGGGCACCCGCCCGGGTGGCGCCGGTGCCGCCGCAGCCGCCGGGCCCCGCCTCGGTGGCCACCGAGAAGATCGCCGGGCGCCGGGCCCCGGCCGCCGGGGAGATCCGGCTGGCCGGTGCCGCCGTGCCGATAGGGCCCGGGCCGCGGGCGGAGGCCGCCGCCGTGACCGGCGCCGCCGCACCCGGCACGGACTGGGTCCGGCGGGCCGCCCCGACCGCTCCGCCCGCGCCCCGGTGGCGTCCCTGGCGGTTCCGGATGTCCAACGACGTCTGGGGCACCCCGGTGGTGGCCGGCGGCACCCTGTTCGTCTCCAGCTTCGAGGTGCACGCCCTGGACATCGGCTCCGGGCAGCGCCGCTACAAGACCCGCGACGTGGCCTGGGCGCTGGCCGTGGACGCCGGCCGGGTGCACGCCGCCGACGGTCCGCACCTCTACACGGTGGACGTGGCCGACGGCACCGAGCGCTGGCGCAACTCGCTGGACGGCTGGATCTACTCGTTGGACGCCGCCGACGGCGTGCTCTGCTGCGGCATCAGGGGCGGTGGCGTCCAGCTCCGTTCGGCCGCCAGCGGCGCCGAGCTCTGGCGGGCCGACGACGCCCAGCAGGACTACGAGAACCCGCAGTCCGGGCCCGCGCTGGTGGCCGGTGCGGCGTACTACTACGGCGGTGGGCGGCTGCGCTGCGTCGATCCGCGCGGCGGGCGGCTGCGGTGGGCCTTCCAGGTCGGCGAGGAGGTGCCGTCCCGGCCGGTCGAGCAGGGGGGCACGCTGTACCTGACCTCCGGGACCCGGGTGTACGCCCTGGACGCCGCGACCGGGGCCGAGCGGTGGCGGTTCGAGGCGGCGGTGGTGCTCTTCACGCCACCGGCGGTGGACGGCGGAGCGGTGTTCGTCGCGGACTACCTCGGGACGGTCTACTCGCTGGACGCCGCAACGGGTCGCGACCGCTGGCGGGGGCGGACCGGCCGGCGGCAGGGGGCCGAGCCGGTGGTGGTCTCGGCCGGCACCGTGCTGGTCGGGGCCGGGGACACCCTGCACGCCTTCGACACCGGCTCCGGGCGGGAGCGCTGGCGCTACAGCGCACGCGGCGAACTGGTCGGCTCCCCGGCCGTCGCCGACGGCCTGGTCCACCTGGGCAGCCGGGACCACTCGCTGCACACCCTCGACCTGACCACGGGGCAGCTCCGCTGGGAGCTCGGCACCAAGGGCGAACTCACCGGCTCCCCGGTGGCGGTCGGCGGGCGGGTCTTCGTCGGGAGCAAGGACCGCTGCGTCTACGCCCTCGACGCCTTCTACGGCACGGCGGTGCCCAACTGACGGAGGAACAGCTCGGCTTTTCGCCGGGCGGTCAGTTGCCCTGTCCAGGGGCTCGGGGACCTGCGAGGAGATCTGGCGTTCGGGTCACTGCGAACGTGCCTGGCCATGTGCGGACGGATCACCTTGCACGGGTGGGCGTCGCAGTTCCCCGACCCCCCGGGTGGCGCGTGGCTGATGCGGTGCCCGGGCGTCTGCCGGCAGGCAGGGCTCAGCGGAGCTGCCAGGCGGACCAGGCGGAGGTGACCATGGCGTCGAGGTCGTACCGGGCGCGCCAGCCGAGTTCGCGGTGGATCAGGTCGGCGGAGGCCACCACGCGGGCGGGATCGCCGGGGCGGCGGGGGGTGACCTGGGGGGCGGTGGGGTCGCCGGTGACGCGGGCGATGACGGCGAGCATCTCGGCGACCGAGACGCCTTCGCCGCGGCCGATGTTGAGGGTGAGCGCGATCGGTTCACCGCCCGCGTCCAGGCGGGCCGCTGCGGCGACGTGGGCGGCGGCGATGTCGGCGACGTGGATGTAGTCGCGGACGCAGGTGCCGTCGGGGGTGTCGTAGTCGTCGCCGAAGACCAGTGGGGGCTGACCGTCGGTCAGGCGCTGGAAGACCATCGGGACCAGGTTGGAGACGCCGTCGTCGGCCAGCAGCGGTGACGAGGTGCCGGCCACGTTGAAGTAGCGGAGCGAGACGGTGGAGAGGCCGTGGGCCCGGCCGACGGAGTTGACCAGCCACTCGCCGGCGAGCTTGGTCTCGCCGTAGGGGTTGATCGGGGCGCACGGGGTGGTCTCGGCGACCAGGTCGACGTCGGGCATGCCGTAGACCGCGGCGGAGGAGGAGAAGACCACGTTGCGGACCCCGCCGTCGACGGCGGCGGCCAGCACGGTCTGCAGACCGGTGAGGTTCTCCCGGTAGTAGAGCAGGGGTTCGGCGACCGATTCGCCGACCTGCTTCTTGGCGGCGATGTGCACCACGCCGGTGATCCCGTGCTCGCGGATCGTGGTGTCGAGCAGGGCCCGGTCCAGGGTCGAGCCGATGACCAGCGGGACGCCGGACGGGACCCGGTCGGCCGCGCCGCTGCTGAGGTCGTCCAGGACGACCACCGGTCGGCCGGCTTCGGCCAGCTGGTGCGCGACATGTCCGCCGATGTAACCGGCTCCGCCGGTGATCAACCAGGTCATGGCGGAAATCCTAAGCCGGGAGGCGGGTCGAACCGGGCCCGGGCGACCGGGCGGTGACGGCGCGTCGGTTCCAGTGAAACGGACATTTCGGTGCAATGCTGCCCAATGCTGTCCGCGTACGGAACCGGAGGAAGCTCAGGTGCACCCCAAGAAGGAACCCACCCGCCCGATCCCGGCGGGTCCCCGGCCGACCGGTCCCCGCCTGCTGTTCTCCGGGGCGGCACTGCTGCTGGCCGCCGCCCTGGTCACCGGCTGCAGCAGTGGTGGCTCCTCCTCCTCGGCCAGTGCCTCGGGCAGCGCCACCGCCCCGGCGTCGCCCAGCGGCAACCAGCTCCAGGACGACTACCAGAAGGTGATCGCCAACGTGCTGCCCTCGGTGGTGCAGATCACCACCGCCAGTGGGCTCGGTTCGGGCATCGTGTACGACACCAAGGGCAACATCGTCACCAACGCCCACGTGGTCGGCAGCGCCAGGACCTTCACCGTCACGCTGGCCAACAGCAACAAGGCGCTGGAGGCCACCCTGGTCGGCAGCTACCCCGAGTCCGACCTCGCGGTGATCAGGCTCGACAGCCCGCCGAGCGGGCTCAAGCCGGCCGTGTTCGGCGACTCCGGCAAGGTCGAGGTCGGGCAGATCACGCTGGCCATGGGCAGCCCGCTGGGGCTCTCCTCCAGCGTCACCCAGGGCATCGTCTCGGCCACCGGCCGGACGGTCTCCGAGCCCAAGGGCGGTGACTCGCCGGGCGCCACCATCGGCAACATGGTGCAGACCTCGGCCGCGATCAACCCGGGCAACAGCGGTGGCGCGCTGGTCAACCTGGGCAGCCAGGTGATCGGCATCAACACGCTGGCCGCCACCGACCCGGACATGAACGGCAGTGCCGCCCCGGGCATCGGCTTCGCCATCCCGGCCGCCACCATCACCAACATCGCCGACCAGCTGATCAAGGACGGCAAGGTCGCCAACTCCGGCCGGGCCGCACTCGGCATCACCGCCCGGACCTACTTCAACGCGGACTTCCGGCCGGCCGGCGTGGCGGTCGTGGCGGTCACCGCGGGCGGCCCCGCCGCCTCGGCCGGGCTCCAGCCCGGCGACGTGATCACCAAGGTCGGCGACACCACCGTCACCAGTATGAACGGCCTCACCACCGCGCTGGCCGCGCTGCAGCCCGGCGCCAAGATCACCGTCACCTACCAGCGGGACGGCGCGGCCAAGACCGCCGAGGTCACCCTCGGCAGCCTGTAGCCGCAGAGACGGCCGGGCCCGGCAGGCCACCCACCGCGCAAGGGGGTGCGGCCTGCCGGGCCCAGCGCTGCCGTACCGTCAGCGGGCCACCCGGGTCCGCCAGGGGAGCTCGACGGTGATCGCGGTCGGGCCGCCGGCCGGGCTGTCGACCACCAGCAGGCCGTCCACCGCGCCGATCCGCTCGGTCAGACCGGCCAGGCCGCTGCCGGGGTAGGAGGCGGCGCCGCCCTTGCCGTTGTCCTCGACCCGGACCATCAGGCGGTCGGCGACCTGCCAGACCTCCACCGAGGCGGCCCTGGCACCGGCGTGCTTGGAGACGTTGGTGAGCAGCTCGCTGACGGTGAAGTAGGCGATGCCCTCGACGGCCGAGTCCGGCCGGCCCGGCAGGTCGACCTTCACCGTGACGCCCTCGGGGACGGTGCAGCGGGCGGCGACCGCGGAGAGGGCGGCGTCCAGCCCACGGTCCGTCAGGACCGCCGGGTGGATGCCCCGGGCCAGGTCGCGCAGCTCCTGCAGGGCGAGCTTCACCTCGCCGTGCGCGGCACCGACCATGGCGGCGGCCGCCACCGGGTCCTCGGTGAGCTTCTCCTTGGCCAGGCCGAGGTCCATCGCCAGCGCCACCAGCCGGGCCTGGGCGCCGTCGTGCAGGTCGCGCTCGATCCGGCGCAGGTCGGCGGCGGCGGTGTCGACCACCGCGCCCCGGTCGTCCTCCAGTTCACGGACCCGCTCGGAGAGCGGGTTCGGGCTGAGCAGGCTGTCCACCAGCATCCGGTCCACGGTGGACAGGAAGCGGGCCGCCCACGGCAGCAGCGGCCAGCCGACCAGCACCAGCACGACGGTCAGGGTGAAACTGATGATCCCCCAGGGCAGCAGCAGCACCGCGTAGAGCGCCGAACGCCAGCCCAGCGCGTCGGTCAGGGCGGCCGACACCCGGCCCGCGGGGCCCGGGCGGGTGACCCGGACCGGCGGGGCCTCGGTCATCTCCAGGCCCAGCGCCAGCGCGCAGCGCTTCCGGGCGAACTGGCCGAAGCCGCGGCAGCCGGCCAGGCCCGCGGCCAGCAGGGGCAGGCCGACCACCGTCACGGCGAGGGCCAGCCCGACGCTCAACAGCGTGACCGTGAAGGTGAATCCGGCCAGCCCGAGCGGCAGGTTGAGCAGTAGGTGCTGTACCTGGCGCCAGAGCTTCGCCCCGTAGAGCGGGGGACGGTCCGGGATCTCCTTCATCATGCACCAAGCCTCTCGTAGAACCTCTGCGCCCAGCATCCCGGCTCGGGGCGGCCCGGGACCATGGGGGCAGTTGGCATTCCGGAGGTGGGGATATCCCCACCACGGTGTGTCTTACGGGTCGGGCAGGGGGTCAGCGGAGCGGGGCGCTGCACTTAGACTCACGCCTTGACGGTTTTGGACGTGTGGGACCAGCGGTGACCGGGAGGCGAACGCATGGAGGGGCTGTCGGCCGCTGCCGACCCTGCCGTGGGCGGTGGCTACTTCGACGCGTACGCGGCGGTGGGCCTGCTCGCGGTGGTCGGCGTGCTGTTCATCGCGGTGTCCTTCACCGCCAACCGGCTGCTCCGACCGGTGGTCCACTCGCCGGAGAAGCAGCTCGCCTACGAGTGCGGGGTGGACCCGGTCGGTGAGGGCTGGGCACACACCCAGATCCGGTACTACGTCTACGCGTTCCTCTACGTGATCTTCGCGGTCGACGCGATCTACCTGTTCCCGTGGGCGACCGTGTTCGCCGCCGCCGGGTTCGGGGCGGCCACGCTGGTGGAGATGTTCGTCTTCATCGGCTTCCTCGCGGTCGGGCTGCTCTACGCCTGGAAGAAGGGCGTTCTGGAATGGACGTGACGCACTCGCACGGTGCCGGGGGCCCGGTCCCGCTGGGCATCCCCGACCCGGCCAAGCCCGGTGCGGTGGAGCCGGCCCGGCTCGGCCCGCTGGCCCGGCTGGCGCCGGACCCGGTCAAGGTGGTGCTCAACTGGGGCCGCCGGTACAGCCTCTGGTGCTTCAACTTCGGCCTGGCCTGCTGCGCGATCGAGTTCATCGCCGCCTCGATGGCCAAGCACGACTTCATCCGGATGGGTGTGATCCCGTTCGCCCCCGGCCCCCGGCAGGCCGACCTGATGATCGTCTCGGGCACCGTGACGGACAAGATGGCACCCGCCGTGAAGCGGCTGTACGAGCAGATGCCCGAGCCCAAGTACGTGATCTCCTTCGGCGCCTGCGCCAACTCCGGCGGCCCGTACTGGGATTCGTACTCGGTCACGAAGGGCGTGGACCAGATCATCCCGGTCGACGTCTACGTGCCCGGCTGCCCGCCCCGCCCCGAGGCGCTGCTCCAGGGCATCCTCAAGCTGCAGGAGAAGATCGCGGCCGAGTCGCTGCCGCAGCGGTACGCGGCGCCCGCCGCCGCGCTGCGCCGACCGCTGGTGGCCGGGCCCGAGGCGGAGCAGAAGTGACCGACCCGCAGACCCCCGCCGGCGTCCAGGCCGAGGCCGCCGTCGCCGCGATCGGCGAGTGGGCCACCGCCACCGAGGCGTACCGGCTGCTCACCGTGGACGTGCCCGCCGAGCACTGGATCGAGGCGCTCACCGCCGCCCGGGACGCCCTCGGCCTGACCTTCTTCGACTGGCTGAGCGCGGTCGACGAGCTGGCCGACGGCTTCTCGGTCGCCGCGCACCTGGCCGACGCGGGCGCGGGCCCCGTCCGCCACCTGCTGCTCCGCACCAAGGTGCCGCGGCACGCCGCCGCGCTGCCGACCGCCCTCGGCGTCTACGCCGGGGCCGGCTGGCACGAGCGGGAGACCGCCGAGATGTTCGGCATCGACTTCACCGGCCACCCGCACCTGGTCACCCTGCTGCTGCCGGACGGCTTCGAGGGCCACCCGCTGCGCAAGGAGTTCGTGCTCGCGGCCCGGGTCGCCAAGGCCTGGCCCGGCGCCAAGGAGCCCGGCGAGAGCGAGGGCGACGGCCCGGCCCGGCGCAAGATGCAGCCGGCCGGCGTGCCCGACCCGAACGAGTGGGGCCCGCTGAAGGGCACCCTGCCGCCGATCGCCGAGCGCCCGGCCCGCGCCGCCCGGACACCCCGGGCGGCCGCCGCCGGTGCGGCCGGTCCCGCCGCTCCCGCCGCCGAAGGGGCGGAGGGCGCGCCCGCCCCCCGGCCGCGCCGGACCCGCAGCATCAGCGACGGCTCGGTCAGCCAGGCCGAAGGCGCCCCGGCGGCTCCGGCCGCCCCGGTCGAGCGCCCGCGCCCGGCCCGCACCCAGTCGGCCGACGCCCCGTGGCACAACCCGGTGCCGGCCACCGCTGACGAACCGTCGGCGCCGCCCGGGCCGCCCGCCCCGCCCGTGAGCGGCGGCCCCGGCGCCCCGGCGGTGCCCCCCACGGCCACCGAGCCCGAGCCGAAGGACGGAGACAGCGCATGAGCTTCCTCGAGATGCTGCTGCGCTGCGTCGCGGTGCTGGTGGTCTTCCTGGTCTTCCCGCTGGTGATCGGTCAGACCGAGCACAAGGTGATGGCGCACATGCAGGGCCGGCTCGGCCCGATGTACGCCGGTGGTTTCCACGGCTGGGCCCAGCTGGTGGCCGACGGGGTGAAGTTCGTCCAGAAGGAGGACATCGTCCCGGCCGACGCCGACCGCCGGGTCTTCCAACTGGCGCCCGCCGTCGCGCTGTTGCCGTACCTGGTGGTGCTGCTGGCGATCCCGGTCGGGCCCGGCGGCTTCGTCGGTCAGGCGATCGACGCGGGGATCTTCTTCGTGCTCGCCGTGATGGGCATCGGGGTGCTCGGTTCGCTGATGGCGGGCTGGGCCTCGGCCAACAAGTTCTCGCTGCTCGGCGGCCTGCGCACGGCCGCCCAGCTGATGGCGTACGAGCTGCCGATGCTGCTGGCCGCCGCCTCGGTGGCGATGGCGGCCGGCACCCTCTCGCTGCCCGGCATCCTGGAGCAGTTCGAGTGGTGGTGGGTGCCGTGGCAGATCGTCGGCGCCTTCGTCTTCTTCGTGGCCGGCCTGGCCGAGCTGCAGCGCCCGCCGTTCGACATGCCGGTGGCCGACTCCGAGATCATCTTCGGCGCGTACACCGAGTACACCGGCATCCGGTTCGCGTTCTTCCTGCTCTCCGAGTACGCGGGCATCCTGGTGGTCTCCGCGCTCACCACCGTGCTGTTCCTGGGCGGCTGGCACGGCCCGCTGCCGGACCAGCTCGGCTGGCTGTGGACGATCCTGAAGACCTTCGCCCTCGCCCTGGTGGTGATCTGGCTCCGGGTCACCTTCCCCCGCCTGCGCGAGGACCAGCTGATGCGGTTCGCCTGGACCAAGCTGATCCCGCTGGCGCTGGCCCAGCTCGCCCTCACGGGCATCGTGAAGGTGGCGATCTCCTAGATGAAGCTTCCCGGTAGCGGCCTCGCCAAGGGCCTGGCCGTCACGCTCCGCACCATGACGAAGAAGACCGTCACCGCGCAGTACCCCGAGGTGCAGCCCGACCTCGCCCCGCGTACCCGGGGCGTGATCGCGCTGCTGGAGGAGAACTGCACGGTCTGCATGCTCTGCGCCCGGGAGTGCCCGGACTGGTGCATCTACATCGACTCCCACAAGGAGACGCTGCCCGCCGCCGACCCGAACGCCCGGGCCAGGACCCGCAACGTGCTGGACCGGTTCGCGATCGACTTCTCGCTCTGCATGTACTGCGGGATCTGCATCGAGGTCTGCCCGTTCGACGCGCTGTTCTGGTCCCCGGAGTTCGAGTACGCGGAGACCGACATCCTGGAGCTGACCCACGAGCGGGACCGGCTCCGGGAGTGGATGTGGACGGTGCCCGCACCGCCCGCGCTCGACCCGGCGGCCGAGGAGCCCAAGGAGATCGCGATGGCCCGCAAGGCCGCCGACAAGGCACACGCCGCCCAGCTCGCCGCCGAGGCGAAGGGTGACGAGTCGTGAGCCTGCTGGCCGCCGCCGGTCCGCTGGAACCGGCCGCCCGTTCCTTCCTCTCCCCGACCGGGGTGGAGATCGTCTTCCTGCTGGTCGGCGTGGTCGTGCTGGCCGCCGCCGTGATCACCGTGACCACCCGGCAGCTGGTGCACGCCGCGCTCTGGCTGGTGGTCGCGCTCGGTGGCCTGGCGGTGGAGTTCCTGCTGCTCACCGCCGAGTTCGTCGCCTGGGTGCAGGTGCTGATCTACCTCGGCTCGGTGGTCGTGCTGGTGCTGTTCGGCCTGATGCTGACCAAGGCCCCGATCGGCCGCTCCCCGGACGCCGACTCCGGCAACCGGTGGGCCGCGTCGGCCGTCGGCCTGGCCACCGCCGGCACCCTGGTGACCCTGGTGGTGGACGCCTTCCGCACCTCCTGGATCGACCTCGGCGCCGGCGCGGGCAGTGCCAGGGCCACCGGCGAGTACCTGTTCCGGCACTGGGTGCTGCCCTTCGAGGCGCTCTCGGTGCTGCTGCTGGCCGCACTGGTCGGCGCGATCGTGCTGTCCCGCCGGGACGGCGAGGGCCGCAAGCCCAAGCCGCGCCCCGGCAAGCTGCGCGCGGGCAAGGCCGTCGGCACCAGCGCGCCCGTCGGCACCGGCAAGGAGAGCTGACGATGCATCTGGCCTACCCCGCCGTCCTGGCCGCCCTGCTCTTCGCGATCGGTGTCTACGGCGTGCTCGCCCGGCGCAACACGGTGCTGGTGCTGATGTCGGTCGAGCTGATGCTCAACGCCGTCAACCTCAACCTGGTCGCCTTCGACGTCTGGCTGCGCGACGCGCTGCACGGCGGCCAGGCGCTCACGCTCTTCACCATCACGCTGGCCGCCGCCGAGATCGGCCTCGGCCTGGCCATCGTGCTGCTGGTGTTCCGCACCCGCCGCACCGCCGACATCGACCGGCTCACCGCGCTCGGCGACCCGGCGGAAGACGACGACACGTCAGCAGAGGCCGTCGCATGAACCTCGCCCTCCCCGTCCTGGTCCCGGTGCTGCCCGCGCTCGGCGCCGCCGCCACGCTGGCCACCGGGAAGCGGGCCCCCGGCCTGACCCGGCCGCTGGCGATCCTGCCGGTGGCCGCCTCGGCGGTGCTGGCCCTGGTGGTCGCCCTCCAGCTCGGCACCGGCCAGAGCCTGGACGCCGCCACCCGGCTGGCCCCGACCGGCGGCCCCGAGCTCTCGCTCGCGCTGCACCTGGACGGCTTCAGCTCGCTGATCTCGGTGCTGGTCGGCCTGGTCGCCACCTGCGTGCAGGTGTACTCGACCGCCTACCTCAAGGACGACCCGCGCTACCCCTCGTACGCGGCGCTGGTCTCGCTCTTCACGGCGGCGATGTTCCTGGTCGTCTTCTCCGGCGACCTGGTGGTGCTGCTGGTCGGCTGGGAGGTGATGGGCATCTGCTCGTACTTCCTGATCGGCCATCACTGGGAGACCGCCGACGCCCGCTCCGCCTCGCTCAAGGCGTTCCTGGTCACCAAGCTCGGCGACGTGCCGTTCCTGATCGGCCTCTTCCTGCTCGGCGCGGACGCCGGGACGTTCCGGATCGAGGGCGTGCTCAAGGTCGCCACCGAGGGGCAGCTCTCGCACCCGACGCTGACCGCGCTGCTGCTGCTCGCGGGCGTCGCGGGCAAGAGCGCCCAGTTCCCGCTGCACACCTGGCTGCCCGACGCGATGGCCGGCCCGACGCCGGTCTCCGCGCTGATCCACGCCGCCACCATGGTGGCGGCCGGCATCTACCTGGTGGCCCGGCTGCTGCCGGTCTTCCTGGCCTCCGGTGCCGCGCTGGTGGTGCTCTCGGTGCTGGCGGCCGTCACCATGGTCGGCTCCGCGCTCTGCGCGCTGGCCCAGGACGACCTGAAGCGGGTGCTGGCGTACTCGACGGTCGGTCAGCTCGGCTACATGGCGGGCGCGCTGGCCGCCGGTGACCGGCAGGCCGCCGTCTTCCACCTGGTCAGCCACGGTGCCTTCAAGGCGCTGCTGTTCCTGGCCGCCGGTGTGGTCATCCACGCCGCGCACACCAACTCGCTCAGCGCGATGGCCCGGATGCCCGGGCTGCGCAAGCAGGTGCCGGACGCCTACTGGACGACCGGCATCGCGCTGGTCGCGCTGATCGGCCTGCCGCCGTTCGCCGGTTTCTTCAGCAAGGAGGCGGTGCTCACCGCCGCCGAGCACGCCGCCACCGGCGAGGCGCTGACCAACGGCCTCGGCCCGGCCTCGGCCGTGCCCGCCACGGCCGGCTGGATCGTGCTGGTCGCCGCCGGGCTGACCGCGCTGCTCACGGCCGCGTACGCCGCCCGGCTCTGGCTGCTGGCCTTCCACAGTGCGCCGGTCACGCTGACCGCCGCCACCGACGCCCCGTACTCCGCCGAGATCGACGAGGCCGACCCGGCGCACGCCGAGCCGCCCGCGATGCGCTGGCCGCTCTGGGTGCTGGCGATCCCGACCATGGGCTTCGGCGTCCTCGGCCTGCGCCCGGACTGGCTGCCCGCCCTGCTGGACGGCGGCTCGCTCCGCCCGTCCACGGTGACCGCCGTGATCGGCACCGGACTCGCCCTGGCGGGCGCCCTGATCGGGTACGGCGCCTGGCGCTCCGTCACCGCCCGGGCCGCCGCGGCGGCCGAGCGGGTGCCGGAGCAGGCGGGCCCGCCCGCCGCCGAGACGCTGGCCCCGGCCCGCCCCAAGCCGCCGGCCGACCCCGGCCGGCTGCTGCTCGGGCCGCTGTTCGGCCCGGCACTGCACGGCTTCCACGTGGACCGGCTGTACAGCGCGCTGTTCGTCCGCCCGACCCTGGCCGCCGCGCGGCTGGTCCGCTTCCTGGACCGCGAGGTGGTGGAGACCTACGTCCGGGGCACCGGCACCGGCGCCAACCTGCTCGGTTGGGCGGTCCGCCGGAGCCAGACCGGCAACGCCCAGACCTACCTGAGCGTGCTGCTCGGCGCCGTCGTGGTGCTCACCGTCCTGGTGGCGGTCGGCTCATGACCCTCTCTCACCGCTTCGGAGGCAGGGCCTCGTGAACGTGCTCCTCATCGCCCTCCTGGCCCTGCCGCTGCTGGGCGCCGCCCTCACCCTGGCCCCGCTCGGCGAGCGCGCCGCGCTCCGCCTCGGGGTCGGGGTCACCGGCGCCGTGCTGGCGGGCACGATCGCGCTGGCCGCCTGGTTCGACCACGACACCCCGGCCCGGATGCAGGCCGTCACCGACGTGGGCTGGATCCCGGCGATCGGCGTCCGGTTCCACCTCGGGGTGGACGGCATCTCGCTGCCGCTGCTGGTGCTGACCGCGCTGCTCACCTTCCTCTGCGCGGTGTACTCCAGCCGGAAGCTCCCGGCCGGGCCCGGCGCCCGGGCCTTCACCGGCCTGGTGCTGCTGCTCGAAGTGGGCATGCTGGCCACCTTCGTGGTGCTCGACCTGGTGCTGTTCTTCCTGGCCTTCGAGATCGTGCTGATCCCGATGTACTTCCTGATCGCCCGCTGGGGCAGTGGCGCCAAGGTGCCCGCCGCCAACCGCTTCATCCTGTACACCCTGCTCGGCTCCGCCGTGATGCTGCTCGGCTTCCTGCTGATCGGCGGTCAGGCGGGCACCTTCGACCTGACCGAGCTGGCCACCGCGCACGGCAGCGGCCTGACCCACACCACCCAGGTCACCGCCGCGCTGGCGATCATGATCGGCCTGGCGGTGAAGGCCCCGGCCTTCCCGCTGCACAGCTGGCTGCCGGACGCGCACACCGCCGCCCCCACCGTCGGCTCGGTGCTGCTGGCCGGGGTGCTGCTCAAGATGGGCACCTACGGCCTGGTCCGGGTGCTGCTCCCGGTGGTCCCGGACGGCACCGCCACGCTGGCCCCGTACCTCGGTGCGCTGGCCGCGGTCGGCATCGTCTACGGCTCGCTGGCCTGCCTGGCGCTGGCCAGGCCCGGCGCCAAGGGCGATCTCAAGCGCCTGATCGCGTACTCCTCGGTCGGCCACATGGGCTTCGTGCTGCTGGGCATCGCCTCGCTCACCCCGAGCGGGGTGAACGGCGCGCTGTTCGCCAACATCGGCCACGGCCTGATCACCGGCCTGCTGTTCTTCCTGGTCGGCGCGGTCAAGGACCGCTACGGCACCGCCGACCTGGACACCCTGGCCGGTGCCACCGGCGCCGCCCTGTACGGCCGGGCGCCCAGGATCGGCGGCCTGCTCGCGTTCGCCGCCGTGGCCAGCCTCGGCCTGCCAGGACTGGCCGGCTTCTGGGGCGAACTGCTCGCCATGTACGGCGCCTTCGACCCGGCGGCCGGGCTGTCCCGCCCGGCCTTCCTGACCTACCTGGTGCTGGCCGGCCTCGGCACCCTGCTCACCGCCGGCTACCTGCTGGTGGTGGTCAAGCGGGTCTGCATGGGCGACCCGAAGCAGCCCGGCCGCTCGGACGTGCCCGACCTCCAGGCGTACGAGGCGGTCAGCTGGACCCCGCTCGCCGCGCTCACCGTGGTGGCCGGGCTCTGGCCCGCGCTGCTGCTCGGACTCTCCGACCCGGCCGTCAAGCACCTGCTCGGAGGCGGCTGACCCGTGTTCACCCTCCCTATCTCCCAGGGGCCGACCGCCATGACTCCTCTCGCCGTCGCCGACCCGGGCGCCCTGGTCCAGTCCGTCGACTGGGTGGCCGTCGCGCCCCCGCTGGTCGCCGCGCTGGCCGGTCTGGTGGTGCTGGTCGCCGACCTGTTCCTGAAGGGGAGCCGGAAGAAGGCGCTGTCCTGGATCGCGCTCGGCGGCCTGACCCTGGCCCTCGCCGCGCTGCTCCCGCTGGCGCTCGGCGACCCGCGCGCCACCTTCTGCGTCACCGACGGCGACTGCTCCTACGTGGTGGACCACTTCACGCTGGCCTTCCAGCTGCTCGCGCTCGGCGGCGCGCTGATCGCGGCCCTGCTCTCGGTGCACACCGTGGCGGCGGACCGGCTGCCCGGCGGTGAGTTCTGGTTCCTGCTGCTCAGCAGCGCCGCCGGGGCCGCCCTGCTGCCCGCCTCGCGGGACCTGGCCACCCTGGTGGTCGCGCTGGAGGTGGCCTCGCTGCCCGCCTTCGCGCTGGTCGCGCTGCGCCGGGACGGCCGGGGCGCGGAGGCGGCGCTCAAGTTCTTCCTCTCCTCGGTCACCGCCACCGCCGTGATGCTGCTCGGCGTCAGCTTCGTCTACGCCGCGACCGGCACCCTGCACCTGTCGGCGATCGCCGACGCGCTCACCACAGCCCCGGCCCAGCTGCGGCACCTGGCCGAGGCCGGGGCGGTGCTGACCCTGGTCGGCTTCGCCTTCAAGACCGCCGCCGTCCCGTTCCACTTCTGGGTGCCGGACACCTACGTCGGCGCCCCGGTCCCGGTCGCGGGCTACCTCTCGGTGGTCGGCAAGGCCGCCGGTCTGGCCGGGCTCGCACTGGTCACCACCGTCGCGTTCCGCCCGTACGGGCACACCTGGGGCCTGGTGCTGGCGGTGCTCGCCGCCGTCACCATGACGGCCGGGAACGTCGCCGCGCTGCGCCAGCGGTCCGCCGCCCCGAACGGCGCGGTGCGGCTGCTGGCCTGGTCCTCCGTCAGCCAGGCCGGCTACCTGCTGGTCCCGCTGGCCGCCGCCGGGTACGCCGGCTCCGACCGGCCGGTCGGCGCCACCGTGGCGTACGCGCTGGTCTACGGCGTGGTGAACCTCGGCGCCTTCGCGGCGGTCGCGGCCACCGGGCACTCCCGGCTGGACGACTTCCAGGGCCTGTTCGCCCGGAACCGCTGGACGGCGCTGGCGCTGGCCTTCTTCCTGCTCTGCCTGGCCGGGCTGCCGCCGGGCGTGGTCGGCCTGTTCGGCAAGGTGGTGGTCTTCCGCGCGGCGGTGGACGCCGGTCTCGGCTGGCTGGCGGTGGTGATGGCGGCCAACGTGGTGGTCGCGCTCTCCTACTACCTGGCCTGGACGGCGAAGCTGTTCGCCGCCGGCGAGAGCGCCCCGACCCGGGTCCCCGGCCCGCTGCGGGCCACCCTGGGGCTCACCGCGGCGGTCGCCGTGGCGCTCTCGGTGGCGCCGCAGCTGGTGCTCCAGGTGGTCTCGGGCAGCCTGTTCTGACCCCGCCCCCGCCGGTGCCGGGAACGAAGCCGCCTCGTCCTGCCGTTGATCCAGGCAGAGGGACGATTCCAGAAGGCTTCCCACCGCACCACTTGGAGGGCCTGCGTGCACCGGCAGCACAACGGGTTGAGGACGGCTGCGCTGCTCGGCGGGCTGTCGGCGCTGATCCTGGTGGTCGGCAGCTTCTTCGGCCGGACGGGCTTCGTGCTCGCGCTGCTGGTGGCCCTCGGCACCAACGCCTACGCCTACTGGAACAGTGACAAGCTCGCCCTGAAGGCGATGCGGGCCCGCCCGGTCAGCGAGATCGAGGCGCCCCGGCTCTACCGGATCGTCCGGGAGCTCTCCACCTCGGCCCGGCAGCCGATGCCCCGGCTGTACATCTCGCCCACCCCGGCCCCGAACGCCTTCGCCACCGGGCGGAACCCGCGCAACGCGGCGGTCTGCTGCACCGACGGCATCCTGCAACTGCTCGATGAGCGCGAGCTGCGCGGGGTGCTCGGCCACGAGCTCAGCCACGTCTACAACCGGGACATCCTGATCTCCTCGGTGGCCGGCGCGCTGGCCACGGTGGTGATGTTCCTGGTGAACTTCGCCTGGCTGATCCCGTTCGGCCGGAGCGAGGACGACGACGGCCCGGGCCTGTTCGGGATGCTCGCGATCATGATCCTGGGCCCGCTGGCCGCCTCGATGATCCAACTGGCCGTCAGCCGCTCCCGGGAGTACCAGGCCGACGCCGACGGGGCCCGGATCACCGGCGACCCGCTCGCCCTGGCCAGTGCCCTGCGCAAGCTGGAGGCGGGCACCCAGCGGCTCCCGCTGGCCCCGGAGCCCCGGCTCAAGACCGCCAGCCACATGATGATCGCCAGCCCGTTCCGGACCGGCGAGCACGGCACCCGGCTGTTCGCCACCCACCCGCCGATGGCCGACCGGATCGCCCGCCTGGAGCGGATGGCCGGCCACCGGCTGCCGTAGGGGTCAGTCCCGGTAGGTGCAGAGCGCCCAGACCACGAAGGCGTTCAGGGCGATCGCGACCAGCGACCAGAGCGGGTAGTAGGGCAGGAAGAGGAAGTTCAGCACCAGGTTGACCGAGACCAGGGCGATGCCGACCACCCGGCCCCAGGCGGCGCCCCTGAGCACGCCGTAGCCGACCAGCACCAGCACGAAGCCCATCGCCAGGTGGATCCAGCCCCAGCTGGTCAGGTTGAACTGGAAGACGTAGTTCGGGGTGGTCAGGTAGACGTCGTCCTTGGCGATCGCGACCACGCCCTGGAAGATCCCCAGCACGCCGTCGATCAGCATCATCACACCGGCGAACAGCACCAGGCCGGTGACCGCCCCGGTGTTGCGACGGCCTCCGCCGGAGACCGGCACGGGGCCTGACGGGTCGTAGAGCGGGCCGGATTCCTGGGCCATGACTGCCTCCTGGGGACCAACTGACGATGTACCAGTTTGTCCAATTATGTGAGCTGAGGCAGTGTCCGGCACGCCGGACGGAGCGGCCGATGGACGGCCGCCCGGCCGGGGGGTGACGATGGGAGGGCAGGAGAGGGGTCAGCATGCACGAGCACTGTTTCCACCGCGACCACGGCAGCCACTCGGTCACCGTCAACCTCCGGCGCGGTCTGCACACCGAGATCGAACTGCTGGTGGACGGCAAGGAGGTCGGCCTGCAGCGCGTTCACGGCCACGGCCCGTGGACCGTCCGGGACGCGCTGCCGGGCGACCCGCCCCGCCCGTTCACCGTCCGGGTCGGCCCGGAGGGGCCGTCCTGCGTGCTGGAGCTCGACGGGGCCGAGTGGCCGATGTCGGTCTGAGCCCGACCGTCAGCCGGCGAGCAGCTCGGCGGCGGTCGGCGGGGTGGCCCCGGCCCGGGAGACGGTGATCGCGGCGGCCCGGCCGGCGTACCGGAGCAGCGCGGTCAGGTCCGCCGGGGTGAGCGCCCCGAGCGCCGGTCGGCCGGTCGGGCCGAGCAGGCCCCGGCCGGCGAGGGCGTCCAGGGTGGCCGACATGAAGGCGTCGCCCGCGCCGACCGTGTCCACCACGGCCGTCGGCTCGGCGGCCGCCTCGACCGTGCCGCGCGGGGTGAAGGCGGCCGCGCCCCGTCCGCCCCGGGTGATCAGGACCAGGGCGGGACCGAGGCCGAGCCAGTGCTCGGCCACCCGCTGCTCGGACCAGCCGGGGTAGAGCCAGGCCAGGTCCTCGTCGCTGGCCTTCACCAGGTCGCTGAGCGCGACACAGCGCTCGACCCGGGCCGGCGCCGCCGCCGGTGCGCCGAACAGCGCGGGCCGGACGTTCGGGTCGTAGCTGACCGAGGCGCCCGGCCGGAGCCGCTCCAGCAGCCCGAGGGCGGCGTCCGCGCCGGGCGGCAGGACGGCGGCGATCGAGCCCAGGTGCACGTGGTCGGCCCCGGCCGGAGGGTCCACCGGCCGCAGCGACCAGTGGATGTCGAAGGTGTACCCGGCCCGGCCGTCCGGGTCGAGCGTGACGATCGCGGTCGGCGTGCGCACCCCGGTCCGGCCGTCGGCCGGCAGCTCCACCCCGGCCGACCGCAGGTGGGCGGCGATCAGCCGGCCCACCTCGTCGTCCCCGAGCTGGGTGAGCAGCGCCACCGGCCGGCCCAACCGGCCCAGCCCGTACGCCACGTTGGCCGGGCTGCCGCCCGGGTGCGGGACGTCCGGCCGCCCGGGGGCGCGGACGATGTCGGCCACGCTCTCGCCGATGACGAGGAAGGACGGGGTGGAGGTCGTCATGGGCCGTCGGCTCCGATGCGGTGGGGAGGGTCGCGGACGACCTTCACCGTACCGATCGCGCTGGTTGCCGGGGAGTGCGGCGGTTACGCTGGCCGCTCCTGGGGCGGGAGGTGGGTGTGGTGGGGGAGGGCGAGCTGCTGGCCGAGCTGCTGGTGGCGGTACGGGAGTCGGCCGGCCGGTCGGCGGCCCGGCCGTGGCTGGTCCGGCTGGCCGCCGGATCGGTGTCCGCCGGGACCCTGCGGGCGGCGGCCGAGGCGGCCGGGCTGGACCCGGACGAGGGCTTCCAGGGCTGGGTGGCGGACGGGCCCGGGGTGGCCGAGGCGCAGCGGCGACTGGACCGGCTGGCCGGGCGGTGTGCTGCGGGGGAGGGGCCCGAGGGGCTGTTGATCCTCACTCAGGGCGTCCCGGAGGGCGAGGTCCTGACTGCGCTCGGTGCGGTCGGCCGGCTGGCGGTCGGGCTGCTCCGGATCGGTCCCGACGCCGCTCTGCAGACCTTGGCGGACGCCCGGGCGGCGGCGGCGCTGGCGGCCGGCCGGTCCGGGCTCTGGCGGTTCCAGGACCTCTGGCCGCTGGCCGTGACCACGGCCGCGGCCGACCGGCTCGACCCGCTGCTGGCCCCGGCCGTCGCCACCGCCCGGACCTTTCCCCATCTGGCCGACGCGGTACGGGCGTTCGCCGACCACGGGTTCGCGGTCGGCCCGGCCGCCCGGGTGCTCCGGCTGTCCGCCGACGCGCTGGCCCGCCGCCTCGACCGCTGGCAGCAGCTCACCGGGGCGGACCTGCGGACGCTGCCCGGGCTGACCGCCTCGCGGGCGGCCGTGGAGCTGGCGGCACGCGGGCGCTGAGACCGACCCGGCGGCGGTGGTCCCGACGCCGTCGACCGGGGCCCGAGGGCTCCGGCCGACGGGCGGTGCCGTGGGTCAGGCGAGCAGCTTCTGCTTGGCCAGCCGGAACTCCTCCTCGGTCAGGGCGCCCTGTTCCTTGAGGGCGGCGAGCTTGGCGAGTTCGTCGATCCCGCCGCCGCTGCGGCCACCGGCCGAGCTGCCGCCACCGTCCGGTGTGCCGGCCGCCTTCCGGATGTAGTCCTTGAAGGCGGCGTCGGCCTGCTGCGCCTGTTCGGCGTCCCGGTGGCTCATCGACCTGCCGCGGACGATCAGGTAGACCAGGACACCCAGATAGGGCAGCAGGATCACGAAGATCAGCCACCCGGCCTTGCCCCAGCCGCCCATGTCGTGGCTGCGGAAGATATCCGTGATGATCTTGAAGAGCAGGAAGAACCAGAGGACCCAGAGGAACATCCACATCATGGTCCAGAACAGATTGAGCAGCGGATAGTCGTCCATGCCACCACAGTGGTGACTGCTCGGGCGCCCCGCGCGCGGAGCCGGGGCAGGTTGCGCCGTTCGGGGCCTGACGGTGCGTGGGGCCGGGGCCGGGGCCGGGGCCGGGACGCGGGTCGGGTCGGGACGGGGAGCCCTGTCGGCCGGGACGTCGGGACCGGGAGGCTGGGAACCCGGTGGCGGGCACGGGTTCCGGCCGTGCCGGGGGCGGGGCACCGGTCACCTGGCAGAGGAGCACGATGGCAACCTCAGCGAACTCCCCGAACTTCTCCGAGCGGTGCCCGAGGAACGACCACGCGGCGGACCTCGACCCGCACGACCTCCAGCTGGTCGCGTTCCGGTCCGACCCGGTGCGGCAGGCCCGGGACGCGGTCCTCGCGGTCAACGCCGACATGCGGCGGAACTACGCCGCCCTCAAGGCCGACCTGATCGGTCGGCTCACCCCGGTCATCGTGGTCGAGAACGACTCCCAGGGCGGTCGCTACACCCTGGTCCACGACGGCGAACGCGAGTCGGTGCACCCGGTCGCGGAGGTGTTCGAGCTCGCGAAGTCGATCGCCCACGTGCCGCTGGGGACGTTCTCGATCCTGGCCCCGTACCTGAAGGGCTCTCAGGGCGGCGGCTGGGTCCGCCCGCTGCAGGACTTCGCGGGCACCCTGACGGCGGCCCGTCGTCGGCTCGGTGCGGCCGACCTGCCCGCCGAGCTGGCGGTCTCGTCCGGCCGGATCCTCGACGCGGCACTCCGCTTCGCCGAGGAGACCGTCCGGCGCGGATCGTTCGACCGCGAGTCGTTCACCGACTTCTCCGGCAGCGTGTACGGCGACATCCGCACCACCATGGCGCACGCGGCCCGGGCCCAGATCGCCGGAGTGGAGGCGCTGCTGCGCCGGTGGCGGGACCAGGTCGGCGCGGAGCGGTGGCAGGACCTCTACACCGTGGTGCTGTCGATCTGGACCACCTCGGTGCTGAACCAGAACACGATCATCATCCGGCAGTTCATGAACCCCGCCAATGTCGACACCCACCTGCTCGACGTGCCGACCGCCCAGCTCCCGGCCGACCCGGTGCTCACCGCGCTCGACAACCTGGCCCGGATCGTGCAGGACAACGTCGCGGCGGAGCTGGTCTTCCCGGTCGATCAGGAGATCGCGGACGCGCTCAAGGGGAAGGAGGACCTGCTCTCCGACACCATCCAGGAGCAGCTGGCCTGCCCCTTCCGCACCGCGTCCTCGTAGCGGGGTGCGCCGATGGCCCCCGTGACGGCCATGACGGCCATGACGGCCGGGGTCGGCCGGGCCTGGCCGCTGGTCGGCCTGGTGCTGCTGGCCGTCAACCTGCGGACCGCGATCACCGGCATCGCGCCGGTGCTCGGCGACGTACGGGCCGCGTTCGGTCTGAACGGCCTCGAACTGAGCGTGCTGACCGCGCTGCCGGTGCTCTGCCTGGGAGCCTTCGCCGCGCTCGCGCCCGCGGTGGCCCGCCGGGCGGGTGTCGGGCCGACGGTCGCCGGCGCGCTGGCGCTGGTCACCACCGGCCTGCTGCTCCGGGCGGTCCCCGCCACGGCGGCCCTGTTCGCGGGCACGGTGCTGGCCGGGGTCGGCCTCGCGGTCGGCAACGTCCTGCTGCCGGCCTTCGTCAAACAGCACTTCCCCACCCGGGTGGGCCCGTGCACCGGCCTCGCGATGACGGCGATGGCGGGCAGCGCGGCGCTCGCCGCCGGAGCGGCCGTCCCGCTCGACCGCGCCGCCGGGCTGCCGGTGGCCCTCGCGGCCTGGGCGCTTCCCGCGCTGCTCGCCACCCTGGTCTGGTGCCTGCCGGTGCTGCGTGGTCACCGGACGCCGATTCCGGCGGCGAGTGCGGCGGACACCTCGTTGCTGCGCTCGCCGTCGGCCTGGGCGGTGGCGGGCTTCCTGGGGGCGGTGTCGCTGATGTTCTACGTACTGACCGCCTGGCTGCCGGAGTTGATGCGGGATCAGGGGTTCGGCGCGGCCGAGTCCGGGACGATGGTCTCGGTCATGCTGACCATCGGCATCCCGCTGGGCTTCGTCGTGCCGGTGGCCGCCGCCCGGCTGCGGGACCAGCGACCGCTGGTCGCCGGGATCGCGGTCGCCATGCTGGTGGGGCTCGGCGGCATCCTGCTCGCCCCACAGGTCGGCTGGCTCTGGGTCTCGGTGCTCGGTGTCGCCAACGGCAGTGCGTTCCCACTCGCCGTCACCCTGCTGAGCCTGCGCTCCCCGGACCCGGGGACCGCCGCCCGCCTGTCGGGCCTGGCCCAGACCGGCGGCTACCTGCTCGCCGCCCTCGGGCCGCTGGCGGTCGGGACGGTACGCACCGCCACCGGCGGCTGGACGGCCCCGCTCCTGCTGCTACTCGCCCTGGTGGTGCCCGAAGCCGTCTGCGGGCTGCTGGCCGCCCGCCCCGGCTTCGTCCGACCGGGCGTGGGCGTGCTCCGGGCCGTGGCCTGACGCCGCCGAGCACCGCAGCGGGGTGACTCGACATGCGCGCTGCGTCACCTTCCGGCGCGCCGTCGGCCGAGATCGGACGCGCCGGTCAAGGCAGGAGCCCGCGCCGGGACTTGGCTCGTGGGAGGGTGGTGTCATGAAGGTGATTGGTTTCGTGCTGAACGTGCTCTGGCTGATCTTCTGCGGCATCTGGATGGCGCTCGCCTACGTGCTCGCCGGGATCATCTGCTGCGTCCTCATCGTCACCATCCCGTTCGGCATCGCGTCGTTCCGGATCGCGGGCTACGTGCTCTGGCCGTTCGGGCGGACCACGGTGGAGCGGCCGGACGCCGGGGCCCCGTCCTGCGTCGGGAACGTGGTCTGGCTGGTGTTCGCCGGGTGGTGGCTGGCGCTGGGGCACATCGCGACCAGCATCCCGCTGTTCCTGTCGATCATCGGGATCCCGTTCGGCTGGGCGAACCTGAAGATGATCCCGATCTCGCTGATGCCGCTGGGCCGCGAAGTGGTCTCCACCGACGAGAAGTTCGGCGGCCGCTGAGCCGTCGCGGCTCAGCCGGTGGCGGCCCGGGCGCGGAGGACGGCGGCGGTGGCCTCGTCGGCCGGCAGGAACGCCTCCAGGTGCAGTTCGGCGAGCGTGACGTCCAGGGCGGTGGCGAACGACGTGATCGTGGTGATCAGGCGCAACTCGCCCTCGGGTGCGGCGAGTCGGAGCGGGACCGCGAAGCCGAGGTGCTCCGGGTCGGGTGCGGCGGGCGGCAGGTAGCCCTCCAGTTCGGCGACGAAGGCGGCCAGCCGGGCGTCGTGGTGGCCGTTCGCCGAGGCCCGCCGGATGTTCTCGGTGACGTGGCGGCCCCACTGCGGGAGGTTCAGCACCCGGCGGGCCATGCCGTCGGGGTGCAGCAGCAGCCGGATCAGGTTGACCGGCGGAGTGAGCAGTTCGGCCGAGCAGCCCTCGGTGATCAGGTCCACCGCGCTGTTCGCGGCCACCAGTTCGCCGTACGGGCGGAGCACCAGGGCCGGGTACGGAAGGTGGCCGCGCAGGATCACCTCCAGTGCCTCCCGGACCGGGCCGAGCATCGGGGTCTCCAGCCGGGACTCGGGGTACACGGGTGCGTAACCGGCCGAGTGCAGCAGCGCGTTGCGCTCGCGCAGCGGCAGGTCGAGCGACTCCGCGATCCGGATCACCATGGTCCGCCCGGGGCGGGAGCGGCCACGCTCCATGAAGCTCAGGTGCCGCTGGGTGGTGCCCGCCCGCAGGGCCAGTTCGAGTTGGCTCAGCCTGCGCTCGGTCCGGCGGCGGCGTAACTCGGCGGGGAACGGGCCGGGTTCGGTCACGGTGCTCACCGGACGGTTATAGCCCGCCCCGTCATTCCCTGCACGGAATTGAGACGGCTCGTCGGCTCGCGCAGGATCGTCCCTGTCACCCCGTCGAGGCGCCGGCCGTCCCAAGTCCCCTTGGATGCGCCGGGGTTCGGGCACACCTGAGGAGAGTCATGAAGAGCTACCACCTGACCGGCACGGGCACCGGAGCGGCTGGCCTGACGCTGCGTGAGCACGAGGTGCCCGAACCGGGCCCCGGGCAGGTGCTGGTGCGGATGCGTGCCAACGCCGTCAGCTTCCGGGACGGGCTGATCCTGGCCGACGACTACCCGCTGCCGGTGGTGCCGGGTGTGGTCGCCGGGTGCGAGGGAGCCGGGGAGGTGGTCGGGGTCGGTCCGGCCGTCGGCACCTTCGGGGTCGGTGACCGGGTCGCGCTGACGGTTTTCCCGGACTGGCTGGACGGCCCGTTCGGGCTGGACCGGGCCGCCCAGCTGGGCTCCTCGCTGGACGGCGCGCTGACCGAGTACCGGGTGGTCGCGGAGCGGGCCCTGGTGCGGATACCCGGACACCTGTCGTACGAGGAGGCCGCCGCGCTGCCGCTCACCGCGCTGACCGCGTGGAACGCCCTCACCGGCGGCCGGCCGCTGCTCCCCGGCGAGGCCGTGCTCACCCTGGGCACCGGCGCGGTCAGCCTGGCGGCGGTGCAACTGGCCCTGCTGGCCGGCGCCCGGGTGATCGCCACCACCTCGGGCGGGCCGAAGGCCGTACGGCTCAAGGAGCTCGGCGTGCACGAGGTGATCGACCGGACCGCCGAGCCGGACTGGCACGAGCGGGTCCGCGAGCTCACCGGCGGCCGGGGTGCGGACCAGGTGGTGCACGTCGCGGGTCCGCTGGAGCAGTCGCTGCGCGCGGCCGGGATCGGCGCCGAGCTGGCGTACGTCGGCTTCCGGGTCGCCGACGCCCCCACCGCCCCGCCGGTGGACGCCCGGCTGCTGTTCGCCTCGGGGGTGCAGGTGCGCAGTGTCGCGGTCGGCAGCCGGGCGCAGTTCACCGCGCTGAACCGGGCGTTGGAGGTGCACGGGGTCCGGCCGGTGCTGGACCAGGTGTTCCCGTTCGCCGAGGTCCTGGCGGCGTTCCGGTACCACCGGGAAGGCGGTGCCTTCGGCCGGGTGGTGATCAGCCACGGGTAGTGGCCGGCCCGTGCACCTGGCCGCGCACGGTGGGACGCCCCGGGCGGTCGGCCGAACTCCGTTCCCGCGGAGCGCTGTTCGGCCGTCCGGCGGTGGAACGTGAATTCCGCGTGTCCGCCTGCTGGGCACCATTGCGGGCCGCCGAGGCCGGCCCCTATTGTCGCTGCCATGGCAGCCGGAGAGTTCCTCGCTGCCCGCCGCCACGTCGATCTCGGCCGACTGGCCAGCGGGCTCTGTAGCCCCGCCGCGTGACCTCCGCGGCTCGTCGGCGCTGATCACGGCGCTGACGAAGCCCTTTCCGTGATTCCCCGGTGGGTGCCCTCCCCCCTCCCCGGAGCACGCGTTCTCCCACAACTCCGGCATCGATTCGGCATACCCTGCCGCAGCCGCCGGAGTTCACCGACGCCGAAAGGAATTCCGTGGTGCCCGAGAACAGCCGTCCCGAATTCGGCCGGCGGGGCTTCCTCGCCGGAGCCGCCGCCGTGGCCGCCGCCGGAGCCGTCCCGCTGACGGCCGCGCCCGCCGCGGCCGCGCCGACCGCCGCCCGTCCGAACATCCTGCTGATCGTCACCGACGACCAGCCCAAGCACACCGACTGGGCGATCCAGAACACCATCGCCTGGCTCGGCGGCCAGGGCGTGACCTATCCCAACGGCCATGTCGCCACGCCGCTCTGCGCACCGTCCCGGTCCTCGATCTTCTCCGGCCGGTTCGCCCACAACCACGGGGTCCGCAACAACGGCGCCTCGGCCGCGCTGGACCAGCACACCACCGTGCAGCGATACCTGAGCCAGGCGGGCTACCGCACCGGCCTGTTCGGCAAGTACCTCAACTCCTGGGCGCTGGCGGACAATCCGCCGCACTTCGAGGACTGGCTACTGCTCCAGCCGTCCTACCAGGACGCCCGGTACAACGACAACGGGACCGTCCGCACCATCAACGGCTACGCCACCAACGTGATCAAGAACCACACGCTGGCCTTCCTCGACAAGGCGGCCACCGACACCCGCCCGTGGTTCGCCTACGTCACCCCGTACGCCTCGCACGAACCCAACAAGCCGGCCCCCAAGTACGCCGACACTCCGGTCCCGGCCTGGAACGGCCGGCCCTCGGTGACCGAGGAGGACCGCAGCGACAAGCCCGCCTACATCCGCGACGCCACCGCCACCCTGACGGACGCCCGGGAGCTGCGGCAGCGGCAACTCCGCACCCTGCTCTCGGTGGACGACGCGGTGCAGGCGTTCCACGACAAGCTGGCCGCGCTCGGCCAGCTCGACAACACCCTGGTCGTCTACCTCGGCGACAACGGCTACACCTGGGCCGACCACGGCTGGCTGAAGAAGTCGGTGCCGTACTCCCCGTCCCACCAGGTGCCGTTCTACCTCTCCTGGCCGGCCGGCGGCCTCGGCGCGGGCACCACCGACAACCGGATCGCCGCCAACATCGACGTCGCCCCGACCATCCTGGACGCGGCCGGCATCGTCCCGGACACCCCGCAGGACGGCCGCTCGCTGCTCGGCGACCAACGGCGCGACCACCTGCTGGTCGAGTGGTGGCGGCAGGGCACCGGGGCCGGTACGCCCAACACCTGGGCCTCGTACGTCGCCACCGACCGGCAGTACACCGAGTACTACGACCTCAAGACCGACGCCGCCGGGACGGTCACCGGCACCGGGCAGGTGCTGTTCCGGGAGTACTACGACCTGGTGAGCGACCCGTACCAGCTGCAGAACCTGCTGTACCAGGCCACCCCGCAGCAGGAGCAGGCACTCGGCATCCCGGCCCTGGCCGCCCGGTTGGCGGCCGACCGCGCACTCTGACCGAGCCGACCCGACCCGTCACCGTCCCCCGGGCCGTCCGGCCCGGGGGACGACCCTTCGAGAGGACGACCGACGTTGAGCACCGAGCCGATCAAGCCCTGCTGCACCCCGGGCCGGGCCGGGGCGGGCCCGGCGGTGCTCACCCTGGCCACCGCTCCCGCCCGCACCGCCCCCGCCCGCACCACTCCCGCCCGCACCGCCCCTGCGCGTACCGCCCGGGGGCTGCTCGCCCTGCCGGGCGGTCGGTTCCTGATGGGCACCGACGATCCGGTGGGCTTCCCGGCCGACGGCGAGGGGCCGGTCCGCGAGGTCGAGGTCGGGCCGTTCCGGATCTCGCCGACGGCCGTCACCAACGCCCGGTTCGCCGGCTTCGTGAAGGCCACCGGGTACGTCACCGAGGCCGAGCGGTTCGGGTTCAGCTTCGTCTTCGAGGGCTTCCTGGCCCCGGCGGCGGCCACCGCACCGTCGGTGGCGGGCGTCCCGTGGTGGCGCGCGGTGGGGGGTGCTGACTGGCGCCGGCCCGAGGGCCCCGGCTCTTCGGCCGGCGCCCGGCAGAACCACCCGGTGGTGCACGTCTCCTGGCACGACGCCCAGGCGTACTGCGCCTGGTCCGGCAGCCGGCTGCCGACCGAGGCCGAGTGGGAGTACGCCGCCCGGGGCGGGCTGGAGCAGAAGCGCTACCCGTGGGGTGACCAACTCACCCCCGGCGGACGGCAGATGTGCAACATCTGGCAGGGCGTCTTCCCCGCCCTGAACACCGCCGCCGACCACCCCGGCACCGCCCCCGTGAAGACCTACCGCCCCAACGGCCACGGCCTGTACAACGTGGCCGGCAACGTCTGGGAGTGGTGCGCCGACTGGTTCAGCCCCGACTTCCACCGGACCGGCCCCCGCCACCACCCGGTCGGCCCGCCGGACGGCACCCGCCGGGTGATGCGCGGCGGTTCGCACATGTGCCACGACTCCTACTGCAACCGCTACCGGGTGGCCGCCCGCAGCTCCAACACCCCCGACAGTTCGGCGGGCAACATCGGCTTCCGGGTCGCCGCCTGAGGGGCTGGCGCCGCCGTCCGTCAGGAGGTAGACAGATCGTCATGAGTGCCGACGGATCCGTGAACTTCCTGCCCAGCTTCACCCCCGCCGACCTGGCCGGGGACGGCTTCCGGCTGCGTCCGTGGAGCCGGGTCGGTGAACCGGAGCGCCGGGCAAGGGAGTTGGTCGCCGTCGCCGCCGACCCGGTGCTGTCCCTGTGGAACCCGCTGCTGGCCCCCACCGTCCTGCACGCCGAACGCTGGCTGGCCGGCCGGACCGCCGGCTGGGACCGTGGCGACCTGGCCTCCTTCGCCCTCCTCGACGACGACTTCGACGAACTCCTCGGCGCCGTCGCCGTCCGCTGGGCGGACCGGGCGGACGGCATCGCGATGATCGGCTACTGGCTGGTCCCGGCCGCCCGGGGCCGCGGCCTCGCCACCCGCGGCCTGGAAGCCGTCACCCACTGGGCCTTCACCACCGCCGACGCCCGCCGGATCGAACTCGCCCACGCCGTCGGCAACTCCGCCTCCTGCCGAGTGGCCGACCGGGCCGGCTACCCCCTGGAGGGCACCCTCCGCAAGAGCCACCGCTTCGGCGACGGCACCTACCACGACGAACACCTCCACGCCCGCCTCGCCACCGACTGAACCCAGGGCGGCGCCGCCGACTTTTCGGCAACTGCTCAACCGGCTACGGCCCAGGGGCTCGGTGCTCTGCTGGTGTGCGGCCCCGCCGCGTGGGCGACGCCGGCCCTTGCAAGGTGGTCCGTTCCGGGGTGGTCAGGCACTTTCGCAGTGCCCCGCACGCCGGATCTCCTCGCCCACGCGGCGGAGCCGCACGTCGGCAGAGCCCCGAGCCCCTGGACCGTAGACCTGGAGCGCCTGCCTGGAGCCCAGCCCCGAGCCCCTGACCGTTGATGCCCGCGATCGCCTTCCGCCGGGCTGACCCGCCGTCACTCCGCTGCGGCCGTGCCGACCTGCACGATCGCCTTCCCGGTGTTCGCCCCCGCCAGCATCCCGAGGAAGGCGTGCACCGACCGGTCGAAGCCGACCGTCACTGTCTCGTCCGGCACCAGCACCCCCGAGCGCAGGTACGGCGCGAGGTACTCCTCCAACTCGCCCTGCACCTCCCGGTGGTTGCGGACCAGAAAGCCCTCCAGCCGCAGGCTCTTGCTCACCACGTCGTAGAGGTTGTACGGCGCGGCGGGCGGGTTCGCGGCATCGTCGTACTGCGCCACCGCCCCGCACCAGGCGATTCGGCCGCCGTCCCGCAACACGTCGATGGCACCGGCCAGATGGTCCCCGCCGACGTTGTCGAAGTACACGTCCAGGCCGTCCGGGGCGGCCCTGCGCAGCTGCTCGCCGACCGGGCCGTCGTGGTGGTCGAAGGCGGCGTCGAAGCCGAGCCGCTCGGTCAGGTGCCGCACCTTGACGGCCGAGCCGGTGCTCCCGACCAGCCGGCCGACCCCCATCAGCCGGGCCAGCTGGCCGACCGCCGTCCCCACGCCGCCCGCCGCCGCGCTCACGTACAGGCTCTCGCCGGGTTGGAGCCGGGCGATCCGGGTCAGGCCGACGTACGCCGTCAGGCCGGTGCCGCCGAGCAGGCTCAGGTAGGTGCGGAACGGCACTCCGGCCGGCGGGGTGACCACCCGGACGCCGGCCGAGCGGAGGGCGGGCACCCCGGGCTCGCGGAGCCGGACCTGCACCCCGCCCGGGTCGGGCGCGGCGGACCGGTGCGGGATCTGATCCGGGCTCAGCAGGGCGTGGGTCCGCCAGCCCAGCCGGTGCGCGACCAGGTCGCCGACTTTCAGTTGATCTGACCGGGACTCCACCACCCGGCCGAGCGCGCGACCCTCCATGGGGGCGTGCAGGTCACCGAAGTCCATCACTTCGCGCATGTACGGGTCGACCGAGAAGTACAGGTTCTCCACCAGCGCGCCGCCCGGTTCGACCGGCGGGAGCGGGGCCTCGACGAAGGCGAAGTCGGTGGCGGTGGCGCGGCCCTGCGGACGGGCGACCTGGTGGACGAAGCGGGCGGTGACGGCGGTGCGGGTCATGGTGGGGCTCCCTGTTCGGTGTGGTGATCACGCTAGGGAGCTCCCGGGCGGCCGGGCAGGGGGTCGCGTCGATGGTCGAGGCCGTTCCATGAGCACAGTTCATGGAAGCCGGTGAGCCGGGGTAGGTTGCCCGGATGACCGATCTCGCCCCGCACGAGCTGCGCATCCTGGTCGCCGTCGACCGCGACCGCAGCTTCACGGCCGCCGCCACGGCGCTCGGCATGTCGCAGTCCGCCGTCTCGCACGCCGTCCGCGGGTGCGAGCGCAAGCTCGGCGCCGTGCTGTTCGAGCGCGGTCGGCACGGGGCGCGTCCCACCCCGGCGGGCGCGCAGGCCGCCGCCCACGCCCGGCAGATCCTGCACCTGCTCGCCACCCTGGCCACCGAGACCCGGGCCGCCGCCCGGCAGGATGCCGAAGTCACCGGCCCGCTCCGGATCGTGGCGTTCCGCAGCGCCGCCGCCCACCTGCTGCCCGGGGTGCTCGCCCGGCTGAAGGACCGTCACCCCGGCCTCGAACCGGAGCTGCGGATCGTCCGCGAGATCGGCCGCGGCACGGCCGGTGAAGTCGCCGACGGCCACGCCGAACTGGGCATCGCCACCCTGGGCGCGGCCACCGGCCAGGCCCCGTCCCCGACGCTGCCAGGACTGCTCGCGGGCCGCCTGTTCACCGAGCCGTACGCGCTGGCGCACCCGATCGGTCACCCCCGGCCGCGCACCCTGCCGCTGGTCGACTGGGACGAGAACTGCGGCTCGTACACCCGCGACTGGTGGCGCAGCCAGGACTGGATCCCGCCCGCCACGGTGAACGTCGAGGACGACACGGTCACCCTCTCGCTGGTCGCCCAGGGCCTCGGCATGTCGATCATGCCCGCCCTCACCCTGCTGGGCGCCCCGCCCGGGGTGGCCGTCACCGGCCTCGGCCCGCAGCCGCCCACCCGGACGGTCGGCTACGTCACCACCCCCGCGCTGGCCCGGACCGCCGCCGTCCGGGAGCTGATCCGCGAACTCCGGTCCGCCCCGGCCCCGGTGCTCGTCGGCCAGGGCTCCGACTAGCGCCCCTCCCGGTGCCCCGACCGGTGGTCCGGCAGTGCCTCGCGCAGCCGCCGGAACTCCTCGGCGATCCCGTCCAGCGTGTAGTGGGCGTTCAGGCCGCTGGGGTTGGGCAGCACCCACACCTCGGTGTCGCCGATCCCCTCCGGCTGCGGCCCGACCACCGCGCCCCGCCGTCCGAACGCGGTCCGGTACGCCCCGATCCCCAGCACCGCGAGCACCTCGGGCCGCAGCCGGGTCACCCGCTCCACCAGCGCCTGCCCGCCCGACCGGTACTCCTCGGCGGTGAGTTCGTCCGCCTTGGCGGTGGTCCTGGCCACCACGTTGGTGATGCCGAGCCCGTGGTCGAGCAACTCCAGTTGCTCCGCCGGTCCGAGCTGACGGGGCGTGAAGCCCGAGCGGTGCAGCGCGGGCCAGAACCGGTTGCCCGGCCGGGCGAAGTGCCGACCGGTCGCCCCGGACCACAGCCCCGGGTTGATGCCGCAGAACAGCACCCGCAGTCCTGGTGCCACCACATCCGGCACGGTCCGGTCCCGGGCTGCCGCCAGTTCCTCGGCGGTGGGCCGGGGTTGACGTACCGTCGGCTTGCTCTGCTCGTTCATCCGTCCAGTCTGCCCGCTCCGCCGTCGCCCTTGCCCTCGCCCCCGCCGACGCCCGGTCGCTCGGCGCGTTCGAACGCACAGCGAGTTCGATAATCCGCTCCCGCACCGTTGTCGGAAGGCGCAGAATGGCTGGATGTCCTACGAACTGAAGGCGCTGATCGCATCGCGGGAACTGCTCGACGTGGTGGCGGCCGAGGTGCCGGTCGCCCGGGTCGCCGGACTCGAACAGAAACTGGCGCTGATCCCGATGACGGACCTTCTCTTCGACACCGTCACCGAGCACGGCGGCGCGATCCAGCCCGGCTTCACGTCCTTCCCGGGCGGCTTCGGGCGCCGGATGGCGGCCTGGTCCAAGGCGGGCCCGATCGGCTACGTCGAGGCGGACTTCTGTGGCGGTGAGGGCACCCAGCACGCGGCGGTCTGGTTCGACGCCCAGGTGGTGCTCGGGCCGCTCTCCTCGGTGACCGGCCAGCCGTTCGCGGTCGAGGGCAGCCCGATCTCCCAGGCACTGCGCCGGGTCGGCGCCCAACACAGCCACGGACAGGACGAGTTCGAGGCGGTCGGGCTCGACCGGCACCGGCGGCTGGTCGACTGGTGTTCCGGCTGACCGACCCAAAACCCTTACCGCGCCCGGGCCCCGGACCATTCGGCGTACAACCGGTGGCCGGGGCAGGTGCGGTGGCCCAACGTGAAGTTCAGGCGATTCCGCCTGTACTTCACTGAGAGGAAGCGCAATCCCATGCGTGCCACCTGGACGGCCGTCGTGCTGACCGCAACCCTTGGCCTTGCCACGGTCACCACCACGTCCGTCACCGTCGCCAATGCTGCCGACACCGCTGCGGCGACCACCATCCGTCCCCTAGCTCCGCCCCTCCCGCTGCCCCCGATCGTCCCGCCCGCGCCGGACCTGCCGGTGAAGCCCCCGGTGGACCTGCCCGTGAAGCCTCCGGGCGGTGACCTGCCGGTGAAGCCCCCGGTCGACCTGCCCGTGAAGCCTCCGGGCGGTGACCTGCCGGTGAAGCCCCCGGTCGACCTGCCCGTGAAGCCTCCGGGCGGCGCAGACCTCCCGGCTCTCCCTGACCCGGGCAAGAACCTTGCGGTGCTCGGCTCGCTCGGCGACGTGCTCGGTCAGATCACCAAGCTGGTGACCTCCGCGACCTCCGCCAGCCCCGACCCGGCCGCCCTGCAGAAGCAACTGGCCGACCTCCAGGCGGCGGTGAAGTCCCTGCTGGGCCTGCTGCCGGCCGCGCCCGTCGCGGTCCCGGCGCCCGTCCCCGGCCTGCCGGTCGACGACACCCGGGGTCTCCCGCCGCTGCCGGCCAACCCGACGGACGCCCTCGGCCAGGTCGAGAAGTCCGCAGCCGACCTGGTGGCCAAGGCCACCGCCGCCAAGCCCGACCCGACGGCCGTCAAGGACGCGGTGTCCCCGCTCTCCACCAGCACCGTCACCGCCACCGTGGCCACCGCGACCGCCCTGGTCACCGGCTGACCCACCCCGCACCCAGACGTCGGGGCCCGGGCCCGGCACGGGCCGGGCCCCGCCGGGCGCGCGTGGGGCGCGTGCGGGGGATGGGACCGACGGGGGAGGGAACGCCCCGGCGCGTCGCGTGAGGCGGCGCG
>NZ_JBIWML010000007.1:50445-237744 GCF_044766665.1 Kitasatospora sp. NPDC101801
CTGACATCCCGGGGGTGCCCCCGCCCCCCACCCCCCCCCCCCCCCCCCCGGGGCCCCCCCCCCCCCCCGGGGCCCGCGCCCCCCCCCCCCCCCCCCCCCCGGGGGGGCCCCGCCCGGGCCCGGGCCGGGCCCCCGACGGCGGCGCTGTCGCAGCGTCAGCGGTAGTTCACGAACTGGATCGCGAACTCCAGGTCCTTGCCCTTGAGCAGCGCCTGGATGGTCTGCAGGTCGTCACGGCTCTTCGAGCTGACCCGCAGCTCGTCACCCTGCACCTGCGCCTTGACGCCCTTCGGGCCCTCGTCGCGGATGATCTTCGCGACCTTCTTCGCGTCGTCCTGGGAGATGCCCTCCTTCACGTCCGCGGTGATCCGGTACTCCTTGCCGGAGAGCTGCGGCTCGCCCGCGTCGAGCGCCTTGAGCGACAGGCCACGCTTGATGAACTTGTCCTTCAGCACGTCCAGGATCGCCTTAACGCGCTCCTCGCCGTTGGCCTTCATCTCGATCTTCTCGCCCGACCGCTTGACCTCGCCGCCGACGTTCTTGAAGTCGAACCGGGTGGCGATCTCGCGGGAGGTCTGGTTGATCGCGTTGTCGACCTCCTGCCACTCGACCTTCGAGACGATGTCGAAACTGGAGTCGGCCATGGTGTCTTGGTCTCCTTGATGCTCTGGCTTCACTGTCCGCCCCCACCCCCAACGGAGCAGGCGCCGCCCAAGCCTATCCACCCCCACCCCCGCCCGCCCCCGCCAGCCACGCCCCACCTCCTTGATCATCACGTGACCGACCGAGTGGCGACGCACCCCCATCCATCAGGTATCGTTTACGAGGTCGAACGGGGCAGCGCCCCGCGAGACACCATCCTGGCTGGTTGCCCGAGCGGCCAAAGGGAGCAGACTGTAAATCTGCCGCGCAAGCTACGCAGGTTCGAACCCTGCACCAGCCACAGGATAAAAGAAGGGCCCCCGACCAGCGGAAACGCCGGTCAGGGGCCCTTCTGCCGTGCCGGGGTGCGGTCAGTCGGAGCGTTGGTAGCGGTGGAGGCCCACTTCGGGGTCGGGTCAGAGATCGAGCCTGAGGTCCTTGCGCATCGCTTCGCGCAGATCGGCGTTGACCTTCCAGAGATCGGCCCGGGCCCGTAGGTACGGCTGCGACCGGACGTCCGGTTCGGTGATGAGAGTGTCCCGGACCTGCTCCAGGGCCTTGGCCGCGTCGATCCGCAGCGAGATGATCTCGGTGGGAGCCGTCAGGGAAAGTGTCCGCCGACAGGTCCAGGTGCCGGAACCATCCAGTACCTGGAAGCCGGCCGCGCCCGAGAAGTCCTCCCGGAAAGTGGCCGCTCGCAGCTCCGAATGGCTACGGCTCGGCGCGGTGAGGAAGTCGACGTAGACGGTGCGGCGGGTCTGCAGCCAGCGATCCGCGCCGTCGTGGCGCCGGCCGAAGCGATCGACGGTCAGGCCCGTGCCCACTTCGACGACGGCCCCGACGAGCGTGCCCAGCGGTGCGACCCAGTCCACGCGGTAGAGCTGGCAAGGCGACCAGGGCAAGTCACCGGTTCACCCAAGTGGGCTGCAGGAGAAGGTGGTCGGGGTGGCCGGAGGTGGACCAACGGCCGGAGCCCCGCGCTCCCCGGTGGGGGAGGCGGGGCTCCGGTGCGTGAGGGGCCCGGGGTCAGGCGCCCGTGGCGGCGGTGAAGCGGTTGGTGACGTCGGTCCAGTTGACGACGTCCCAGAGGCGGGTGACGTAGTCGGGGCGGACGTTCTTGTACTGGAGGTAGTAGGCGTGCTCCCAGGCGTCGAAGGCGAGGAGCGGGGTGGTGCCCTGGCCGACGTTGCCGTGGTGGTCGTAGACCTGCTCGACGATCAGGCGCTTGCCCAGGGGCTCCCAGGAGAGGATGCCCCAGCCGGAGCCCTGGACGCCGACGGTGGCGGCGGTGAGCTGCTTCTTGAAGGCCTCGAAGGTGCCGAAGTGCTCGGTGATGGCGTCGCCCAGGGCGCCGTCGGGGCGGTCGCCGCCGTCCGGGGAGAGGTTCTCCCAGAAGAGGGAGTGCAGGACGTGGCCGGAGAGGTGGAAGCCGAGGGTCTTCTGCAGGCCGACCAGGCCGCCGAAGTTCTCCTTCTCGCGGGCCTCGGCGAGCTGCTCGAGGGTGGTGTTGGCGCCGGCCACGTAGGCGGCGTGGTGCTTGGAGTGGTGCAGCTCCAGGATCTCGGCGGACATCGCCTTCTCCAGGGCGGAGTAGTCGTACGGCAGATCGGGGAGCGTGTACTGACCCATGAGTAGAGGGCTCCTAGTCGTTGTGCATAGGGGTCTTGGCGTGCCGGACCCAACACTATTGCGTATGGCTTGCAATTACCTGCTGATGGCAGCAGAGTGTTCGGCGGGGGTGGCCGGCCCGTGTCCAGCCACCTGCTGATGTACGCCCCGGCCGTCGCGTCGGGAGTCCCTCCGCCCGTGCTGATCGTCTTCCCAACCGGCGCCCGCCGGGACGTCCGGTCCGCCACCCCCGCCACCGCCGACCGCAGGTGAGCGTCCATCAGGACGAATCGGGACACGCCGGACATTCGACGGCCCCGGGAACCTGACGCTCCGGCACTTACGCTCGCGAGTGTGTTCAACCTGCCCCAGGCGCTGAAGCGTCTCGTGATCGGCCGGGCCATGCGCAGTGAGGAGCTGGGCGAGACCCTGCTGCCCAAGCGGCTGGCGCTGCCGATCTTCGCTTCCGACCCGCTCTCCTCGGTGGCCTACGCCACCCAGGAGATCCTGCTGGTGCTCACCGTCGGCGGCACCGCCTTCCTCTACCTCACCCCCTGGGTCGCGGCGGGCGTCGTCGCGCTGATGGTGGTCGTGGTGCTGTCGTACCGTCAGGTGGTGCACGCCTACCCCAGCGGCGGCGGGTCCTACGAGGTGGTGTCCAGGAACCTCGGGCCCAACTCGGGGCTGGTGGTGGCCGCCTCACTGCTAGTCGACTACGTGATGACGGTGGCGGTCTCGGTCGCCTCCGGGGTGGCGAACGTCATCTCCGCCCTGCCGAGCCTGGTGGACCACCGGGTGGTGCTGGCCGTCGGTTTCGTGGCGGTGCTGACGGCGATGAACCTGCGCGGCGTCCGGGAGTCCGGCAACGCCTTCGCCGCGCCGACGTACCTGTTCATCGGCGGCATCCTGATCATGGTGGGCACCGGTCTGGTCCGGTACCTGCTCGGGGACGCGCCGGTGGCCGAGAGCGCCGAGTACGGGATCACGCCGGAGCCGGGGGACGAGACCTTCGCCGGGTTCGCGCTGCTGATGCTGGCGCTGCGGGCGTTCGCCTCCGGCTGTACGGCGCTGACCGGTGTCGAGGCGATCTCCAACGGGGTGCCAGCCTTCCAGAAGCCGAAGTCGAGGAACGCCGCCACCACGATGGCCGTGATGGGCATCACCGCGATCGTGATGTTCTCCGGCATCACCACACTGGCGGTGGTCGCCAAGGTGCACATCACCGACGACAGCTGCCAGCTGGCCGGATTCACCGGGGACTGCGGCACGCCGCAGCAGACCGTGATCGCCCAGCTCGCGGCGGCGATCTTCGGCGGCGACCACAGCATCCCGTTCTACCTGATCCAGGCGGCCACCGCGCTGGTGCTGGTCCTGGCGGCGAACACCGCCTTCAACGGCTTCCCGCTGCTGGCCTCGATCCTGGCCGAACACCGCTACCTGCCCCGCCAGTTGCACACCCGGGGCGACCGCCTCGCGTTCTCCAACGGCATCATCGCGCTCGCCCTGGTGGCCGGCGGGCTGCTCTGGCTGTACGACGCCGACGTCACCAGCCTGATCCACCTCTACATCCTCGGCGTCTTCACCTCCTTCACGCTGTCCCAGATCGGCATGGTCCGGCACTGGGACCGCACCCTGGGCGAGCAGCCGACCCCGCAGGTCCGGCGGGACGCGCACCGGGCGCGGGTGATCAACGCGGTGGGCGCCGTCGTCACCGGGCTGGTGCTGGTGATCGTGCTGGCCACCAAGTTCGTCCAGGGCGCCTGGCTGGCGGTGCTCGCCGCCACCGTGCTCTGGCTGATGATGCGCGGCATCCGGCGCCACTACGACCGGGTGGCCGAGGAGCTGGCGGTGGCCGACCCGCACGAGGAGTCGGTCCGCCCGGCCAAGGTGCACGGGATCGTGCTGGTCTCCAAGCTGCACAGGCCGACCCTGCGCGCGCTCGGCTACGCCCAGGCGTTCAAGCCGGACACCCTGGAGGCGCTGACGGTCGAGGTGGAGAAGGACTCCACGGCCGAACTGCGGTCGCAGTGGGACGAGTTCGACGTCCAGGTGCCGTTGAAGGTGCTCGACTCGCCGTTCCGGGAGATCACCCGACCGGTGGTCGGCTACGTCCGGAGTGTCCGCCGGGGGAGTCCGCGCGACGTGGTGGCGGTGTTCATCCCCGAGTACGTGGTCGGCCACTGGTGGGAGAACCTGCTGCACAACCAGTCGGCCCTGTGGCTGAAGAGCCGACTGCTCTTCACCCCCGGCGTGATGGTGATCAGCGTCCCCTGGCAGCTCAACTCCTCGGCGGCGGCCAACCACCCGACCCGCCGCGCGCCGGGGGCGGTCCGCTGGGGCGAACCCGCCAACCCGGCCGCGAAGTAGGCCGGGCGGCTCGGACCGGGCGAGGCAGCTCGGACCAGGCGCCTCAGCCCGGGGTGTTCTGCCGGGGGAGCGCCAGCGCCACCGTGTCGGCGAACTCCCGGACGGCGCTGGTCCGGCTGACCACCCGGCCGCTGTGGATCACCAGCCGGCTGTGCCCGCCGGCCAGTGCCCCGGCCAGCGAGTCGCCCCGGACCGCGAGCAGCTCGGCCGGGAAACCGGCGTCGACCCGGACGGGCGGCAGCCCGAGGACGGTCCTGGCCCGGTTGGCGACCGCCTCGTACGCCGCCTCCGGGCTGAGCCCGCCACCCGCCGCGAGCAGGTACGCGGCCTCCAGCGGGTCGGCCCGGCCGACCGGGTTGGCGAGGTCCCGCAGGCCGCCCGCACCCGCCGCCAGCTGGACCCCGGCCTCGGTCAACTCCCGGACCAGGAACGGGCGCAGGGGGGCGGGCGGGCCTTCGAGGCCGACGCAGCCGCCGTTCTGCGGCAGGCAGACCACCCGCAGTCCTGCGCCCGCCAGCACCGCTGCGCCGCCGTCCGTCAGCGCACTCACCGGGCCGATCGTGACCCGGGGCCGGAGCGGCGCCAACACGGAGGCCAAACGGGCGAGTTGGGCCGGATCGCCGCCCCGGGTGTGCAGGTCCACCGGACAGTCCGCCTCGCGGGCCGCCTCCAGCAGGACCTGGACGTAGCCCAGCGGGTCCGGGTCGAGGTCCGGGCAGCCGCCGGCCGCCGCCGCGCCGAGCTTGAGCGCGTCCCTGAGCTGGGCCCGGCCGTCCGCGCCGGCCCGGCCGGTGAGCAGCCGGGGCATCGCCACCGCCTGGAGCTCGGCCAGGCCGCGCAGCGCCTGGCGGGCCGTCAGGACTGCCTCCAGTCGGCGCAGCCCGTGCACGTCGCCGATCCGGACGTGGGTGCGCTGGGCGGTGGCCCCGTACCCGAGCGCGGTGAGCGCGCCCTCGGTGACCCGGCGGATCAGGTCGGCGGGGGTCTCCGGCGGTGGCGTGGGCAGGGCGGCGGAGAAGGCCACGTCGTAGTGCGCGTGCGGCTCGGCGGGGGCGGGCAGCAGCAGGTAGCCGCCGAGGTCGATCCGGGCGCCGGTGGTGCTGGTGCCGCCGCCGGGCGTGGCGGGCAGCGGACCGAGGCTGCCGGTGGTGCCGACGGCCTGGATCCGGTCGCCGCTGATCCGGACGTCCACCACCCGCCCGTCGGTGAGCCGCGCGTTGGCGAGCAGCAGCACCGGGCCGTGGCCCAGTGGGTTGGGGTTCTTCGACGATCCCTCGCCCGGGTGCGGCCCCTCGGCGGGTGCGCTGTCCGCGGTCATCGGCCGGCTCCTCGCTGCCCGGCGGCCTCGGGGCGCCCCGGGAGCCGCAAGATCACTGGGGGTCGAGCCTATGGGGAGGAGGGGCGGGCGGCGCGGAGGCTCGCAGCAGTCGTACCGGGTCGGGACGGCCGGAGCCGTCGGTTCCCAGGCGCGGTCGAACGCGGGTGCTGCACAGGAGCGTCCGTACGGGCCGCCCACCTGCGATCTTCCGGGCCGGATACGGATTTCACCTCTGGCCGGGAAACGTGTAATCTCTTCCTCGTTCGCCCCTATAGCTCAGTCGGTAGAGCGTCTCCATGGTAAGGAGAAGGTCTGCGGTTCGATTCCGCATGGGGGCTCTGATGAGAAGGAGCCAGACCTCGGTCTGGTGACGGATCATCAAAGCGGTGTAGCTCAGTTGGTAGAGCAAGCGGCTCATAATCGCTGTGTCACCGGTTCAAGTCCGGTCACCGCTACCCCGCGTAGTCGGTCGGGAGATCGAACTCCCGATCGGCTACTCTTGTTGTGTCATCACCCATTTTTTAGGAAGGCACTCCCGTGGCTGCCACCGACGTCCGCCCGAAGATCACGCTGGCCTGCGTGGAGTGCAAGGAGCGGAACTACATCACCAAGAAGAACCGGCGCAACGACCCGGACCGTCTTGAGATGAAGAAGCACTGCCCCCGTTGCAACTCGCACACCGCGCACCGCGAGACCCGCTGACCCCGCAAGGCGTCGTCGGGCCTGGTGTGATCAGGCTCTAGGCTCCAGGCCGTGTCCCGCAAGGGGCACGGCCTGGAGCTTTTTCCGTACCTGCCGTCCCAGCGCACCAGCTGTGTGACCCACCGTCAGAGGAGTAGCCCATGGCCCTGGACCCCTCGTTCATCGGGCGGACGTACCCGCCCACCGAGCCGTACGAGGTAGGCCGGGAGAAGATCCGCGAGTTCGCGGTCGCGATCGGTGACGCCAACCCGGCGTACACCGATCCGGAGGCCGCGAAGGCGCTCGGGTATCCGGAAGTGATCGCGCCGCCGACCTTCCCGTTCGTGATCACCTACGAGGCCGCGGCCCAGGTGGTGAACGACCCCGAGCTGGGTCTGGACTACACCCGCGTGGTGCACGGGGACCAGAAGTTCACCTACAGCCGCCCGGTGCACGCCGGGGACCGGCTGACCGTCAGCGTCGCCATCGACGCGATCAAGTCGCTGGCCGGCAACGACGTGCTGACCGTCAGCGGCCGGGTGCACGACGAGAGCGGCGAGCACGTGGTGACCGCGATCATGACGCTGGTGGCCCGGGCCGCCGACCAGGCGGGGGAGTGACCAGGATGACCATCAACTTCGACCAGGTCGAGGTCGGCACCGAGCTGCCCGCCCAGTCCTTCCCGATGACCCGCGCCACGCTGGTCCGGTACGCGGGCGCCTCGGGTGACTTCAACCCGATCCACTGGAACGAGAAGTTCGCGGTCGAGGTCGGCCTGCCCGACGTCATCGCGCACGGCATGTTCACCATGGCCGAGGCGATCCGGGTGGTCACCGACTGGGTCGGCGACCCGGGCGCGGTGCTCGACTACGGGGTCCGCTTCACCCGGCCCGTGCCCGTCCCCAACGACGGCGTCGGCACCGTGATCGAGGTCACCGGCAAGGTCGGGGCCCTGCTGGACGACCGCCGGGTCCGGGTCGACCTGCTGGTGAAGAACGGCGAGAACAAGGTGCTCAACATGTCCCGCGCGGTGGTCCAGCTCGGCTGAACCCGGACACGAGGGCCGTCCTGCCCACCGGGCGGGGCGGCCCTCACCGCTGCCCCCGTACGCTGGGGTCGTGCTTGTTGAACTGGACGCCCCCCTCGCCCCGCTGACCACCCTCCGGCTCGGTGGGCCGGCCCGTCGCCTGGTGACCGCCGGTACGGACGAGGAGGTCGTCGAGACCGTCCGGGCGGCCGACCTGGCGGGCGAACCGCTGCTGGTGATCGGCGGCGGCTCCAACCTGGTGATCGGCGACCGGGGCTTCGACGGGACGGTGCTGCGGATCGCCACCACCGGCTTCATCCTGGACGGCACCGAGCTGGAACTGGCCGCCGGCGAGGTCTGGGCCGACGCGGTGACCCGGTCGGTGGACGCCGGGCTGGCCGGCATCGAGTTCCTGGCCGGCATCCCCGGCTCGGCCGGAGCCACCCCGGTGCAGAACGTCGGCGCCTACGGCCAGGAGGTGGCCGGCAGCATCACCGAGGTGGTCGCCTACGACCGCCGGGCCGACGAGGTGGTCACCCTGACCAACGCCGAGTGCGAGTTCTCCTACCGGCACAGCCGCTTCAAGGCCGACCCCGAGCGGTACGTGGTGCTCCGGGTCCGGTTCCGGCTGGCGGACGCCGATGGGCGGTCCACCCCGGTCCGCTACGCCGAGGTGGCCCGCACCCTGGGCGTCGAGGCCGGTGAACGGGTCGCGCTGCGGACCGCCTACAAGACCGTGCTCGGCCTCCGGGCGGGCAAGGGCATGGTGCTCGACCCGGCCGACCACGACACCTGGTCGGCGGGCTCGTTCTTCACCAACCCGGTGCTGACGGCCGACCAGTACGCCGACTTCCTGACCCGGCTGGGGGAGCGCACGGCACCCGCCTACCCCGCGCCGGGTGGTTGCACCAAGACCTCCGCCGCCTGGCTGATCGACCAGGCCGGCTTCGGCAAGGGCTACGGAGCGGGCGCCGCCACCCTCTCCACCAAGCACACCCTCGCCCTCACCAACCGGGGCACCGCCTCCACCGCCGACCTGCTCGGGCTGGCCCGGGAGATCCGCGACGGCGTCCGCACCACGTTCGGCGTCGACCTGGTCAACGAACCCGTCATGATCGGCGTCACCCTCTAGCGCACAGCGCAACCCCCAGGGGCTCGGGGCTCTGCTTTTGGCAGGTGCTCAGCCCGCTACGGAGTCAGGGGCTCGGGGAACTGCGACGCCGGCCCTTGCAAGGTGATCGTCGCGTAGGTGGTCAGGCACTTTGCCGTGATACCCGCCCGCCAGATCTCCTCGCAGTTCCCCGAGCCCCTGGACCGTAGCCCCGGAGTGCCTGCGAAAGGTGCAGTCCCCGAGCCCCTGGACCGTAGCCCCGGAGCGCCTGCCAAAAGTGCAGCGCCGGGAGTCAGGCGTTGAGCCAGGCGTCGATGTCGGCCAGGAGCTGCTTCCGGACGGCGTCCGGGGCTCGGGTGGCGCGGACGGACTGGCGGGCCAGCTCCGCGAGTTCGGCGTCGCTGAAGCCGTGCACGTCGCGGACCAGGTCGTACTGGTCGGCCAGCCGGGAGCCGAACAGCAGCGGGTCGTCGGCACCGAGCGCCATCGGGACGCCCGCCTCGAACAGCTTCCGCAACGGCACCTCCTCGGCCCGCTCGTAGACCCCGAGCGAGACGTTCGAGGACGGGCAGACCTCGCAGGTGATCTGACGGTCCGCCAGTCGCTGCATCAGGCGCGGGTCCTCGGCGGCCCGGACCCCGTGGCCGATCCGGCCCGCGCCGAGGTCGTCCAGGCAGTCCCGGACCGACTCGGGGCCGGAGAGCTCGCCGCCGTGCGGGGCGGCCAGCAGTCCGCCCCGCACGGCGATCGCGAAGGCCCGGTCGAAGTCCCGGGCCAGGCCCCGCCGTTCGTCGTTGGAGAGGCCGAAGCCGACCACGCCCTGGTCGGCGTACCGGACCGCGAGGCGGGCCAGCGTGCGGGCGTCCATCGGGGACTTCATCCGGTTGGCCGCGACCAGCACCCGGATACCGACGCCGGTCGTGGCGGAGGCGTCCCGGACGGCGTCCAGGATCAGTTCGAGGGCCGGGATCAGCCCGCCGAGCCGGGGCGCGTACGAGGTGGGGTCGACCTGGATCTCCAGCCAGCGGGAGCCGTCGGCGGCCTCGTCCTGGGCGGTCTCCAGCACCAGCCGCCGGATGTCGGACTCGTCCCGCAGCACCGACCGCGCGGTGTCGTACAGCCGCTGGAACCGGAACCAGCCCCGCTCGTCGGTGGCCCGCAGCCGGGGCGGCTCGCCGGAGCTGAGCGCCTCGGGCAGCCGGACCCGGTGCTTGTCGGCCAGCTCCAGCAGGGTGGCGGGCCGCATCGAACCGGTGAAGTGCAGGTGCAGATGGGCCTTCGGCAGGCTCCGGACATCACGCTGGCGTTCCATTCACCGATCCTGCCGTATCAGGGCCCCGAACGGGAACCGCCCCTTTCACATCCCTCGAAGGGGTGAAAGGGGCGGCCGCCTGAGAAACCGTCAGGCGCGGGCCTCGCCGAGCAGCTTCTGCATCCGGCCGATGCCCTCGGCCAGGTCGGCGTCGCCGAGCGCGTACGACAGCCGCAGGTAGCCGGGGGTGCCGAAGGCCTCGCCGGGCACGACCGCGACCTCGGCCTCGTCCAGGATCAGGGTGGCCAGCTCGGCCGAGGTGGCCGGGCGCTTGCCGCGGATCTCCTTGCCGAGCAGGTCCTTGACCGCGGGGTAGACGTAGAACGCGCCCTCGGGCTCGGGGCAGAACACGCCGTCGATCTCGTTCAACATCCGCACGATGGTCTTCCGGCGGCGGTCGAACGCGGCCTTCATCTCGTCCACCGCGGCCAGGTCGCCGGAGACGGCGGCCAGCGCGGCGCGCTGCGCCACGTTGGAGACGTTGGAGGTGGCGTGCGACTGGAGGTTGGCGGCGGCGTTCACCACGTCCTTCGGGCCGATCAGCCAGCCCACCCGCCAGCCGGTCATCGCGTAGGTCTTTGCCACGCCGTTGACCACGATGCACTTGTCGGCCAGCTCGGGCAGCAGGGCCGGCAGCGAGGTGAAGGTGGCGTCGCCGTAGACCAGGTGCTCGTAGATCTCGTCGGTGAGCACCCAGAGGCCGTGCTCCAGGGCCCAGCGGCCGATCGCCTCGGCCTCCGCCTCGGTGTAGACCGAGCCGGTCGGGTTGGACGGCGAGACGAAGAGCACCACCTTGGTGTTCTCGGTGCGGGCCGCCTCCAGCTGCTCGACCGAGACCTTGTACCCGGTGGTCTCGTCCGCGACGACCTCGACCGGCACGCCGCCGGCCAGCTTCACGGCCTCCGGGTAGGTGGTCCAGTACGGCGCCGGGATGATGACCTCGTCGGCCGGGTCCAGGATCGCGGCGAAGGCCTCGTAGATGGCCTGCTTGCCGCCGTTGGTGACCAGCACCTGGGAGGCGTCCACCTGGTAGCCGGAGTCGCGCAGCGTCTTCGCGGCGATCGCGGCCTTGAGCTCCGGCAGGCCGCCGGCCGGGGTGTAGCGGTGGTTCTTCGGGTCCTGGCAGGCGGCGACGGCGGCGTCGACGATGTAGCCGGGGGTCGGGAAGTCCGGCTCTCCGGCGCCGAAGCCGATCACGGGGCGGCCGGCCGCCTTGAGGGCCTTCGCCTTGGCGTCCACCGCGAGGGTGGCGGACTCGGCGATGGCACCGACACGGGCGGAGACGCGGCGGTCTGCGGGGCGGGGGGTGGGAGCGCTCATGCCGCAATCGTGGCAGAGTCCGCCGCGCGGGGGCACAGCGGTTTCAGCATGTGTACGGATCCGTCCACCATCCGTACCCGCCGGTGGGCGGTCGGTGAAGGGGGTTCGACCAAACGCCCCGGAGCACGTACACTCACTGCTCGATGGCTCCCGAAGTGCGGCTCCACCGGTGCGTAACTCACGCAGCGACTCGGATGCGGTAGGTTGGTGGTCATCTCCGGAGCCGCAAAGCTCCGTAGGGCAATAGCTCAATTGGTAGAGCACCGGTCTCCAAAACCGGCGGTTGGGGGTTCAAGTCCCTCTTGCCCTGCTGCTTGAACCGTATCCAGCCCGTTCGCTCCACAGGAGTGAGCGGGCTTGATGCGGAGATGGCTCCATCGCACTGCATTCGCCGGATCGCCCGCACCCACGCGGAGCGACGCTCGGCAGGACCCGGATTCAGGTGAGGACGAGTGACGGAGACCACGGGCTCCACCGCAACGCCTGAGAGCGGCAACCCCGAGGGTGCCGACGGCGCGGAGGCTACTTCCGCCGACGTCAACGACAAGGTGCCCTCGCGTCGCGACCGTAAGCGTGCCCAGAAGGCCGAGGGCGGTGACGGCGAGAAGAAGTCCGGCAAGCGGGCGAAGAAGAGCATCTTCGCTCGGACCGCGCTGTTCTACCGCCAGATCATTGCCGAACTGCGCAAGGTCGTCTGGCCGACTCGCAACGAGCTGACCCAGTACACCACCGTCGTGGTGGTCTTCGTGGTCGTGGTCATGGGCCTGGTGGCCAGCATGGACTACGGCTTCTCCAAGCTCAGCCTGTGGGTGTTCGGCTGATCGGCCGTCACCTTCCAGCTCCATCCCGACCCGGGCCGTGCAAACGGTCCGGGTCGAGCTGTCGGCGCACTCAGGGCGATCCCGCTACCGTTGACTCGGTACTGTGGAGGTATCCGAGTTGTCCCCGCAACGTGCCCGCGAGGGCGCCGGACGGCCCGGAGCGTTCCAACTCACATCCCAGGAAAGAAGCAGCCACCGTGTCTGAGTCCCCCCTGTACGACGCCGACGAGACCGTCCGCGAGGCGGATGTCGCGGCCGAGGCTGCTGACGTCGAGGACGCCGAGCAGATCCTGGACGCGGTCGACGCCGACCAGGACGAGGTCGAGGCTGCGGACGAGGCCGAGGCGGGCGTGCCGGCCGAGCAGGACGCGGTGCACGAGGTGACCGAGGACGAGTCCCCCGAGGAGGAGGACGACGCCGAGGCCGCTGAGATCGAGGACGAGACCGAAGCCGAGGACGACACCGAAGCCGAGGCTGAGGACGCCGAGGTCGAGGACGAGGTCGAGATCGACCCGGTCGTCGCCTTCCGGGAGCAGCTCCGCACCGCGCCGGGCGAGTGGTACGTCATCCACACCTACGCCGGGTACGAGAACCGGGTGAAGCAGAACCTGGAGCAGCGCTCCGTCTCGCTGAACGTCGAGGACTACATCTTCGAGTCCGCCGTTCCGCAGGAGGAGGTCGTCCAGATCAAGAACGGCGACCGGAAGACCGTCCGGCAGAACAAGCTCCCCGGCTACGTGCTGGTCCGGATGGACCTCACCCCCGAGTCCTGGGGCGTCGTGCGCAACACCCCCGGTGTCACCGGCTTCGTCGGCAACGCCTACGACCCGTACCCGCTGACCCTGGACGAGGTCGTCAAGATGCTCGCCCCCGACGTCGAGCGCGACGCGGCCAAGGCCGCCGGCAAGGCGTCCCCGCACCGTCCGGTCGAGGTCCAGGTGCTCGACTTCGAGGTCGGCGACTCGGTCACCGTCACCGACGGTCCGTTCGCCACCCTGCAGGCGACCATCAACGAGATCAACCCGGACTCGAAGAAGGTCAAGGGCCTGGTCGAGATCTTCGGCCGGGAGACCCCGGTCGAGCTGTCGTTCGACCAGATCCAGAAGAACTAGTCCAAGCCTTCGGGTTCGGGGCGGAGCTTCGGCTCCGCCCTTCGGGCTCTCCGCCCACCACGGGCCGGAGAGCCCGAACCCGTTTTGGTCCAGGCCGCATCAGCGGTTAGCCTGGTCCGATGTGTGTCCTGCCCGGCCGGGTGTCGCTCCGGCCGCGGACGCACCAGTAATCCACTCTCGGAAGGACCCGGAGAGCATGCCTCCCAAGAAGAAGAAGGTCACGGGGCTTATCAAGCTCCAGATCAAGGCCGGCGCGGCCAACCCGGCTCCGCCGGTCGGCCCCGCGCTGGGTCAGCACGGCGTCAACATCATGGAGTTCTGCAAGGCCTACAACGCCGCGACCGAGTCGCAGCGCGGCATGATCGTGCCGGTGGAGATCACGGTCTACGAGGACCGCAGCTTCACCTTCATCACGAAGACGCCGCCGGCCGCGCGCCTCATCCTGAAGGCCGCCGGCGTGGACAAGGGCTCGGCCGAGCCGCACAAGACCAAGGTCGCGAAGCTCACCAGCGCCCAGGTCCGCGACATCGCCACCACCAAGCTCCCCGACCTGAACGCCAACGACCTGGACGCGGCGGCGAAGATCATCGCCGGCACCGCCCGGTCGATGGGCATCACCGTCGAGGGCTGAAAAGCCCCTCAGTCCACCGTGGTAGGGCCCAGCGCGGCCCGTCCCACGAACTCCATTCACCTTCAGGAGAAGCAGTGAAGCGCAGCAAGGCTCTCAAGGCCGCGGACGCCAAGGTCGACCGCGCCAAGATCTACGCTCCCCTCGAGGCCATCCGCCTCGCGAAGGAGACCTCCACCGCCAAGTTCGACGCGACCGTCGAGGTTGCCATGCGCCTGGGTGTCGACCCGCGCAAGGCCGACCAGATGGTCCGCAGCACCGTGATCCTTCCGCACGGCACCGGTAAGACCGCTCGGGTCCTGGTCTTCGCGACCGGCGAGCGTGCCGAGGCCGCGCGTGCTGCGGGCGCCGACATCGTTGGCTCGGACGAGCTCATCGACGAGGTCGCCAAGGGCCGTCTGGACTTCGACGCCGTCGTCGCCACCCCGGACCTCATGGGCAAGGTCGGCCGCCTCGGCCGCGTGCTCGGCCCGCGTGGTCTGATGCCGAACCCGAAGACCGGCACCGTCACCCCCGATGTCGCGAAGGCTGTCAACGACATCAAGGGCGGCAAGATCGAGTTCCGCGTCGACAAGCACTCGAACCTGCACTTCATCATCGGTAAGGCCTCCTTCACCGACGAGCAGCTGGTCGAGAACTACGGCGCCGCGCTGGACGAGGTCCTCCGGGCCAAGCCGTCCGCCGCGAAGGGTCGCTACATCAAGAAGACCGCGATCTCCACCACGATCGGCCCCGGCATCCAGGTCGACCCGAACCGCACCCGGAACCTCCTCGTCGAGGAGGACCCGGCCTCCGTCTGAGCCCTCGTGCTCCAGCGGTAACCGTGTTCAACGGGCCCGCACTCCCTTCGAGGGGGGTGCGGGCCCGTCGGCGTAGGCACATCAATTAGAGTCCGCATGCCGAGATCCGAACGACGGGGGAGACTTCCATGCGGGACCTGCGGACGATTGCCGTCACGGCACTGCTGGTGGGCGGCCTGACCGCCTGCGGCGCGAGCGGATCGGACTCGAAGGAGGAGGCGGCCAGGCCCTCGACGTCGGCCACCGCCACGGGCAGCCCGGCCGCCTCCGGTACGGCGGCCCCGCAACCGGGTGACGCCTCCGCCGCCGCCACCCCCGGGGCCGGCCAGGCCCCGGCGCCCGCCGGGGCGCCCAAGGACGTGCTGCTGGCGGCTGCCGGGGTGATGGCCAAGGCCGGCAGCGCCGCCCTGGTGGTCAGCACCGGGGGAGCCGACACCGGCAGCGGCGCACTGCGCTGGGGCCAGCCGGCCGCCGCCGACCTGACCTTCAAGGTGGACGGGCAGGACGGCAAGCTGCGCTCGGCCGCCGGGGTCAGCTACGTCGGGGCCTCCCCGGAGACCTCCGCGCTGGCCGGTGGCCGGCACTGGATGAAGGTGGACGCCGCGGCGCCCGCCAACGGCGCGGGCCTGTCGGCCGGCGGCGAGGACGCCCGGACGCTGGCCGTCCTGATGAAGGTGCTGGACCCGGCGGTGCCGCTGGCGGTCGGTGCGGCCAGCCCTGGGCTGGCCAAGGTCGGGGTCGAGCAGGTGAACGGCGCCGAGGCGGTGCACTTCCACGTCACCGGGGTGGCCCAGGCGCTGGTCGGCGCGATGGCCGGGCTGACCGAGGACCAGAAGGGCCAGGCGCTGGCCGAGCTCGGCAAGGGCGGCGGCGCGCTGGACCTCTGGGTCAACGGCCGGAACGAGCTGGTCCAGCTCCGCAGCGCCGACCTGACCCCGACCAGGACGGGCGAGATGACGGTGCGTTACACCGAGCTCGGCAAGGCCCCCGAGGTGGCCGCCCCGCCGGCCGCGGATGTGTTCGAGGTCGCAGATCTGCTCAAGGGCTTCAGCGGCTGAGGTCCGCGTGACAGGGTGGCGGAGGGAACGGCGGCGGCTGGAGGACAGGGTGACGGCAGGTCAGCGGTCGGCGGCCGCGGCGATGGCCGTGCTGCTGCTCACCGGAGTGGCCGGCTGCGGCAGCGGCGGGCCCGGCCCGGGCCCCAGCGCCACCCCCTCGGCCAGCCCGGTGCCCACCGGCCTGCCCAGCCCCACCGACCGTTCGCCGCACGGCGTGCTGCTCTCCGCCCAGCTGGCGATGAGCGGCGCCCGCCGGGCCGAGTTCGCCTACCGGCTGGGCGGCGAGCAGGCCACCGGGATGCTGTTCTGGGCGCCGAAGACGGTGCTCAAGGTCAAGTACCCGGACACCGCCGAGCAGCTGATCGTGCTGGACACCACCGCCTACCGGGGCGGCGACCAGGGCACCGCCGAACGGACCGGCGGGCGGCACTGGGAGAAGTACACCGTGCCGGGCGGCCAGCGGGAGATCCCGTACGCCGGGCTGGTCGACCGGCTCAACCCGATGGTGGCGCTGACCGCGGCGATCGCCGCCGACGGCCCGCAGCTGGTCGGCGAGGAGGAGCTGGGCGAGGTGACCGTCCAGCACTACCGGGTGAAGCTCGGGGCGGACCGGTACGTCGCCGCGCAGACCCAGCTGACCGCCACCCGGCAGCAGGCCCTGCAGGGCGCGCTGGCGGCCGCCGGGGTGCGGCAGCTCACCCTGGACCTCTGGCTGAACGACAAGGACCAGCTGGTCCAGCTCCGCCGCAGCGGCGACGGCGGACCGGACGACACCGTGACCTACAAGGGCCTCGGCGGCGCCCTCTCCGTGCAGGCCCCGGCCGAGAGCGACACCGTGGACGCCGGCCGGAGCCTCCCGCCGCTCGCCTCCTGACGGATTTGGCCGATTCGCGCCGGGTCGAGTACGGTGGGGGCTGCCAAAGACCGCTGGTTGTCGGCCGCGCCCGCAAGGGTGCTGACGACCGAAGGTTCCGCGACTCGTCGCGGACAGCCCGCGCAGGAGTGTTTGGAGCTTGGACTTCCGGTCCGTGCGGCTTGCCGCCAGGATCGTCGAGGTCATTCAGAGCCCCGTGCGCCTGCGCACCGGGGCTCTCACTGTTTCTGCAGAGCTTCCTGGCCGGTGGTTTGAGGCGTTGGATGGTCGACTGTTCGAAGGTCGGCCTGACTTCGACATCACGGAAGGAGGCGTAAGCCTATGGCAAGGCCCGACAAGGCTGCTGCCGTCGCCGAGCTCACGGACAAGTTCCGTGCCTCGAACGCGACGCTGCTCACCGAGTACCGCGGTCTCACGGTGAAGCAGGTCAAGACCCTGCGTCGCTCGCTGGGGGACAACGCCCAGTACGCCGTGGTGAAGAACACGCTGACCAAGATTGCGGCCAATGAGGCCGGGATCTCCGAGCTGGACGACCTGTTCTCGGGTCCGACGGCTGTTGCCTTCGTCACCGGTGACCCGGTGGAGTCGGCGAAGGCTCTGCGTGACTTCGCCAAGGACAACCCCGCACTCATCATCAAGGGCGGTGTCCTTGACGGTAAGGCGCTGTCCGCCGATGACATCAAGAAGCTCGCGGACCTCGAGTCCCGCGAGGTGCTGCTCGCCAAGTTCGCGGGTGCCATGAAGGCCAAGCAGTCCCAGGCTGCCGCGCTCTTCCAGGCTCTCCCGTCGAAGCTCGTCCGCACCGTGGACGCGCTTCGCGACAAGGTCGAGCAGGGCGGTGCCGGTGCGCCGGCTCCCGCCGCCGAGGACGAGGCCGCCGAATAATTCGGCAGGCTCACGCCTCGCTGCGGGCCAGTGCCCGCCCAATCCGTACATCCGGCACCTACCTGCCGATTTAGTGGAAGGACGCCAATCATGGCGAAGCTGACCCAGGACGAGCTGCTCGCGCAGTTCGAGGAGCTCACCCTCATCGAGCTCGCTGCCTTCGTGAAGGCCTTCGAGGAGAAGTTCGACGTCACCGCTGCCGCCCCGGTCGCCGTTGCCGCCGCCGGTGGCGCCGGTGTCGTGGCCGAGGCCGCTGAGGAGCAGGACGAGTTCGACGTCATCCTCGACTCGGCCGGCGACAAGAAGATCCAGGTCATCAAGGAGGTGCGCGCCCTCACCTCCCTCGGCCTGAAGGAGGCGAAGGACCTCGTTGACGGCACCCCCGCCACCGTCCTGGAGAAGGTTGCCAAGGACGCTGCCGAGAAGGCCAAGGCCCAGCTCGAGGGCGCCGGCGCCAAGGTCACCGTCAAGTGACCCAGTGCCCCCTCTGAGGGGGCGCGAGGCCGGGCCGATCACCCTTGCGGGTGGTCGGCCCGGCCTTTTTGCGTACCCGGGTACGGCCCTGCGCCACCCGTTCGCAGTCCGGGATCCACCCGGTCGGCGGGCAGCCGTCACCGGCCTGGCGGACTGTGTACTCGGCCACTGTCGGCAGGGCCCGGTAGGGTGAGCGCTGTCCTCGGGGGAGGCTCCCACCACGGGTTCTGTAACGCGGTGGCCTGCTCGGACGATGAACGCTTCGAGGTCCGCACTCCGGTGAGGGCCTTGACGAACTCAGGCGGGCGCGCGATTCTCAAGGCGCGCCCCCAGGAGGCGAGTCCAACCGGTCGATGCGGTTCCGGATGCATATTCGGTGCCGCTGACGGGAACTGACTCTTGGTGAGGTGCGGTGGCCCGGAGCGTCCGGGGCACGGCGGAGCGGTATGAGGGGAGTCTCCGATTCGGTCTCCGAATCAGAGCTTGTCAGCAGTGTGCCTTTTGGCTACACTGTCCCTTTGCGCTGCCTGTTAGCTGCCCCGTGACTCGTCGCCCGGAGCAAGCACTGCCCTGAAGGGGCCTGGCACCGCCTCCGCGAAGCGGCTCTGACCTGGGGTTTCCACCCCGGCTGAGACCCACGGCGCCGGGGGTGGGGTCAGCCCGTCGAGGCCGGCCGGTATGCGCGCAGTGAGCTCCGAGCCCTCGGAAGGACCCCCCTCTTGGCCGCGCCGCGCAACGCCTCGAACAACGCCAATTCCACCGCCCCGCTCCGCGTCTCTTTCGCGAAGATCAAGGAGCCCCTCGAGGTCCCGAACCTCCTGGCCCTGCAGACCGAGAGCTTTGACTGGCTCCTCGGCAATGCGGCCTGGAAGTCTCGCGTCGAGGCGGCCCTGGAGAGTGGTCAGGACGTCCCCACCAAGTCCGGTCTGGAGGAGATCTTCGAAGAGATCTCGCCGATCGAGGACTTCAGTGGGTCGATGTCGCTGACCTTCCGCGACCACCGTTTCGAGCCGCCGAAGAACTCGATCGACGAGTGCAAGGACCGCGACTTCACGTTCGCGGCCCCGCTCTTCGTCACGGCCGAGTTCACCAACAACGAGACCGGTGAGATCAAGTCCCAGACGGTCTTCATGGGCGACTTCCCGCTCATGACCCACAAGGGCACCTTCGTGATCAACGGCACCGAGCGTGTCGTGGTCTCGCAGCTGGTCCGCTCCCCGGGCGTGTACTTCGACTCCACCCTGGACAAGGTCTCCGACAAGGACATCTACTCCTGCAAGGTGATCCCCTCGCGGGGTGCCTGGCTGGAGATGGAGATCGACAAGCGCGACATGGTCGGTGTCCGCATCGACCGCAAGCGCAAGCAGTCGGTCACCGTACTGCTGAAGGCCCTCGGCTGGACGAACGAGATGATTCTCGAGGAGTTCGGTGAGTACGAGTCGATGCGCGCCACCCTGGAGAAGGACCACACCCAGGGCCAGGACGACGCGCTGCTCGACATCTACCGCAAGCTGCGCCCCGGCGAGCCGCCGACCCGCGAGGCCGCGCAGACGCTTCTGGAGAACCTCTACTTCAACCCGAAGCGCTACGACCTCGCCAAGGTCGGCCGTTACAAGGTCAACCGCAAGCTGGGCAACGCCGAGTCGCTGGACTCCGGCGTGCTCACCGAGCCCGACATCATCGGTGCGATCAAGTACCTGGTGAAGCTGCACGCGGGCGAGACCGACTGGCGGGACGACGAGGGCCGCGACATCGTCGTGGAGGTCGATGACATCGACCACTTCGGCAACCGTCGTCTGCGCAACGTCGGCGAGCTGATCCAGAACCAGGTCCGTACGGGTCTCGCCCGGATGGAGCGCGTCGTGCGCGAGCGCATGACCACCCAGGACGTCGAGGCGATCACGCCGCAGACCCTGATCAACATCCGGCCGGTCGTCGCCTCCATCAAGGAGTTCTTCGGCACCAGCCAGCTGTCGCAGTTCATGGACCAGACGAACCCGCTCTCGGGTCTGACCCACAAGCGTCGTCTGTCCGCGCTCGGCCCCGGTGGTCTGTCCCGTGAGCGGGCCGGCTTCGAGGTCCGTGACGTGCACCCCTCGCACTACGGCCGCATGTGTCCGATCGAGACCCCCGAAGGCCCGAACATCGGTCTGATCGGCTCGCTCGCGTCCTACGGCCGGGTGAACGCCTTCGGCTTCATCGAGACCCCGTACCGGAAGGTCATCGACGGTGTCGTGACCGAGGCGGTCGACTACCTCACGGCAGACGAGGAGGACCGCTACGTCATCGCGCAGGCCAACGCCCCGCTGACCGACGAGCTGACCTTCGCCGAGCCGCGTGTCCTGGTCCGCCGCCGTGGTGGCGAGATCGACTACATCCCGGGCACCGAGATCGACTACATGGACGTCTCGCCGCGCCAGATGGTGTCGGTCGCGACCGCCATGATCCCGTTCCTCGAGCACGACGACGCCAACCGCGCGCTCATGGGCTCCAACATGATGCGTCAGGCGGTGCCGCTGCTGAAGAGCGAGGCACCCGTGGTCGGCACCGGCATGGAGTACCGCTGCGCGGTCGACGCCGCCGACGTGATCGTGGCCGAGAAGGCCGGTGTGGTCCAGGAGGTCTCGGCCGACTACGTCACCGTGGCCAACGACGACGGCACCTACACCACGTACCGCGCCGCCAAGTTCACCCGCTCCAACCAGGGCACCTCCTTCAACCAGAAGGTCCTCGTCGACGAGGGCGCCCGGGTCGAGCTCAACCAGGTGCTGGCCGACGGCCCGTGCACCGACCAGGGTGAGATGGCGCTCGGCAAGAACCTGCTCGTGGCGTTCATGTCCTGGGAGGGTCACAACTACGAGGACGCGATCATCCTGTCGCAGCGCCTCGTGCAGGACGACGTCCTCTCCTCGATCCACATCGAGGAGCACGAGGTCGACGCCCGTGACACCAAGCTGGGCCCGGAGGAGATCACCCGGGACATCCCGAACGTCTCCGAGGAGGTCCTCGCCGACCTCGACGAGCGCGGCATCATCCGGATCGGTGCGGACGTCGTCACCGGCGACATCCTGGTCGGCAAGGTCACGCCCAAGGGGGAGACCGAGCTGACCCCGGAGGAGCGCCTGCTCCGCGCGATCTTCGGCGAGAAGGCCCGTGAGGTCCGCGACACCTCGCTGAAGGTGCCGCACGGTGAGTCCGGCAAGGTCATCGGCGTCCGCGTCTTCGACCGCGAAGAGGGCGACGAGCTGCCCCCGGGCGTGAACCAGCTGGTCCGCGTCTACGTGGCGCAGAAGCGCAAGATCACCAACGGTGACAAGCTGGCCGGCCGTCACGGCAACAAGGGCGTCATCTCGAAGATCCTGCCGGTCGAGGACATGCCGTTCCTGGAGGACGGCACCCCGGTCGACATCATCCTCAACCCGCTGGGTGTCCCGTCCCGAATGAACCCGGGCCAGGTCCTGGAGATCCACCTCGGGTGGCTCGCCAAGCAGGGCTGGGACGTCTCCGGCCTCGCCGAGGAGTGGGCCCAGCGCCTGCAGGTGATCGGCGCGGACAAGGTCGAGGGTGGCACCAACCTGGCCACCCCGGTCTTCGACGGCGCCCGCGAGGACGAGATCACCGGCCTGCTGGACCACACCACCCTCACCCGTGACGGTGAGCGCCTGGTGAACTCCACCGGCAAGGCCCGGCTCTACGACGGCCGCTCCGGCGAGCCGTTCCCGATGCCGGTCTCGGTCGGTTACATGTACATCCTGAAGCTGCACCACCTGGTCGACGACAAGCTGCACGCCCGTTCGACCGGTCCGTACTCGATGATCACCCAGCAGCCGCTCGGTGGTAAGGCGCAGTTCGGTGGTCAGCGATTCGGTGAGATGGAGGTGTGGGCCCTTGAGGCGTACGGCGCCGCCTACGCGCTGCAGGAACTCCTCACCATCAAGTCCGACGACGTTCTCGGCCGGGTGAAGGTCTACGAGGCCATCGTCAAGGGCGAGAACATCCCCGAGCCGGGCATTCCCGAGTCCTTCAAGGTGCTCATCAAGGAAATGCAGTCGCTCTGCCTCAACGTGGAGGTGCTGTCCTCGGACGGCCAGTCCATCGAGATGCGGGACTCCGACGAGGATGTCTTCCGTGCCGCCGAGGAGCTCGGCATTGACCTGTCCCGGCGCGAGCCGAGCAGCGTCGAAGAGGTCTGACGGAGGTTGGGCCGGCCACCACGTGTGGCCGGCCCGCCCCCAGGCCCCCTCAGACCAGATGAACACCTTTCGACTTACGAAAGAGGGCTTGACGACCAGTGCTTGACGTCAACTTCTTCGACGAGCTCCGCATCGGCCTCGCGACCGCCGACGACATCCGCCAGTGGTCCCACGGCGAGGTCAAGAAGCCGGAGACCATCAACTACCGCACCCTGAAGCCGGAAAAGGACGGGCTCTTCTGCGAGAAGATCTTCGGCCCCACCCGGGACTGGGAGTGCTACTGCGGCAAGTACAAGCGCGTCCGCTTCAAGGGCATCATCTGTGAGCGCTGTGGCGTCGAGGTCACTCGCGCCAAGGTGCGTCGTGAGCGGATGGGCCACATCGAGCTGGCCGCGCCGGTCACCCACATCTGGTACTTCAAGGGTGTCCCCAGCCGCCTCGGCTACCTGCTCGACCTGGCGCCGAAGGACCTCGAGAAGGTCATCTACTTCGCCGCCTACATGATCACCTGGGTGGACGACGAGCGTCGCCAGCGCGACCTCCCGTCCCTGGAGGCGCATGTCTCGGTCGAGCGTCAGCAGATCGAGAACCGCCGCGACTCCGACCTCGAGGCCCGGGCCAAGAAGGCCGAGACCGACCTGGCCGAGCTCGAGGCCGAGGGCGCCAAGGCCGACGTGCGCCGCAAGGTGCGCGAGGGTGCCGAGCGCGAGATGAAGCAGCTGCGCGACCGTGCGCAGCGCGAGCTGGACCGTCTGGACGAGGTCTGGGCGCGCTTCAAGAACCTCAAGGTCCAGGACCTCGAGGGCGACGAGCTGCTCTACCGCGAGCTGCGCGACCGCTTCGGCACGTACTTCTCCGGCTCGATGGGCGCCGCGGCGCTCAAGGACCGCCTGGAGACGTTCGACCTCGCCGAGGAGTCCGAGCGCCTGCGCGAGATCATCCGGACCGGCAAGGGCCAGAAGAAGACCCGGGCGCTCAAGCGCCTCAAGGTCGTCTCCGCCTTCCTGCAGACCACCAACAAGCCCAACGGCATGGTGCTGGACTGCGTCCCGGTCATCCCGCCGGACCTGCGTCCGATGGTGCAGCTGGACGGTGGCCGCTTCGCGACCTCCGACCTGAACGACCTGTACCGCCGCGTGATCAACCGCAACAACCGTCTGAAGCGTCTGCTCGACCTCGGTGCCCCCGAGATCATCGTGAACAACGAGAAGCGGATGCTCCAGGAGGCGGTCGACGCCCTCTTCGACAACGGCCGTCGTGGTCGCCCGGTCACGGGCCCCGGCAACCGTCCGCTGAAGTCCCTCAGCGACATGCTGAAGGGCAAGCAGGGTCGTTTCCGTCAGAACCTGCTCGGCAAGCGAGTCGACTACTCGGCCCGTTCGGTCATCGTCGTCGGCCCGCAGCTCAAGCTGCACCAGTGCGGTCTGCCGAAGGCCATGGCGCTGGAGCTCTTCAAGCCGTTCGTGATGAAGCGCCTGGTGGACCTCAACCACGCGCAGAACATCAAGTCGGCGAAGCGCATGGTCGAGCGCGCCCGCCCGGTGGTCTGGGACGTCCTCGAAGAGGTCATCGCCGAGCACCCGGTGCTGCTGAACCGTGCACCCACCCTGCACCGCCTCGGCATCCAGGCCTTCGAGCCCCAGCTGGTCGAGGGCAAGGCCATCCAGATCCACCCGCTCGTCTGCACCGCGTTCAACGCGGACTTCGACGGTGACCAGATGGCCGTCCACCTGCCGCTCTCCGCGGAGGCGCAGGCCGAGGCCCGCATCCTGATGCTGTCCTCGAACAACATCCTGAAGCCGGCCGACGGTCGCCCCGTCACCATGCCGACCCAGGACATGGTGCTCGGTCTGTTCTTCCTGACCTCGGACCGGGAGAGGGTGAAGGGCGGTGGCCGTTCCTTCACCTCCGCCGCCGAGGCCGTGATGGCCTTCGACGCCAAGCAGATCGACGTCCAGGCCGTGATCGACATCCGCCTGCCGATCGGCACCGTCCCGCCCCGTGGCTGGACCCCGCCGGTCGACGAGGACGGTCAGTCGACCTGGTTCGAGGGCGAGTCCTTCCGCCTGAAGACCACCCTGGGCCGCGCGCTCTTCAACGAGCTGCTGCCCGAGGACTACCCGTTCGTCGACTACGAGGTGGGCAAGAAGCAGCTCTCCGCGATCGTCAACGACCTGGCCGAGCGGTACCCCAAGGTCGTCGTGGCGGCGACCCTGGACAACCTGAAGGCGGCCGGTTTCCACTGGGCCACCCGCTCGGGTGTCACGGTGTCGATCTCCGACGTCGTGGTCCCGCCGAACAAGCCGCAGATCCTCGAGGGCTACGAGGCCCAGGCCGAGAAGGTGCAGCGTCAGTACGAGCGCGGCCTGATCACCAACGAGGAGCGCAAGAGCGAGCTCATCGGCATCTGGACCCGTGCGACCAACGAGGTCGCCGAGGCGATGAACGCCAACTTCGAGAAGACGAACCCCATCTTCATGATGGTGGACTCGGGCGCTCGAGGAAACATGATGCAGATGCGTCAGATCGCCGGTATGCGTGGTCTGGTGTCGAACGCGAAGAACGAGACCATCCCGCGGCCGATCAAGGCGTCGTTCCGTGAGGGTCTCACCGTGCTGGAGTACTTCATCTCCACCCACGGTGCCCGTAAGGGTCTGGCCGACACCGCGCTGCGTACCGCCGACTCCGGCTACCTGACCCGTCGTCTGGTGGACGTCTCCCAGGACGTCATCATCCGCGAGGAGGACTGCGGCACCGAGCGCGGCCTCAAGCTGGCGATCGGCGTGGTCGAGAACGGCGTCCTGCGCAAGACGGACGACGTCGAGACCAGCGTCTACGCCCGCATGCTGGCCGAGGACATCACGGTGGACGGCAAGCTGCTGGCCACCGCGAACACCGACCTCGGTGACGTCCTGATCGACGAGCTGATCCGCCACGGCATCAGCGAGGTCAAGACCCGCTCGATCCTGACCTGTGAGTCGGCAGTCGGCACCTGTGCCTTCTGCTACGGCCGTTCGCTGGCCACCGGCAAGCTGGTCGACATCGGTGAGGCGGTCGGCATCATCGCCGCCCAGTCCATCGGTGAGCCCGGTACCCAGCTGACGATGCGTACCTTCCACACCGGTGGTGTGGCCGGTGACGACATCACGCAGGGTCTGCCCCGTGTCGTCGAGCTCTTCGAGGCCCGTACCCCCAAGGGTGTGGCCCCGGTTGCCGAGGCTCAGGGCCGGGTCCGGATCGAGGACACCGAGAAGACCCGCAAGCTCGTCGTCACCCCCGACGACGGCAGCGACGAGATCGCCTACCCGATCTCCAAGCGCATCAAGCTGCTGGTCTCCGAGGGCGAGGCGGTCGCGGTCGGCCAGAAGCTGACCGCCGGCACGATGAACCCGCACGACGTCCTGCGCATCATGGGCCAGCGTGCCGTCCAGATCCACCTGGTGGCCGAGGTCCAGAAGGTCTACAACTCGCAGGGTGTGTCGATCCACGACAAGCACATCGAGATCATCATCCGGCAGATGCTCCGCCGTGTGACGATCATCGAGTCGGGCGACGCCGAGCTGCTCCCGGGCGAGCTCGTCGAGCGTGGCCGCTTCGAGACCGAGAACCGTCGCGTGGTCTCCGAGGGCGGTCACCCCGCCTCAGGTCGTCCGCAGCTGATGGGTATCACCAAGGCCTCGCTGGCCACCGAGTCCTGGCTGTCGGCGGCCTCCTTCCAGGAGACCACCCGGGTGCTCACCGACGCGGCGATCCACGCCAAGTCGGACCCGCTCCTTGGCCTCAAGGAGAACGTCATCCTCGGTAAGCTCATCCCGGCCGGTACGGGTCTGCCCCGCTACCGCAACATCCGGGTCGAGCCCACCGAAGAGGCCAAGGCCGCGATGTACTCGGCCGTCGGCTACGACGACTACGACCTGTCGCCGTTCAGCGCCGGCTCCGGCCAGGCGGTTCCGCTGGACGACTACGACTACGGCCCCTACACCGGCTGAGTCACGGTCACCTGATCGCACGCAGGGCGGTCACCCCACACGGGGTGGCCGCCCTGCGGCGTTTCACCCGCCGAGCAGCACCGCGAGGGCGACCAGGCAGACCCCGAGCACGGCGGCGGCCAGCGAGGCCCGGACCAGCTGGTGCTTGCGCCAGGCCACCTCGGCCATGGTGATCAGCTGACGGCTGAGCACCGGGAGCGGGTCCTGGCTGCGGAGCGCCTCGGCCAGCCGCTCCGGCGACCAGTGCCGCAGGTGGCCGAAGAAGACGAAGCTCGCCTCCGCGTCGGGGGCCGGACGGTGGCTGCCGGTCCGGGGGCTGACCACGGCGACCGCGAGCAGCAGCCCGGCCGTCACCAGGGCGACACCGGCCCACAGCGCGGTCAGGCCGAGGGCGCCGTGCACCCGGTCCAGCTGGCGGCCCTCCCCGCTCATCGCGAGCAGTCCGGCCAGGGCCGCCGACTCGATGCTGAGGGCGAACGCGGCCTTTCCGTCCACCTTGCCGGTCCAGTCCGCCAGGACGGCGTGGATCCGCCAGGCGGTCTCCAGCGGGTCGGCCCGCTGGACGCCGCCGCCCTCGCCGGTCTCGCCGGTGACCTGGCCGGCCGGTGCCGGGATTCCCATGGTGTGTCCCCTCCGTCGGTGCTCCGGTGTCGGGCTCGCACCGACGGAATCCTTGATAGCCGTTTCCGGGCCGGATGTCTGCGTCAAACCCGGCACACCGGGGGTGATTTGGCCGTAGCGTATGCGGGGCCGTCAGAAGGGGCGCAGTGTGGGCACTTCGAGGGTGTCGCGGACACCTGAGCTCGTACCGGATGAACTGCCGAGCCCCGCAAGGGGGTTGTCTCCGACCTGGATCAAGGTGCTGCGCGCGGCGGGATCCGTGCACATCTGGCGCCGGGGCACCGTCCTGATGCGGGAGGGCGAGCCGGCGGACCGGGTGCTGCTGCTGGAACGCGGTCTGGTGAAGATCACCTCCGAGTCCGCCACCGGCTACACCAGCCTGCTGGCGCTCCGTGGCCCCGGCGAACTGGTGGGCGAACTCTCCTGCGTGGACGGCGGACCGCGCTCGGCGACCGCGACCGCGATGGGCTCGGTGGCGGGCGTGGCCGTGCCGGTGGCCCGGTTCGAGGCGCTGCTCGGGCAGCAGGACGGCCTGGCGCTGGCGGTGCTCCGGATGGTGGCCTGGCGGCTGCGGGACGCGGACGGCCAGCGGGGCGACTTCGGCGCCCGGTCGGCGTCGGTGCGCACAGCGTTGGCGCTGGCCCGGCTGGCCGGCCGGTACGGCACCCCGGTGCCCGGGGCGCCGGCCGGCAGTCCGGCCCGCCGACTGGCGGTCACCCAGCAGGAGTTGGCGGGGGCGGCCGGGTCGTCCCGGGAGTCCGTGGTGCGGGTTCTGCGCCAACTCGGCGAAGCGGGGCTGGTGGTGACGTCCCGGGGCATGGTGCTGGTGGCGGATCCGGTGGCGCTGGTCGGCTGGTCGTCCGGCGCCTCGGGTACGTGACCGAAAAGCAAGGTCCGAGTGCGTCATCCGACGCGGACAGCTTCGGAGTCTGCGCCTTCGATGAGGTCAGGCAGCCGTACCGGCCGGGCCGGTCGGCCGAGGAGGGGGGCGGCCGGTGCGGCTGCCGCGACATTCGAGAGGAACGAACCGATGTCCCAGAAAGCCCAGTACCGGCCGATTCTCGTGGTGGACGCCCAGGGGTTCGGCGCCCGGACCGACAGCACGCAGCTCTGGCTCAGGCAGCAGGTCTACCGGATCGTCGGCAGCGCCGCCGAGGAGGCCGGGATCGAGCTGGGGCAGGACAGCCAGGACCGCGGGGACGGGGCGTTCTGGCTGCTCGCCGCGGACGCGCCCAAGGTGGACCTGAGCGGGAGGTTCATCGCCCACCTGCGGTTCGGGCTGGCCACCTACGCACGCCTGAGCAGCGCCGAGGCGGCCCTACGGCTCCGGGTCTCGCTGCATGCGGGCGATGTGACCGGGGACGAACACGGCTGGGCCGGAACGGAGTTGAACACCGCCTGCCGGCTGGTCGACCTGCCGGTGCTGAAGGACACCCTGAAGGCCGCCGAGAAGGCCCACCTGGTGCTCGCGGTCACCGAGGAGTGGCACCGCGTGGTGATCAGGCAGGGCCACCAGGAGGTCGAGCCGGACTCCTTCCGCCCGGTCGCGTTCCAGGCCAAGGAGGTGGACACCCGGGCCTGGATCCGGGTGCCGGGCTACGCCAGCCCGCCGGACCTGCCCGAGCTCGCCGGACTCCCGGAGCCGGACCCGGCCCCGGGGTCGGCTCCCGCCGCCGGTGAGCCGGGCCGGCCACCGGCCGGGTACGGCACGGTGCACGGGGTGCAGATCAACGGCGGCACGGTGCACGGCGGCAACTACAACGACCACCGGGGCGGAGCGCAGCAGTGGTGAGCACACCACAGCAGGCGGGCAAGGGCGACCAGGGCGGGGTGGTCCCGGCGCAGGCCGAGCCCGATCCGGTGGCGGGGCACCCGGCCGGGGGCGAGGAGCTGACCGGCCGTCAGCGGGCGGCCAGGGGGGTGCTGGCGCAGGCCGGGCAGGCCGGTTCGGCCGGTGAGCGCCGGGAGGTGGAGCGCGAGGCCAAGGCCGGGCTGGCCTCGGTCAACGGCGTGCAGATCACCGGCGGCACGGTGAACGGTGGCAACTACTACGACTTCCGGGTCCTGAACAGCCGCTCCCAGCTGCGCAGTTACCAGCTGGAGGCGCGTCAGGTGGCGGAGGTGAAGGCCACCTTCGTCCAGTCCGGCGACTACCCCGACCTGGCCCAGGGCGCCCAGGGGCAGCGGCTGCTGCTGCTCCGGGGGCGGCCCGGCAGTGGTCGTACGGCGGTGGGCTGGCGGCTGCTGCTGGCGGGCGGTGCCTCGGCGCTGGCAATGCTGGCGCCGGAGACCGACCTCGGCGCGCTGGGCCGGGCGGACCTCACCCCGGGCACCGGCTATCTGCTCACCGGCCTGTCAGGACCGGCGATCAACCGGCTCGACTCCTTCCTGCTGGCTCGGCTGACCGCCGAACTGGCCGCCGAGCAGTGCCGGTTGGTGGTGGTGCTGCCGGAGTCCTTCCAGCACCCCGGCAAGGAGCTGTTCGCACTCATCCGGACCCCCGCGCACCAGGACGTGGTCCGGGCCCACCTGGCCTGGGGCCTCGGCGCCGGGGCGGACCGGGCCGACGCGGTGCTGGCCCGGCCGGACGTGCGGCGGGTGCTGGCGGAGCGGCTGGACGCCTTCACCCCGCTGTCGGCCGCCGCCGAACTCGGCGCGCTGCTGGCCGACGTCGAGCTGCCGGGTGGCGATCTGGAGGGCTGGCTGCTGCTGCGCCGGTGGAGCGGTCTGAGCCAGGACCTGGACGAGTGGTTCCGGGAGCTGCCCGACCTGCAGACCCAGGCGCTGGGGGTGGCGCTCTCGGTCCTGGCGGGGGAGCCCTACGAGACCGTGTCGCTGCTCGCCGAGGCGCTGAAGCGGCGGCTCCAGCCGCCGGCCGACGAGGTCCGGCGGGAGCGGGACAGGTCCACGGCGCTGCAGTCCAGCCGGCGTCGGCGGCTGGAACTGCTGGGCGCCGAGGTGGTGCCCGGCGAGGTGGCCTCCCGGCACGGCACGGCGCCCGGAATGATCGTCAGGTTCCGGGCGCCCGGGCGGCAGCGGGAACTGCTGCTGCACTTCTGGGACGAGTACGACGACCACCGTTCGGCGGTGCTGGCCTGGCTCCGGGAGTGCGCGCGGCACGAGCTGGTGTCGGTCCGGGTCCGGGCCGCGGTGGCCGCCGGGGTGCTCGCGGTCGGCTCCTTCGACCTGCTCCGCGCCACCGTGCTGGACGCCTGGGCCGGTTCGGCGGACGAGTTGCAGCGCGAGGCGGCCGCCACCGCGCTGAACACCGCCGCCGAGGCGCCCGAACTGGGCGAGCCGGTCCGGGAGGTGGTGCGCTCCTGGGCGTCGGCGGAGGCGGACGAGGAGTTCCGGGCCACCGCGGCCCGCTCCTGGCGGGTGCTGCTCGACCAGCCGGGGGGTGCCGCGCTGCGCCTGCTGCACGACCTGGCGGGCACCGAGGACGTCGAGGTGATGGACGCGCTCTTCCGCACGCTGGCGGACCAGTTCGCGACCGGGGAGGAGCGGCACCGCCGGGAGGTGCTCCAACTGCTCAGGTACTGGGTGCTCGGCACCGACCCGCAGCGCCGGCTGGTGGGCGAACTCTCCTTCCTGTACGTGGCGGTGGACCTGGTGGAGAACCGCCCGGCGCGGTCCGCCGACCCGGGCCGGTGGCCCACCCTGCTGGCGGTGTCGGCGGCCGATCCGGTCCGGCAGTCGGAGCTCGCCGAGCTCTGGGCGGCGGTGCTCGGCTCGGCCGACAGCTGGGAGGTCGCGCAGAGCTGCCTCGGCAGCTGGGCCCGGCAGTTGGAGACCGACCCGGCCGGGCGCCGGGCGCTGGGGCGGCTGCTGGCCAGGGCCGCCGAGGTGTCGCCCCGTACCGAGCGGCTGCTCCGCCACCTGGCCGGGCAGTGGAACAACCCCGACGGGGCCGGGCTGCCGCTGGTGTCGGCGGAGGTCGGCCACCGACTGGACGAGAGGAAGCGTCAGCCATGAACTACCCGGTACCGCCCCAGGGGCGACCGATCGGCGACAGCGGACAGCTGGTGCTCGGACCCTTCCCGGTCACCCGCGGGGATCGGGGGACGCGTCCGGTCCCCACCCGGGCCACCGTGTTCAGCGGTGGCAGCGGGGACTTCCAGCAGCTCGACCGGCTGCCCTCGTACTGGCAGGCAGGTCGTTACAGCCACCGTTACGACGTGGACCTGTCGGACCACCGGGTCAGCTGGCAGGAGCAGTTGGAGAGTGCCACGCCCGGCTTCCGGTTCCACGCCACCATGCACGCGATCTGGCGGGTGGCCGACCCGGCGATGGTGGTCCGGCGCGGCGTCAACGACAGCGCGGCGGGGGACGCCGTGGTGCGGCAGGAGCTGAACGCGGTGCTGCGCAACGGGACCAGACGGTTCCCGGTGCAGCAGGACGCCCAGGTCCAGCAGTACCTGGAGAGCTCGTACGGCGGCAAGGAGCTGCCGCTGGCCCAGCACGGGCTCACGGTGGCCTCGCTGATCCTGCACGTCGGCTTCAGCGCGGAGACCGAGAGCATCGTCAAGGCACCGACCCTGCAGAACGTGGAACTGGACCAGCTGCACGGGCGGTTGGTCATCGAGCAGGCCCTCCAGGAGGGGCAGGCCAAGCTGCTCGGGCTCCGGGCCGAGGTGATCAAGGCGGCGGCATCCCAGGACAACGGGCTGCTGGTCTACCTGATCGCCCAGAACCAGGGCGACCTGCGGTCGATCCTCCAGGAGGCTTCCAACCAGGCCCAGTTGGACAACGACCGGAAGCTGGCGCTGTTCAACAGCCTGGTCGAGCAGAAGTACATCCAGCCCGCCGACGTCCAGGAGATGTGGCAGACGCTGATGCGTACCCCGACCGGACAGACCGGCCTGCACGCGCTGCCCGGGACGGTGCCGCCCGCGCTGCCGACGGTGGCCCTGCCGCCGCAGCCGGCCGCGCCGCCCGCCCCCTGGGAGAACACCCAGGCCGGCGCACCGTTGGCCCCCTGGGAGCTCGCGCCGCCGGCCCCGCCCGCACCGGCGGCGCCCACCGCACCGGCGCCCGGGACCGAGCCGGAGGAAGAGTGGAGATGACCGGGGACGGCGGTCCCGGGCGCCGGCGGTCCGGTGCCCGGTCGCCGGGGCGCGGCGCCCAGGTACGGCCGGCACCCTGGTGGTGGCCGCTCTGATGATCGGGTTCGGAGGTGCCATGGGTGGGTGCCAAGGGGTTCGCGGCCGGGCAGCCCCGGCGGGACGCCTACCGGCTAAGGAGGTGGAGAGCTACCGGGAGATCCCGCTGGACCACGTGGACCTGTGACCGCCCGGCGGCGTCCCCTCCCCCGGGCGGGTGAGGGGACGGGACCGCTCCCGGGAGGGAGGCGTGGCGGTGGGGGCGGGCGGCAGGATTCCCGGTGTCGGCAGGTGGGTGGCAGCGAGGGAGTTCGTCGTGAAGCGGGTACTGGTCGGGTTCGGGGTCGCGGTGGCCGTGCTGGCGGGAGTCACCGGGTGCGCGGCGCAGCAGGAGCGGGAGGTCGCGTACGGCGTGACCGAGGCGGTCCGGGTGCTGGTGGTGGACGGGGGGACCGGCGACGTCGAAGTGGTCGGCGAGGGCGCGGAGGTGCGGGTGACGGAGCGTCAGTCGTACCGGGGGACGGCGCCGGAGGCCGAGCACCGGGTGGCGGACGGGACGCTGACGCTGTCGTACCGCTGCCCGGAGGACGGCTGCGGGGTGAGCTACCAGGTGCGGGTGCCGGCCGGGACGGTGGTGAAGGTCAAGGCGGGGACCGGGAGCGTGCGGCTGGTCGGGCTGACCGGTGAGGTGGAGGCGTCCGCCGGGACCGGCGGGATCGCCGCCGAGGGGCTGGGCGGGGCGAAGGTGCAGCTGACCGCCGGGACGGGTGACGTGCGGGTGGGCTTCGCGGTGGCGCCCTCCGACGTCCGGGTCAAGGCGGGGACGGGCAGCGTGCGGGTGACGGTGCCCAAGGGCGAGGAGTACGCGGTGGAGGCGGCCGCCGGGACCGGCAGCGTGGACGTCCGGGTGCCGGTCCGGACCGGGTCGGAGCGGAAGATCGTGGCCCGGGCGGCGACCGGTGACGTCACGGTCAGTGGTGGCTGATCGGAGCCCGGTGCGGCATGATCGACTTCACGGGGGTGGGGCCGAGGTGGAGCGGATGTCGCGGTGGCAGGCCCGGGCGGCCGGCCTGGGGGAGCGGGTGCAGGCGCGGTTCGCCGGGGTGAACCCGTACCTGCTGGACGCGTTGCTGGCGCTGGGCGCGCTGGCGGTCTCGCTCTGGTCGGTGTGGCACGACGAACCGGACTGGCCCTGGTGGGTGTACGCGCTGGCGGTCGCCACCGCGCTGCCGCTGCCGTGGCGGCGGAGGGCGCCGTTCCGGGTGTTCTACCTGAGTGGGCTGGCCTCGGCGGCGACCGGACTGTGGGCGCACTCGGCGATGCCGCAACTGCCGCTGGGCATGGTGGTGGCGATCTACACCGTGGCGGACTCCGGCCGGGAGTGGCAGCGCTGGCTGACCCTGGTCTCACTGATCGTCGGCAACGTGTTGGGCACCCACTCGGTGAACGGGATGCTGTTCAGCCTGCTCAGCTCGGTGGTGCCGTTCGTCTTCGGCTCGCTGGTACGGGAGTTGCGCAGGCTGGCCCGGGCCGAGGCGAGCCGGGCGACCGAGGTGGGCCGGCGGGCGGCGGCCGACGCGGCCCGCGCGGTGGCGGAGGAGCGGGCCCGGATCGCCCGGGAGATGCACGACATCCTGGCGCACGCGGTCTCCCTGATGGTGATCCAGGCCGAGGCGGGCCCGGTGGTGGTCCGCAGCGACCCGGACCGGGCGATCCGCACCTTCGACACCATCGCCGACTCCGGTCGCGACGCGATGGTCCAACTGCGCCGGGTACTCGGCGTGTTGAAGGAGCAGGGGGCAGGCCCCGAGCTGGCCCCGCAGCCGACCCTGGCCGAGCTGCCCGCGGTGGTCGAACGGGTCAGGGAGAGCGGGCTGCGGGTGGAGCTGACGGTGCAGGAGCTGGGCCCGGCGGACGTCCAGGCGGCCGCGTACCGGATCGTCCAGGAGGCGCTCACCAACACGGTGAAGCACTCCGGTGCGGACCGGGTCACGGTGCGGGTGGCCAAGGTGCGCGAGCTGCTGGAGGTGGTGGTCGAGGACAACGGCGCGGGGGTGCCGGTCGCGGTGGCCGGCGCCTGGTCGGGCGGCCGGGGGCTGGTCGGCATCCGGGAGCGGGCCGCCGCCTGCGGTGGCCGGGCGGTGGCGGGGCCCGGCCCCGGCGGCCGCGGATTCGTGGTCACGGCCAGTCTGCCGTTGGGGAGTTGAGAGGGAGCGCATGGCGATTCGAGTGGTGGTCGCGGACGACCAGGAGCTGGTGCGGGCCGGGTTCGGGATGATCCTGGACGCGCAGCCGGACATCGAGGTGGTGGCCGAGGCGGCGAACGGCGCCGAGGCGGTCGAGGCGGTCCGGGCGCACGCCCCTGACGTCCTGCTGCTGGACGTCCGGATGCCCGTGATGGACGGCCTGGAGGCGGCCCGCCTGGTCTGTGCCGACCATCCGGGCACGAAGGTGATCATGCTGACCACCTTCGACGTGGACGACTACGTCTACGACGCGCTGTACGCGGGTGCGAGCGGCTTCCTGCTCAAGGACGTCCGCCGGGACGACCTCGCCCACGGGGTACGGATGGTGGCCTCCGGGGAGGCGCTGCTCGCGCCCTCGGTGACCCGTCGGCTGATCGCCGAGTTCGCCGCCCGCAAGGGCACCGGCCCGCAGGCGGTCCGGGCGCCGTCCCGGCTGCTGGAGCAGCTCACCGGACGGGAGGCGGAGACCCTGCGGCTGCTGGCCAGGGGACACTCCAACGCGGAGATCGCGGCCGAACTGGTGGTCAGCGAGCACACCGTGAAGACGCACGTCTCCAACGTGCTGGCCAAGCTGCAACTCCGGGACCGGGTGCACGCGGTGGTGTTCGCGTACGAGTCCGGCGCGGTGGTCGCGGGCGAGGACTGAGCGGCTCGCGGCCCGACAGCCCCTAGGTGGTCGACCCCGAGAGGTCCCTTCCCCCGCACGGGGGAGGGGACCTTTTCGCCGGTACGGGCGATCCGCGGGCGTGGGCGTCCGGAGCAGGATTCGGGTGTCGAACCGAGCTGCTCCGAAAGGGACTTGCGATGAGGAACCACCGGCCCGCACTGACCGCCCCGCTGCTGATCGGCCTGTACGGCGCGATCCGGCTGCTGCCCGGCAGCAAGGAGCCCGAGGCGGGCTGGCTGCTCGGGCACGCCGCCCTGCTGACCGGGCTGCTGCTGTTCGTCCCGGTGCTGCTGGAGCTGCGCCGCCGGGTGGCCGCGCGGCTGCTGGGCAGGGTCGCGCTGGTGGTGGCGGGTACCGGCCTCGCGGCCTCGGTCGGTCAGACCCTGATCGACCTCTGGGTGGGCGTGGCCGCGGTGGACAAGGCCGACCAGCACCGGCTGTTCGGCGAGATCCAGGACGTGCCCGGGGTGCTGCCGGTGTTCTACACGGTGCTGCCGACGCTGTTCTACCTCGGCCTGCTGGTGCTGCTGTGCGCGGCCTTCCGGCAGGTCCCGCTGTGGAGCCCACTGCTGGTGCTGGCCGCCACCGTGCTGATGGCGGCGAACCTGGACCTGATGACGCCCGGCGCGCTGCTCTTCGCACTGGCGCTCCGGCCGCTCACCGTCCCGGCGGGCCCGCCGATGCGGCCGGTGGTGGCCTGATCAGCCGTCAGTCCGCGCGACTGGTACCGGCTCCGAGCAGGGCCACCGCGAGTGCGGCGGCGTCGTAGGCCGGGGCCCGGTCCGGCGGGGTGGGGGCCCGTTCGACGGTGACGGCGACCGACTCCGCCGAGGGGGCGTAGCCGGCCTGCCGCAGCGCGGTCAGGGTGGTCCCGGCGTCGGCTGTCGAGGTCAGGACGGTGGGCGCGATCCGGTGCAGGCCGAGGCCGGACAGGGCCCGGGCCCGGGTGAGTTCGAGCACCAGGGCCTCGTCCTCGGAACGGAGCACGCAGCCGACCGGGGCCACGGTGAGCCGGCCGTGGGTGCGGGCGGTGTCCTTGACCAGGTACTCCAGCGGCTGCGGCAGCTCGCCCCGGTCGCGGAGCCGCCCCAGCAGCTCGTCGGCGTCCAGCCCGGTGTCCAGGGCACGGCGGACGGCTGCGGGGGAGAACCGCCAGACGGTGGCCTGGCCGTCCGACTCCCGGTCGGCGGTCAGGTCGAGCAGCCCGGCCAGGGCGGCGGTGGGCGGGCCGGTCACCACGGCGGTCAGGTCGGCCTGGAACCGGGCGCGGTCGACCTGGGGAGGCATCAACTCGTCCAGCACGTAGCACAGCTGACGGACCGGCGGTACGGCGGGGAAACAGTGCGCCGCGCCGGTGTCGAGCAGCTCGCGCACGGCGCGTCCCACGGGGGTGGGCGCACCGTGCGCGAGCACCCCGAGCAGTTCGGCCTCGGCGAGGGTGGCAGCGGCGGCGGCCGGGTCCGGCGCGGGGCCGAGCGGGCGGTGCCAGGCAGCCGCGTCGAGCAGGTCAGCCGGGTCCACCCCGCCGTGGCCGGGCGGGAGTTGGTCCAGCGCGAGCAGCAGGGCGTGCCGCAGCGGCACGGCCGTCGGGTCGTCGGGGGTGCCGAGCACGGCCGGGGCGGTGCCGAACACCAGTGGGGTGACCGCCCAGGCGGCGAGCAGCGGCGCCAGGCGTTCGGCCGGCGTCCCGGCCGCCCAGTCGTCGTACCGGGCGGTCGGCAGCAGCCGGAGCGGCGCGGGGCACGGGGCCAGCAGGCCCGCGTTGGCGGCCAGGTCCAGCCAGAGCGCCGCCTGCGGCTCGCTGAGCCCGGCCGCCTTGGCGAGCCCCCGGACCTCCCGGACGGCGGGGCCGCCGGTCCGGCGGAGCGCCGGCGGCCGCGCGGCGGTGGCCCGCAGCAGCAGCTCCACCCGGGCGGCGGCCTCGGTGACGGCGGCCTGGGCCGCCCCGGCCGCGTGCGCGGGCAGCGGGACGGCCGGCAGCGGGGGCGGGTCCGGCGTGAAGTCGAGGGAACGGTACGGGGGTTGCTGGTGCAGCGCGGCGGGGACGGTGAGCTGCTCGCCGTGCGGGGGCAGCAGCAGGGCGCGGTCGGCCAGCCCGGCCAGCAGCGGCGCGGCCCGGCTACCGAGCAGCTCCAGCAGCTCGGCGCGGGGGACCGAGCGGGACGCGGGGTCGAGGGTCGGCACGGCGGCGGCGCCGATCCGGCGTCCGGCGAAGCCGGCGGGGGCGCTCACCGCAGGCGCCGGGGCCGGCCCGTACCGGCGCTCGGCCAGCACGGCGACGGCGGAGAGCACCTGGAGCTCGGCCAGGTTCAGCGTGGTCAGCGCGAGCCGGACGGACGGGTTGCCGAGCAGGAAGGCGGCCAGCCGGGCCGGCTCGGCCAGCCCGGGGACGCCCGCGTACGGCAGCTGCCGCCGCTCCAGCAGGACGGTCAGCTGTCCGGCGGTCCGGCCGGTCAGCCAGCGGGTCAGGTCCTCGGTGCTGCTCACCGCCCCACGGTACGGGAATTCCGGTGGCCCGCCCGGGGCCCGGGCCCGTACCGTCGGCCGGTATGAACGCCAAGCGACCGCTGATCGCCGTGCTGACCGGGGCCGGGGTGTCCACCGACTCGGGGATTCCCGACTACCGGGGCCCGCAGGGCCTGTGGCAGCGCGATCCGAGCGCGCAGGACCTGGTCACCATCGGCCCGTACCTGGCCGACGCCGGGGTGCGGCGGCGGGCCTGGCTGATGCGGCGGGACGCCGGGGCGCTGAACGCCGAGCCGAACGCGGCGCACCGGGCGCTGGTCGAGCTGGAGCGGGCCGGGTTCCCGGTCCGGGTGCTCACCCAGAACGTGGACGGGCTGCACCAGGCGGCCGGTCAGTCGCCCCGCAAGGTGCTCGAACTGCACGGCACCGCCCAGTCGGTGGAGTGCGTGCGATGCCACCGCCGGGGCCCGATGGCGGTGGCGCTGGCCCGGGTCGAGGCCGGGGAGCCCGATCCGCCGTGCCTGGACTGCGGGGCCGTCCTCAAGCCCGCCACGGTGATGTTCGGCGAGAGCCTGGACCCGGTGGTGATCGAGCAGGCCGCCGCGATCGCCCAGAACTGCGACCGGTTCATCGCGGTCGGCACCAGCCTCCAGGTGCACCCGGCGGCCGGGCTGGTCGAGATCGCGGTCGAGCACGGCGCCCGGCTGACCATCGTGAACGCCGAGCCGACCCCGTACGACCCGCTCGCCGACGAGCTGGTCCGCGAGCCGATCGGCACCGCGCTGCCCGCCCTGGTGGACCGCCTGCTGGCGGGTTGACCGGCTGCGTACGATGGCGCTCCCGACGAGCTGGGAGTGGACGATGACCGAGTACGACCCGTGGTCGCCGGAGTTCGTGGCGCATCCGTACGGAGCCTACGAGCGGCTGCGGAAGGAGGCGCCGGTCAGCTTCCACGAGCCGACCGGGCAGTGGCTGGTGGCCCGGTACGCGGACGTCAGCGCGCTGCTGAGGGACCGTCGGCTGGGGCGCACGTACACCCACCGGTTCAGCCACCGGGAGTTCGGCCGCCCGGAGCCCGACCCGGCGTACGAGCCGTTCAACACCCTCAACGAGCAGGGGCTGCTCGACCTGGAGGGGGCGGACCACGGGCGGATCAGGCGGCTGGTGTCGAAGGCGTTCACGCCCAGGACGGTCGAGGAGCTGCGGCCCACGGTGGCCCGGCTGGCCGGGGAGCTGGTGGACGGGCTGGTCCGGGACGGCGGCGGCGACCTGGTCACCGCCGTGGCCGAGCCGCTGCCGGTCGCGGTGATCGCCGAGCTGCTCGGGGTGCCCGAGGCGGACCGGGGGCTGCTGCGCCCCTGGTCGGCCGACATCACCGCGATGTTCGAGCTCGACCCGGCGCCCGAGGTGGCCCGGCGGGCGGTGGCGGCCAGTGTCGAGTTCTCCGACTACCTGCGGGAGTTGATCCGGCAGCGGCGGGCCGAGCCCGGCAGCGACCTGATCAGCGGGCTGGTCCGGGCGGCGGACGGCGACGACGCGCTGACCGAGCAGGAGATGGTCTCCACCTGCGTGCTGCTGCTGAACGCGGGCCACGAGGCGACCGTGAACACCACCGGCAACGGCTGGTGGTCGTTGTTCCGCAACGAGGGCGAACTCGCCCGGCTGCGCAGCTCGGTGGACGAGCTGCTGCCCACCGCCGTCGAGGAGCTGATGCGCTACGACACCCCGCTGCAGATGTTCGAGCGCTGGGTGCTGGACGACATCGAGGTCGGCGGGGTGACCGTGCCGCGCGGCGCCGAGGTGGCCCTGCTGTTCGGCTCGGCCAACCGGGACCCGGAGCGGTTCGCCGACCCCGACCGGCTGGACGTCGGGCGGACCGACAACCCGCACATCACCTTCGGCGCGGGAATTCACTTCTGTCTGGGCGCCCCGCTCGCCCGACTGGAGCTCGTCGAGTCGTACGGGGCGCTGCTGCGGCGGGCGCCCGGGCTACGGCTGGTCCGTGAGCCGAACTGGCGCCCCGGGTACGTGATCCGGGGGCTGGCCGAGCTGGTGGTCGAGGTCTGAGGGAGCGGGACATGAAGCGGGCGACGGGCACCATGCTGGGTCTGGCGATCGGCGACGCGCTGGGGAAGCCGACCGAGTTCCAGGAGTACGACGAGCTGCTCCAGTGGGGCGCCCGGTGGCGTGAGCAGGAGCTGCCCGAGCCCGCATTGGTGACCGACGACACCCAGATGACGCTGGCGTTGGCCCGGGGCCTGCAGACCGCCCAGGAACGCGGCCCGCTGGCCCCGTTGCGGCTGACCCGGCCGGTCCGGGAGGAGTTCGTGCACTGGTACTTCGACCCGGACAACAATCGGGCGCCCGGCATGACCTGCCTGAAAGCCTGTATGCGGCTGAGCAAGCCGGAGCGCCGCTGGCAGCAGGCCTCCGACGTCGGCTCCAAGGGCTGCGGCGCCAACATGCGGGTGGCCCCGGTCGGCCTGCTCCCCGGGCTGACCGACCGGGCCAGGTCCGGTGCCGCGCAGCTCCAGTCGGCGCTGACCCACGGCCACCCGACCGCGCTGGCGGCCAGTGACCTCACCGCGTACACGGTGCGGCTGCTGGTGGACGGCGTCGAACCGGCCGACCTGCCGGCCCGGCTGCGGGAGTACGCGTTGGCGACCAAGGCCGCCGGCTACGACGAGTTCTGGCTCGGCGACCTGGCCGCGCACGCGCAGGACCCGTCGCCGAAGGCGTTCAGCGACCGGGGCTGGGACGACTGTCTGCTCGAACTCGACCGGCTGGACGCCGCGTTGGCCCGGCCGGAGCCGGAGGGTGACCCGTGTGCGGTGACCGGTGAGGGCTGGGTGGCGGAGGAGGCGCTCGGCACCGCGCTGCTCTGCTTCCTGCTGTTCCCGGACGACCCGTTGGCGGCGGTCCGGCGCGGTGCGTTCTCCTCCGGCGACTCGGACTCGATCGCCTGCCTGGCCGGCGCCTTCGCGGGTGCCAGGCACGGTGCGGCGGCCTGGCCGGCCGAGTGGGTACGGCGGATCGAGTACCGGGACGAACTGCTGGAGTTCGGCGCGCTCTGGGACTGATAGGTCACCCGGGGCCCGGCGGCCCCGGGTGACCGTGGGTCAGACGGTGTCCTTGAAGGTGGTCCCGGCCGAGCGCAGGGCCGCCACGTTGGCGGTGACCTGGGCCGGGCTGAGCACCTGGTCCTTCACGTAGTAGACGTAGTCGACCTGCTCGTCGTACGAGCGCGGGGTGCTGCTGGTCTGGCCGTTGAGGTCGATCAGCCAGTGGTTGAAGTCGATCCACTGCGGCGTCTCGGGCAGGTACGGCTCGCCGTGGGTGGCGAACTGCACGCCGTCGATCCAGTAGGTGATGGCGGAGTTGTCGACGGTCAGCAGCAGGTCGTGCCAGCCGTCGTAGGAGCGGCGCTGCTCGCCGTGCGCGTTCACCGCGTTCCACGGGTCGGGGTTGTAGGTCTCCCAGGACGTGGTGTACATGATATTGCCGGTCTCGCCCCAGCCGCCGTTCGGCAGGTACTCGAAGTCCTGCTCGCTGTAGTCCGGGTCCATCGGCTGGTTGAGCGGGGTGAAGGTGAAGAAGGTCTGGTTGACGTGGTCGCCGTCCGGGCCGCCGGTCGGGGTGTCGTCGAACTTCACCCGGGCCGCGTAGGTGCCGTTCTTGAACTTCCTTGCGGTGGTCTGGAGTTCGGTCTCCTTGGTGCCCGCTGCGGTGCCGTCGGTGGTCAGCCGCATGTTCATGATGCTGTTGCCGCTGGTGGCGGCGAAGGTGATGTCGGCCGGTGACCAGGTCGCGCCGGGCACCCCGGGGCCGCCCTGGCCCGACTTCACCGTCCAGCCGTGCTGCTGGAGTGAACTGTCCGCACTGGTGCCGTAGTTGAAGTCGTCGAAGAGCACCGGCGCGTTCGGGTTCGGCGGCGTGCTGGTACTGCCGGACGGGGACGGCGACGGCGACGGGCTGGGGGTGTTGCCCGCCGGCGCGGTACCGAAGATCACCGCGCCGGAGCGCTGCACGGTCACCTTGTCCCAGGTGACGTACGAGGTCTGAGCGCCGCTGAAGGAGTAGTCGTCGGACTGGGTGATGGTCTGCCAGTCCGCGCGGTAGAACCGGAGCTGGAGGTCCCCGGTGGACTGTCCGGGCGCGAGCGAACCGGCCCCGGCGGTGAAGCCGACCTCCAGGTAGCGGTCGGCGGTGGCGGTCGGGTTGGCGAGCGTGCCGAAGGTGCCGGTGATGTTGGCGCAGCCCTTCACCGCCCAGGAGCAGGCGAAGCGGTAGTTCACCGTGGGGCCGTCGGACTTGAAGTAGTAGCGCAGGGTCAGCTGACTGAGCGGCACGGTGCCGGTGCCGGTGTTGGTGAGCTGGAACCACGGCTCGACCTGGTCGGCGGTGGCCCCGCTCGCACTGGTGCGGTACTGGGCGGTGACCGCCTCCCCGGCCGCCGAGGCGGTCGGGGTGAGCAGGACGGAGCCGGCCAGCCCGGCGGCCGCGCAGACGGCCAGGGCCGCCCGCAGCCGGGTGTTGGTACGCAGTCGTACGGACATCGGAGTCCTTTCCTCGTGGGGGAGTTGCTGCGCGTACGGGCGCGGTGTCGGGGCGCGCCCGGTCTTTCTCACCTCCGGGCCCTGACCCCGAACGCCGAGAGGCGCCGCTCGTGCCGGGGCAGGGCCGGGAGGAAGTCGGTGGTGTAGTCCGAGGCCGGGTTCCAGGACCGGTCGGCCAGGGCCGCCAGCCGGGGGAAGGCCAGGTGGTCGAACTCGTCCTGGGTGCGGACGAACTCGGTCCAGAACTGGGCCTGGGTGCCGAGCACCCGGCTCCGCTCGGCGTCCGTCCAGTGCGCCGGGGTCGGCTCGTTGGCGTGCACGGTAGCCAGGTCGACCACGGCGCCGGCCTGGCCGAGCGGCTCGTCCGGGTGGTCGCGCTGGGGGTAGTCCAGGTAGGTGGAGCGGTGCGGGGCCATCACCACGTCGTGCCCCCGGCGGGCCGCCGCCAGCCCGTGGTCACCGTCCCGCCACGGCATCACGGTGAACTCGGGCGGCAGGCTGGAGGTGCTGTCCTCGGCCCAGCAGACCGGCTTCCGCCCCTGCTCCAGCAGGAAGCCGCCGACCTGGCCGAGGAACCAGCCGTGCAGCTCCTTCGGTGCGGCCAGCCCGAGTTCGGCGGCCCGGGCCACGGCGGCCGGGCTGCGCTCCCACTCGTCGGTCGGGCACTCGTCGCCGCCCAGGTGCAGGTAGCGGGACGGGAACAGGTCGGCGACCTCGCCGAGCACGGTGCGGCAGAAGTCCAGCACCCGGTCGTGCACGCCGAGCACGTTCTCGCAGACGCCCCAGTCGGTCCAGACCTCCAGCCGCCGGTCGGGACGGTTGCCCAGCTCGGGGTAGGCGGCCAGCGCGGCCCGGGTGTGGCTGGGCATCCCGATCTCGGGCAGCACGGTCACCCCGCGCACCGCGGCGTACCGGACCAGCTCCGCCAACTCGCCCTTGGTGTACGAGCCCTGGTGCGGCCGGTCGTCGTAGCGGGTGGACCCGGCCTGCCCGACCATCGACCGGGCCCGGCGCGAGCCGACCTCGACCAGCCGGGGGTACGCGTCGACCGGGAACCGCCAGCCCTGGTCGTCGGTCAGGTGCAGGTGCAGCACGTTCAGCTTGTGCAGCGCGAGCAGGTCGACCGTCCGGAGCAGGAACGGCAGCGGCTGGAAGTGCCGGGCCACGTCCAGCAGCGCACCGCGCCAGGCGTGCCGGGGCGCGTCGGTGATCTCGACGCAGGGCAGCCGCCAGACCACCCCGGGGGCGGGATCCGGGGACAGCGCCTCGGGCGGCAGCAGCTGACGGAGCGTCTGGACGCCGTGCCGCAGGCCGGCCGGTCCGTCCGCGGTCAGCCGGACGCCCTTGGGAGTGACGCTCAGGCGGTAGCCCTCGCCGGTGCCGCCGGTCAGCGCGAGGCGGACCGCACCGTCCCCGGCGGGGGGCAGCGGCAGGCCGGTGGCGGGGCCGAGCAGGATGCGGAGCAGCGCGCCGGCCGGTCCGGCGTCGCCCGGCGCATGCACGGCGGTATCCCGGTCCAGGATGAACTCGCCTGTGGTGTAGGTGAGTTCGACGGGTGTTGGCAGGATCACGAGCGGTCCTCCGTTGGTGGGCTCTGTTGGTGGGCTCAGCCCTTGACGGCACCGGCGGTCATGCCGGTGGTGACCTTGTTCTGCAGGACCAGGAAGACCAGCAGCACGGGGAGCATGAAGAGCGAGGCGGCGGCCATGGTGGCGCCCCAGTCGGTGCCGAAGACGTTGCCGAAGGAGGAGAGCCAGACCGGCAGGGTGTGGGCGTCCTGGTTCTTGATGATCAGCGTGTTGGCGAAGGCGAACTCGTTCCACGCCGTGATGAAGCCGAACAGCGAGGTGGCGAGCAGGCCGGGGGCCAGCAGCGGCAGGGTGACCCGGCGGAACGCGACCGGCCGGGTGCAGCCGTCCACCTGGGCGGCCTCCTCCAGCTCGGCGGGCACGGTGGCCAGGAAGCCGCGCAGGGTGACGATCGTGAAGGGCAGCGTGGTCATGAAGTAGACCAGGGTGAGCATGGTCAGACTGTCCAGCAGCCCGGTGTCCCGGGCGATCACGTACATCGGGATCAGCAGCGCCTCCCAGGGTGCCATCTGCGCGGTGAACACCAGCAGCACGAACGCCTTCCGGCCGCGCCAGCGCAGCCGGCCGACCGCGAACACGGCGGGCAGCGCGACCAGCAGGGCGAGCAGCACGGCGCCGAGCGTGACCAGCAGGCTGTTGCGCCAGTACCCGGCGAAGCCGGCCGAGCCGACGGCGGTGCGGAAGTGTTCCAGGGTCGGGTGCAGCGGGAGGAAGGTCGGGGTCTCGGCCTGGATCTCGGTGCTGGGCTTGAAGGCGGTCAGTACCATCCAGTAGACCGGGAAGACCGCGACCGCCAGGACGGTCAGCGCCGCGAGGTCGAGCGGCAGCCGACGCAGGATTCTCATGACTCCTCCTCGCGTTCCTGACGGAACATCCGGCGCAGGTTGAACAGCAGGGCGCCGAGCAGGATCAGCACGGTGAGGGTGGAGGCGGCCGAGCCCACGTCGTACTTGTGCAGCGACTGGGCCACCTGGAAGGCGTACACCGGCAGGGTGGTGGTGGCACCGGCCGGGCCGCCCTGGCTGACCACCCAGATCTGGGCGAAGCACTTGAAGGTCCAGATCACCTCCAGCGAGACCACCAGGGTGAACAGCGGCCGGAGCAGCGGGAGGGTGACCAGCCGGAAGGTCTGCCACCGCCCGGCCCCGTCCAGCCGGGCCGACTCGTACAGCTCGGCCGGGACGGTGGTCAGTCCGCCGTACAGGGTGAGCGCGGCGAACGGGACCGACTGCCAGACCACCAGCGTCACCAGGACGGCGAAGGTCGGACCGCCGTGCGCGAACCAGGCGTAGTCCCGGAAGCCGGGCAGCCCCAACTGGTCAAGCAGCCAGTTGACCACTCCGAACCGGGACTGGAACAGCCACTGGAAGACCGTGGTCGCCGCGATCACCGGGGTGGCCCAGGTGAGCACCAGGGCGCTCAGCACCGCCAGCCGCAGCCACCGGCCGAGCCGGACCAGCAGCAGCGCGACCAGGGTGCCGAGCAGCGTGATCAGCACGGTGTTCAGCGCCGTCCAGACCAGCGTGCGCCGGACCACGGTCCAGAACTCCGGGTCACCGAGCAGCTCGGTGTAGTTCCGTAGGCCGACGAACTCCGCGTTGCCCTTGATGAGTTGGGCCAGCCGGAAGTGCTGGACGGACATCAGCAGGTTGCGCAGTACGGGGTAGACCAGCAGATAGGCGGCGCCCAGCAGGGTCGGGGCGACCAGCAGGTAGGGCCAGAGGGCGCCGAGCCGGGCCCGGGCGGCGGTCATCCGGCGCTGTTCAGGGCCTTGGTGATCGCCTCGGAGGCCTTCCGCCCGGCGGCGGGGTCGGCTCCGGTGAGCACCTGGGTCAGGAACTGCTTGACCGGGTTGTTGGCCTCCACCGCCGCCCAGTTGGGGGAGTTGGGGGTGGCGTGGCCGTTCACCGCGCCCGCCGCCATCGCGGCCGCGCCCTCGTTGCCGCTCAGCACGCCGGCCAGCGAGGTGCGGTTGGGGACGTAGCTCATCTCCTTGGCGATCTCGGTCTGCCACTTGGCGCCGGCCAGCTCCTTGACCACCTGGTACGCGGCGTCGGCATGTCCGGACGCCTCGGGGACCACCAGGTCGGATCCGCCGGTGAAGACCGCGCCGGGCTTGGCGGCGGTCTTGCCGGGGATCGGGAAGAAGCCCAGCTTGTCCTTGAGCTCCGGGTTGGCCTTCAGGATCGCGGCGGCGCCGCCGGGGGAGGAGATGATCTGGGCGGTCTTCCCCTTCGCGAACACCTCGGCCTGCAGCGGCTTGGCCTCGTCGGAGTCCCTCGGGCCGTGGCCGAGCGCCTGGAGCCGCTGGTAGAACGCGGTCGCGGCGGCGGCCTGCGGGGTGTCCAGGGCGCCCTGCCACTTGCCGTCGGAGCCCTTGACCGCGAGGTCGCCGCCCTCGTCCCAGAGGAAGCCCGCGAGGACGAACCAGTTCTGCCCCGGCAGGTAGATTCCTTCGGTGTCACCGGAGTTGAGCTTCGCGGTGGCGGCCGTCCACTCCTCCCGGGTTGTCGGCGGGGTGCTGATCCCGGCCTGGGCGAACAGGTCCTTGCGGTAGATCACCACCCGGTTCGCGGCGTACCAGGGGATGCCGTACTGCCTGCCGTCCACCTTGCCGGGCTCGGCCAGGCCGGGCAGCCAGTCGGCGCCGTTCAGCTCGCCGGTCTTCGCGGAGAGGTCGCGGACGCCGCCGCCGGCCGCGTACTGGGCGACCTGGGTGTTGCCCACCTCGATCACGTCGGGGGCGTCGTTGCTGGCCAGGGCGCTGGTGATCTTCTGGCCGATGCCGTCCCACTCCTGGATCTGGATCTTCAGGGTAGTGCCGGGGTGGGTGGCCTCGAAGTCGGCCTCGAAGCGCTGGAGCAGGCCGTCGGTGAGGCTGTCGCGCATGATCCAGACGGTCAGTTCGGCCGGTCCTGCGTCGGCCGAGGAGCCGGCGGCGGAGGAGCAGCCGGCTGCCGTGAGCAGGGTGACGGCGGCGAGCGAGAGGGGGAGCAGACGGGAACGCACGGGGATGCCACCTCGGTGTGGGGGTTTACCAGTTGGGCCAGTGGTAAGAGAAGGTGGCATAGACCAGTTGGGGCGTCAATACCCTTGTCCTGAACGGGATCTGGCGGAACGCAGGGGGCTCCATGGCGTCAAGATCGAAGAACGGCTAGGCTCAAGTGGTCAGAGTCGGCATACTGGTCAGGTCAGAGGGGGCGCCAAGATGGCGGAGACGGTGGGCCCGGCGTTCAAGCGCACCCGGGTGCGGGACTACCTGCGGGACTTGGTGGAGGCCCGCTCGGCCGGCGACCCGATCCCCTCCGAGCGCACGCTCTGCGAACAACTCGGGGTCTCCCGGCCGACCCTGAGGTCGGCGGTGGACGAGCTGGTCAGCACCGGTCTGATCGTCCGCGAGCACGGCCGGGGCATGTTCGTCGCCCCCGCGAAGATCACCCAGGAGCTGACCGCCGCCCCCGAGGAGCACGCCTTCACCGCTCCCCGGGCCGGCGGCTCCTGGGCCGGGCGGGTGCTGGAGTTCTCGGTGCTCCGGGCCGGCGCCCGGGTCGGCCGCAAGCTTCACCTGTCACCGACGGCCGAGATCGCCCACATCGCCCGGCTGCGCTTGGTCGACGGCGAACCGATGGCCATCGAGTACCTGTACGTACCGGCCGAGTTGGTGCCCGGGTTGGCGCCGGGTGACATGGAGAGCGGCGACTTCTACGAGCTGCTCCGCGAACGCCACGGCGTCCGGGTGCACCAGGCCGTCCAGTCCATCGAACCCACCGTGGTCAGCGAGAAGGAGGCCCAACTGCTCGGCGTCCCGCCCTTCTCGCCCGCCCTGCACTTCGAACGCCTCACCACCGACCACGACGGCCGCCCGGTCGAGTACGTCCACTCGCTCTACCGCGGCGACCGCTACCGCATCCTGTCCCGCATCACCCTCGGCGAGACCGCCCCGCCCCCGGCGGGCGCGGCCGACCGCCACCACCCCGGCATCCCCCCGGGCGACCTCACCACTCCCCGCAGCAGCCACACCCTGACCACGGGGGACGTGCAGTCGGCGCTCTAGATGCTTGGGTCCAAAGGCTCGTAGCTGTAGGTCGCCAGCGAGTGCCCGTTTCATCCTGGCGGTCAGCGGAGAGCACGCGACGCATGCTCGAGCCAGTCGGAGGGCGTCTCGGTCGGGGCCCAGCCGGAGCACGGCCTTGAGTCTCCAGTGACTGGAGACAGCAGAGTGGGGGACATGGACGTTACGACCCTCTACTCGATCGGGGAGCTTTCCCGGCGGACCGGCTTGTCTGTGAGGACCATCCGGTTCTACTCCGATTCGGGGGTGGTGGCGCCGACCACTCGTAGTCCCGCCGGCTACCGGCTCTACGACCTCGACGCACTGCTTCGTCTGGAACTCCTCCGCACACTGCGCGAGCTGGGCATGGGCCTGCCCACGATTCGACGGGTACTGGACCGTGAGCTCTCGGTGGCGGAAGTCGCCGCGGCCCACGCCGACGCCGTGGACGTCCAGATCCGGATGCTCCTCCTGCGTCGGAGCGTTCTGCGAGTCGTCGCCAGCCGCGGGTCCAGTCCCGAGGAGACCAACCTCATGCACAGGCTCACGCAGTTGTCCGGCGAGGAACGTCGACGGTTGATCGACGATTTCGTGGATGGCACCTTCGGCACGGTGGGTGCCGACCCGACCGCGGTGGCCATGGTTCGCGCTGCCACTCCCGACCTCCCCGATGATCCGACCGGCGAGCAGGTCGCCGCGTGGGTGGAGCTCGCCGAGCTGGTCGGCGACGAGGATTTCCGTGCCCGGATGCGCCGGACGGCCGTACACCAGGCCGCCGGGCGGGCGCTCGACATCGAGAGCGAGGCCGGGGAGGAACTGATGGAGTTCACCCGTCAGAAGGTGGCCGAGGCCAGGGAGTCGGGCATCGACCCGCTCAGCGACGGGGTCGCACCCGTCATCGACGACCTCGTGCGCCGCTTCGCCGAGGTGTTCGCGCGTACCCCCGACACGGAGTTCCGGGACTGGATGGCCCAGCAGTTCGAGGAGGCGCACGATCCCAGGGTGGACCGGTACTGGCGGCTGGTGTGGATCGTCAACGGCTGGCAGGTAGTACCGAACCTGGTCCCGGTGTACTCCTGGCTCATCCAGGCCCTGCGAAATGACCGCGCCGCCTAGTCACCGCAGTGGGCACCGCCCCGGATCCCTGAACGAGTCCGAGGGATCGCCTGCGGACATGAGACGAGGGCGTCCAACGTCGAGGTGTGACCAACGACCTGGACGCCCTCGCAGCGGCACTCCATGCCCGGAGCGACGACGAGTTGAAGGCTTCGCCGTGGCTGGCGCCGTGGCGGCCTGCCGTCGGAATCACGCCCACGCTCAGTGACGCCGAGCTGAGCACGCTCGCGGTCATGTCGGCGCTGCTCGGATACACCTCCGAGCGGCGCCGGCTTCGCCGCGTCGGGCGGGACTTCGGCCACCTGTTCAAGGGGCAGCTCGACCTGGAACGACACGGCGGCCAGAGCCCGGCAGGGGTAGCGGCCCGCGTCCTGTGCCGGATCCTCGCGCTCACAGCGGTGATCTGGCGCAACGACAGGACCGGACAGCCGGTCAAACGGTCACTGACCGCACGACACCCCTTGGACTCATCCACCGGGTGCCGGGCCCGGCACCGGGTCAGGCGGCCCGGGTGTGCGTCAGCAGCGCGTCGGCCATCCGGACGATCAGCTCCCGGCCCTCCACCACGGCCAGCCAGTCGGCCGGCAGGGCCGCCGCGCCGTACAGCGCGCCGACCAGGTTGCCGCAGACCGCACCGGTGGAGTCGCTGTCGCCCGAGTGGTTGACCGAGAGCAGCAGCGCCGAGCGGGCGTCGGGGGCGGCCAGCGCGCAGTACACCGCGATGGCGAGGCACTCCTCCGCGATCCAGCCCAGCCCGACCCGCTCCACCGCCTCGGCCGACGGTGGGCCCTCGGCCGCGATCCGGACCGCCCGGTCCAGCGCCTCGACGGTCTCGCCGGCCTTCGGGTGGGCCGCCAGCAACCCGACGGTGGCCGCCAGGGCCTCCGGCAGCGGCAGGCCGGTCAGGACCAGGTCGAGCAGCGCCGCGAACGCGCCTGCGGCGAGCTGCCCGGTGGGGTGACCGTGGGTCAGCTGGGCGCACTGGGCGGCGAGTTCGAAGGAGCCCTCGGGCCCCTGGCCGAGCAGGCCGAACGGTGCCGAGCGCATCACCGTGCCGCAGCCCTTGGAGTGCCCGTTCACCGGCCCGACCGCCCCGGTCGGCACCGGCGGCACGAACTCCGGGTGGTCGGCCAGCCCGCTCAGGCAGGCATTGCCCGGCGCCCGGCGGGCGTACAGGAACGCGTGGGTGAGCAGGGGCGAGGCGGGGGCCGGTCCCGGTCCGTCCTGACGCTGGGTCAGCAGCCAGTGCCGGTACGACCGGTGCAGGTCGTTCGGGGTACCGCCGGCCAGTAGCCCCTCGACGGTGAACAGCGTCATCTGGGTGTCGTCGGTGATGTCCCCGGCCCGGTCGCCCGGCCGTTCGGCAGCCCGCAGACCGGTCACGCCGGCCGGGCCGAAGTCGTCGCGGATCCGCTCCAGGCGCCGGAACTCGACGGGCCAGCCGAGCGCGTCCCCCAGGGCGCCGCCCAGCAGGGAACCGTGCACACGATCGATACGGGAGATGGTCATCGCCCGACGGTACGCCCCGGTTCAGGGGTGAGCTCTGGGCAGGTGGTCAGCTTCTGGCAGGCGGCCCGGTTGCACGGTCCGGGGGCTCGGGGTTCTGCTGAGGTGCGGCTCCGCCGGGTGGGCGAGGAGATCTGGCGTTCGGGTCACTGCGAAAGTGCCTGACCACCCACGCGACGATCACCGTGCAGGGGCCGGCGTCGCCCGCGCGGCGGAGCCGCACAGCAGCAGAGCCCCCGAGCCCCTGACCGTAGCTGCCGAAGCACCTGCCAAAAGCTCAGCGTCGCCTCGGCGGCGGAGCCGTGCGTCAGCGGTCGATGGCGTCGGTGCCGTGGTGGAGGGCTGCGCGGTCGGCGGCGGCGCGGCCCTCGTGCCAGCCGTGGGCGTTGCTGATCCGGACCCGCTGGGTGGTGAGCTTGGGGAACATCTCGCCGAGGGCGTGGTCGACGGCCTGTTCGCGGGCGGCCAGCGCCGGGAGCAGGCGCTCGTCGGGGACGAGCTGCTCGCTGCTGCCGTCCGGGTTGAGGTGCCGGCCGGCCGCGGCTTCGCGGGTGGTCTCCTCGGTGGCGGTGGCCAGCCGCTCGCGGATCCGGGCGGCGTACGCGATCAGGAAGGACTGCCGGAACGACTTGGTCCTGGCCGCGCCCTCCTTGTGGTGCCGGCTGCCGGCCCGGTGCATGGTGGCGGTCGCCTGGACCAGCAGCGAGGTGTAGAGCAGCTCGACCGCGTCCAGGTCGGAGTCGAAGCCGACGATGGTGCAGAAGCCGAACTCCTTGGCCCAGACCGTGCGGCAGCGGTTCGCGGTGGCCACCGCGTCGAGCAGCATCGCCTTCGGGCTCTCGTACGGGTTGTCCACCCCGATCCGGAGGGCGCCGGGGGTGTCCCGGGAGGGCTGGCCGACGGTCAACAGGGCCTCGTCGATGGAGTGCTGGGCCACCAGCTGCTGGGCCTTGGCGGTGAGTGCCTCGGCTTCTTCGGGGAACTCGGTGGACTCGGCCTTGGCGAGCAGCGCCCGGATCCGGGACAGCATCCGGGGCTCGCCGGGCAGCGGTCCGGTCGACCGGTACACGGTGGCCCGGCCGGGGGTGGGGCCGACCGGGGTGACCGGCGGGAGCTGCGCCCAGAGCCGGTTCAGCTCCAGCACGGCGGTGGCCAGCGCGAACCGGTCCAGCCGGTGCCGGGTGGCGAACTCGGTGAGGTAGGTCTCGTCGCCGGACCACCAGAGCTCGACGGCCAGCTCGCGCAGCTGCTCGTGCCAGCGCCGGTCCAGGGTGGCCGCCGGGTGCCGGCGGTTCTCGGCGGCGATCAGGTCGACCGCCAGCGGCTGGTGCACGGTGCCGAGCTCGCGCCGGACCAGCCGGACCAGGTCGGCGGGCCGCCAGCCGATCGCCCAGGCGCGGGTGACGGTGCGCTCGGTCTCGGCCAGCAGCGCCCGGCTGACCTGGGGCCAGTCGGCGGCCGCCAGCATCGAGGCGGCGGTGTCGAGCGCCAGGTCGAGGGTGTCGGGGAAGGCGGCGACGACCTGGGCTGCGGCCTGGGTGACCAGGGCTTCGGCGGCGGACGGCTGGGCCACGGGGGATCGCCTCGAGAAGTTGGGGGTTGAACTGGCAATGATGCCCGAGCCCGGGACGGTCCGGGCTCGGGCATCGGGTTCAGCGGTCGATCGGGCCGGTGCGCGGGGGCCTCACCGCTCGATCGCGGTGGCCAGGATCTCCGGCAGCCGGTCCAGCAGCCGCCCGGCGGCGAACCGGGTGCCGGCCAGGGCCAGCAGCAGGCCGTAGCCGAGGCCGACGGGCAGCAGCACCCAGCCCGGCAGGGCGAGCATCAGCAGCGCCACCGGGGCGGTGATCGCCGCCACCCCGAGCATCGAGCCGAAGGTGTTCAGCGCCACCAGGCCGCTCTGGCCCGGGGCGGCGTTCCGCATCGGGCTGGAGTCGGCCGGCATCGCGTACGGTGCCAGCACGCTGAGCAGCGCGCCCAGGCCGACCCCGGCGCCGAGCGCGGCGTAGGTCAGGCCGAGGGCGGGGAGCAGCTCGCTCCACTGCCCGGTGGCGGCGGCCAGCACCAGGCCGAGCAGGGTGCTGACCGGCGCGGCGTACGAGACCACCGCGTAGGCCCGGCCGCGCAGCTCGTCCCGGGCGTCGGCGGGGGTGGCCAGGGTGCTGGAGACCATCCAGAACGCCGAGCCGTCCATGCCGAACAGGTTGACCATCTGCAGGCCGAGCATCAGCCCGGCCATCACCACCACGTACACGGTGCCCCAGCCCTGGACCACCGAGAGCACGCAGAACACCAGGGTCATCCCGATGCTGGTGAAGACCGCCGCCTTGGCCCGGGGCTCGCGCCAGGCGTACCGGAGGTGACGCTGCATCACCGCGCCGACCCGGCCCTCGGGGAAGAGGTTCCGGGTGGACCGGCCGACCGACTTGGTGGCGATCAGGGTGGACGAGTCCGCAGTGACCATCAGGTCCTGCAGGCTCCGTCGCCACCAGCGCAGCAGCAGCACCAGCAGCGCGCCGGTGGCGGCCAGCTGGAGCAGCGCCAGCGGCACGGAGTCCCCGGCGGTGCGCGCCGAGTCCAGTGCGCTGACCGGCGGGATCCAGCGCAGCACCGAGGCGAACGGCTTCAGCGGGGAGAGGTCGAGGCCCGACTCCCCGGCCCGGCCGAAGACGCTCTGCGAGGCGAGGTTGCCGACCTGCACCAGGACCGCGAACAGCAGGCCGCCGAAGATGGCGAAGTCCTTGCCCCGGCGGCTGGAGAGCAGCTTGGCGTTCCCGGCGGCGACCGCGCGGGAGAGGGTGACCAGGCAGGCCACCGTCAGCGGCACGCCGAGCACGGCGAACGGGACCGACACCGCCCCCGCGGCGGCGGCGATCCCGGCGCCGGTCAGCAGCACCAGCGCGATCACCGGTCCAGGACCGATCAGTGCGGCCAGCAGGGTGCCGCGCAGCAGCGGGCCCGGCCGCAGCGGCAGCATGGTGAGCCGGGTCGGGTCCGAGCTCTCGTCGCTGCTGAACAGGAAGAGCGGCAGCGCCGCCCAGCCGATCACCAGCGAGGTGGTGAGCATCACGGTGGCGTCGGCGGCGCCGTCGTGGCCGTGCAGGAAGGCGAAGCCGGTGGCGATCGCGGCGGTGAACAGCAGGCCGACCACCGAGCCGATCACGTACAGCGCCCGGCGGCCGGGGCTGCGGCGCAGACCGTTGGCGAGCAGCCGGAGCTTGAGCGAGACCAGGGTCCGGACCACGACCCGGTCGGCGGGGAGGCTCATCGGGCCTCGCCCAGCCAGTCCAGGCTCTGCTCGTCCTGCTCGCGGACCCCGATCAGGTCCAGGAAGGCGGTGTGCAGCGAGCGCTCGCCCCGGACGGTGTCCAGCGGGCCCTGGGCGATCACCTGGCCCGCGTTTATCACCGCGACCCAGTCGCAGAGCTGCTCGACCAGCTCCATCACGTGGCTGGAGAAGACCACGGTGGAGCCGCTGGCGGCGTACCGCTTGAGCACGCCCCGGATGGTCTGCGCGGAGACCGGGTCGACGCCCTCGAAGGGCTCGTCCAAGAACAGCACGTCCGGGTTGTGCAGCAGGGCGGCGGCCAGGCCGATCTTCTTCCGCATACCGGTCGAGTAGTCGGCGACCAGCTTGTCCGCTGCGGCGGACAGGTCGAGCACGGTCAGCAGCTCCTCGGCCCGGCGGTCCACCTCGGCGCCCGGCAGGCCGCGCAGCCGGCCGTTGTACTGGAGCAGCTCGCGCCCGCTCAGTCGTTCGAACATCCGCAGCCCCTCGGGCAGGATGCCGATCCGCGCCTTCACCCCGACCGGGTCGGTCCAGACGTCGGCGCCGTGCACCAGCACGGTGCCCTGGTCCGGCCTGAGCAGGCCGGTGACCATCGAGAGCGTGGTGGTCTTGCCCGCCCCGTTGGGGCCGACCAGGCCGATGAAGGAGCCGGCGGGCAGGTCCAGGGTGAGTCCTGCGACCGCGGCGTGGTCGCCGAAGCGCTTCCACAGGTTGTGGATGCTGACGGCAGGTGTCATGTGGGTACTCCTGTTGGTACGGATGTGCGGTCAGCTTCGCAGAGGTGGGGCGGCCGGCGGCACCCCGCTGGAGACGGGTGTTCTGCTCCGATCGGGTGGATCTGCAACTGACGCGGTGTGCCGTTCGTCATGCACCATGAGAGTCCGTCAGGAAGGTGGGCCGGGATGAGCATGCAGTCATGGGGACCGCAGCAGCCGCAGCCGTACGGCGCAGGTGCGGGCCAGGGTGCGATGCGCGCCGGGCACACCGACCGCGAGCGCGCGGTGGACGTGCTCAAGGCCGCGTACGCCGAGGGCCGGCTGTCGGCGAACGAGTACAGCTCCCGGTTCGACGGGGTGCAGCGGGCCAAGACGTACGGTCAGCTCGCCTACCTGGTCTCGGACCTGCCGGTCGGTCCGGCCGTGCTGCCGATGGTCGGGCCGATGACCGGACCGCCGATGATGATGCAGCCGGTGTACGCGCCCCGGCCGCGGAACAACCCGCTGGCGGTCGCCGCCCTGGTGCTGGGCCTGCTCTGCGTGCCGAGCTTCGGGCTGTTCGGCATCCCCGCGGTGGTGACCGGGCACCTCGCCAAGAGCCAAATGCGCGGCAGCGGCGAGGAGGGCGACGCGATGGCCACCACCGGGCTGGTGCTCGGCTGGCTGTCGGTCGGCGGCTGGGGGCTGCTGATCCTGCTCGGTTTGCTCGGCAGCGTCGCCTGAGGTATGCCGGAAGGACCCCTCCGCGCGGGCCGAGCTGCGGTGTTGCATTTGTTTTGACCGGCGCCGATGCGCTAGGTACGCTCTGATCTGTGCCTGGGGTGTCCCCGGGTCCTTGTGCGTGCCAGCAGACCGGCCGCCGTACCCGGAGTGGTCACCACTCCGTGAGCGCCGCCGCTGCACATCGGCTCATGGATTCCGCCCTCGTCAGAGGCTCAACACACCCGACCGCGTGGGTCGGACGTTGGGGTCACCGCAGGTTAGTTTTACGCAGCCTTGGCACACAGAAAACGGAGAAACGGTGCCTACGATCCAGCAGCTGGTCCGAAAGGGCCGGCAGGACAAGGTCGAGAAGAACAAGACGCCCGCGCTGAAGGGTTCCCCTCAGCGCCGCGGTGTTTGCACGCGTGTGTACACCACCACCCCGAAGAAGCCGAACTCGGCGCTTCGCAAGGTGGCCCGTGTGCGCCTCACCAGCGGGATCGAGGTCACCGCCTACATTCCGGGTGAGGGCCACAACCTGCAGGAGCACTCCATCGTGCTGGTGCGCGGTGGCCGTGTGAAGGACCTTCCTGGTGTCCGCTACAAGATCATCCGCGGCTCGCTCGACACCCAGGGTGTCAAGAACCGCAAGCAGGCTCGTAGCCGCTACGGCGCCAAGAAGGAGAAGTAAGAAATGCCTCGTAAGGGTCCTGCCCCGAAGCGCCCGGTCATCATTGACCCGGTCTACGGCTCGCCGCTTGTGACCTCGCTGGTCAACAAGATCCTGCTGCACGGCAAGCGCTCCACTGCCGAGCGGATCGTCTACGGCGCCCTCGAGGGTGTCCGTGAGAAGACCGGTGCCGACCCCGTGGTCGCCCTCAAGCGTGCGCTTGAGAACGTCAAGCCCACCCTTGAGGTGAAGTCCCGCCGCGTCGGTGGCGCCACCTACCAGGTGCCGGTCGAGGTCCGCCCGGGCCGCGCCAACACCCTGGCGCTGCGCTGGCTGGTCGGCTACTCCCGCGCCCGTCGTGAGAAGACCATGACCGAGCGTCTGCTCAACGAGATCCTCGACGCCTCCAACGGCCTCGGTGCGTCCGTGAAGCGTCGCGAGGACACCCACAAGATGGCCGAGTCCAACAAGGCCTTCGCGCACTACCGCTGGTAGTCCAACCCCGTCACTAGACAGAGAGAGAACGAGCCACCATGGCTGCAACCTCCCTTGACCTGGCCAAGACCCGGAACATCGGGATCATGGCCCACATCGACGCGGGCAAGACCACCACCACCGAGCGGATCCTGTTCTACACCGGTGTCTCGTACAAGATCGGTGAGGTCCACGATGGCGCTGCCACCATGGACTGGATGGAGCAGGAGCAGGAGCGCGGCATCACGATCACGTCGGCCGCGACGACCTGTCACTGGACCCTCGACGGTGTCGACAACACCATCAACATCATCGACACCCCGGGTCACGTGGACTTCACCGTCGAGGTGGAGCGTTCGCTCCGCGTCCTCGACGGTGGCGTGACGGTGTTCGACGGCGTTGCCGGTGTCGAGCCCCAGTCCGAGACGGTGTGGCGTCAGGCCGACCGTTACGGCGTCCCGCGCATCTGCTTCATCAACAAGCTGGACCGCACGGGCGCGGACTTCTACTTCTGCGTGCAGACCATCGTGGACCGCCTCGGCGCCACCCCGCTGGTCATGCAGCTCCCGATCGGCGCCGAGGGTGACTTCACCGGCGTCGTCGACCTGGTGAAGATGAAGGCCCTGGTCTGGTCCGCGGACGCCCCCAAGGGCGAGATGTACGACACCGTCGACATCCCGGCCGACCTGGCGGACAAGGCGGCCGAGTACCGCGAGCAGCTGCTCGACACCGTCTCGAACGTCAGCGACGAGGTGATGGAGCTCGCCCTCGAGGGCGAGGACATCCCCGAGGAGCTGCTGGTCGCGGCGATCCGCAAGGGCACGCTGAACTCGGACTTCACGCCGATCTTCTGCGGCTCCGCGTTCAAGAACAAGGGCGTCCAGCCCCTGCTCGACGCGGTCGTCAAGTACCTGCCGTCGCCGATCGACATCGAGGGCATCGAGGGCACCAAGCCCGGCGACGACTCGGTGAAGATCACCCGCAAGCCTTCGGACGACGAGCCGCTGGCCGCGCTGGCGTTCAAGATCATGTCCGACCCGCACCTCGGCAAGCTCACCTTCGTCCGGGTTTACTCGGGCCGCCTCGAGGCCGGCACCGCCGTCCTCAACGCGGTGAAGGGGCGCAAGGAGCGCATCGGCAAGATCTACCGGATGCACGCGAACAAGCGTGAGGAGATCGACTCGGTGGGCGCCGGCGACATCGTCGCCGTCATGGGTCTCAAGCAGACCACCACCGGCGAGACCCTGTCCGACGAGAAGCACCCGGTCATCCTGGAGTCCATGGACTTCCCGGCCCCGGTCATTCGCGTCGCGATCGAGCCGAAGTCGAAGGGTGACCAGGAGCGTCTGGGCACCGCGATCCAGCGGCTGGCCGAGGAGGACCCGTCCTTCCAGGTCAACACCGACGAAGAGACCGGCCAGACCATCATCGCGGGTATGGGCGAGCTGCACCTCGAGGTGCTGGTCGACCGTATGAAGCGTGAGTTCAAGGTCGAGGCCAACGTCGGCAAGCCGCAGGTCGCCTACCGCGAGACGATCCGCAAGGCCGTCGAGCGCATCGACTACACGCACAAGAAGCAGACCGGTGGCTCCGGCCAGTTCGCGAAGATCCAGATCGCGATCGAGCCGATCGAGTCCGGCGAGGGCTACGAGTTCGTGAACAAGGTCACCGGTGGCCGCGTTCCGCGCGAGTACATCCCGTCGGTCGACGCCGGCTGCCAGGAGGCCATGGAGTTCGGCGTTCTCGCCGGCTACCCGCTCCAGGGCGTCCGCGTCACCCTGCTCGACGGTGCCTCGCACGACGTCGACTCGTCCGAGCTCGCCTTCAAGATCGCCGGTTCCATGGCGTTCAAGGAGGGTGCTCGCAAGGCCAGCCCGGCCCTGCTCGAGCCGATGATGGCCGTCGAGGTCACCACGCCCGAGGACTACATGGGCGACGTGATCGGTGACATCAACTCTCGCCGTGGCCAGATCCGGTCCATGGACGAGCGTCACGGTGCCCGCGTCGTTTCGGCGCTGGTGCCGCTCTCCGAGATGTTCGGCTACGTCGGTGACCTGCGCAGCAAGACCTCTGGTCGCGCAAGCTACTCGATGCAGTTCGACTCGTACGCCGAGGTTCCGCGGAACGTGGCGGACGACATCATCGCCAAGGCCAAGGGTGAGTGACGTCCCGCCATCGGGATGTTCGTAAACCCTTAGGCTATTAGGAGGCGAACCTGAGGGATCCGTCCCGGATCCCTCAGGCTTCCTCCGCCCCCACCCGCGGGACGGCACGCTCCGTGCCAAACCCGATCAAAGACCAACTGACGTCAGCACGGCGTACAGAACTGTCCTCAGGAGGACTGCAGTGGCGAAGGCGAAGTTCGAGCGGACGAAGCCCCACGTCAACATCGGCACCATCGGTCACATTGACCACGGTAAGACGACCCTTACCGCGGCCATCACCAAGGTGCTGCACGACGCGTACCCGGAGATCAACCCCTTCACGCCGTTCGACCAGATCGACAAGGCGCCGGAGGAGCGGCAGCGCGGTATCACCATCTCGATCGCGCACGTCGAGTACCAGACGGAGGACCGTCACTACGCCCACGTCGACTGCCCGGGTCACGCGGACTACATCAAGAACATGATCACCGGTGCCGCGCAGATGGACGGTGCGATCCTCGTCGTCGCCGCCACCGACGGCCCGATGCCGCAGACCAAGGAGCACGTGCTCCTGGCCCGCCAGGTCGGCGTTCCGTACATCGTCGTCGCGCTGAACAAGTCCGACATGGTGGACGACGAGGAGATCCTGGAGCTCGTCGAGCTCGAGGTTCGTGAGCTGCTCTCCGAGTACGACTTCGACGGCGACAACCTCCCGGTCGTCCGCGTCTCGGCGCTGAAGGCGCTCGAGGGCGACAAGGAGTGGGGCGAGAAGCTCCTCGGCCTGATGAAGGCTGTCGACGAGAACATCCCCACCCCGGCGCGTGACGTCGAGAAGCCGTTCCTGATGCCGATCGAGGACGTCTTCACGATCACCGGTCGTGGCACCGTCGTCACCGGCCGCATCGAGCGTGGTGTCCTCAAGGTCAACGAGACTGTCGACATCATCGGCATCAAGGAGACCAAGACCACCACCACGGTCACCGGTATCGAGATGTTCCGCAAGCTGCTCGACGAGGGCCAGGCCGGTGAGAACGTCGGTCTGCTCCTCCGTGGCATCAAGCGCGAGGACGTCGAGCGCGGCCAGGTCATCATCAAGCCGGGTTCGGTCACCCCGCACACCGAGTTCGAGGCCCAGGCCTACATCCTGTCGAAGGACGAGGGTGGCCGTCACACCCCCTTCTTCAACAACTACCGCCCGCAGTTCTACTTCCGTACCACGGACGTGACCGGCGTCGTGACCCTCCCCGAGGGCACCGAGATGGTCATGCCGGGCGACAACACCGCCATGTCGGTCGTGCTGATCCAGCCGATCGCCATGGAGGAGGGCCTGAAGTTCGCCATCCGTGAGGGTGGCCGTACCGTCGGCGCCGGCCAGGTCACCAAGATCAGCAAGTAATTGCTGCTCTGACCTGCCTGCTCCACAGGCACACCGAGGGGCTCCGCACCGTCCGCGAGGACGTGTGTGGGGCCCCTCGGCCGTTCCTCCCCGCAGGGGCCGACCGGCGCGGCGGCCGCCGGATTCGGGCCGCTAGACTGAGCGCCCCACAGCCTTCGCCGGGTGCGAGGGTTGGTCGAGGCTTCTGAGCCCAACTCGCCGAAAGCTCTGGAATGACTTCTGCACCGATCCTGACGAAGCCGTCGCGCCTCCGGCGCCGCTCGCAGGAGGCATCCGGCCCTCGCCAGCGCCCCCGGCTGTACGCGCTCGACGGCATGCGGCTGTTCGCCGCCCTGTGCGTGCTCTCCTTCCACTGGACGGCGTACGTCGGAATCGCCGGGGTGTGGCAGGACGGGGTCACCCCGAAGCAGGTGCTCCCGGAGCTGAACCGGATGGCCGCCTACGGCTGGCTCGGCGTCGAGCTGTTCTTCGTCATCAGCGGCTTCGTGATCTGCATGAGCTGCTGGGGCAAGCGGGCCGGCGAGTTCTTCACCTCCCGGGTCGTCCGGCTGTACCCGGCCTACTGGGCGGCCATCGCACTCACCACCTTCGTGGTGCTGACCTTCACCAAGTTCGCCCGCTGGGGTGCCGACGAGGGCCTCGACCTGAAGACCGTCCTGGGCAACCTGACGATGCTCCAGACCCCGCTCGGTATGCGGCACGTCGACGGCGTCTACTGGACGCTCTGGGTCGAGATGCGGTTCTACCTGCTCTTCGCCATCGTGGTCGCGCTCGGCCTGACCTACCGCAAGGTGGTCGCCTTCTGCGGCATCTGGACGATATTCGCGGTGCTCGCCCCGCAGGCCCAGATCCCGCTGCTGACCACGTTCGCGATGCCGAACGAGTCGCCCTTCTTCATCGCGGGTATCGGGATGTTCCTGATGTACCGCTTCGGGCAGAACCTGCTGCTCTGGGGGATCGTCGGCTTCTCCTGGATCCTGGCGCTCACCCGGCTCACCTCGATCCAGACGATCTACGTCGGGGTGCTGAACCACCCCCTGTCGTGGAAGGTCATGGCCGGCGGGGTCACCCTCGCCTTCGCCCTGGTGCTCGCCGCGGCCCTGGGCCTGTTCAACTGGGTGCAGTGGAAGTGGCTGACCGTCGCCGGCGCGCTGACCTACCCGCTCTACCTGATCCACCAGGAGGCCGGGTGGACGATGATCCACTTCACGCTGACCCATGGGTTCGACGTCAAGTCCGCCCTGCTGGTGACCCTCGTCGCGGCCCTGCTGACCGCCTGGCTGATCCACCGTCTGGTGGAACGCCCGGTCTCCAAGCTGCTGAAGAAGGGGATGGACCGCTCGATGGCCACCCTCCGCCGGGTGTCCGACGAGCCCGCACCCGACAAGAAGTAACCCGATCGTCCCATTGACCACAGACGGGACGATTTGTGCAGTGGCCGCGCCCCGGCTGCTAGCCTGGCGCCCGGCTCCCGTTCCCGGTCCGCCCGGTGCTCCGACCCCGGCGGGTGGGTGACCCGGCCGCACAGCGCCCCGGCTCCGTGGTCGATCGGCCGAGGTGTGCGGGGGACCCCAGACTTGGCCGGACATCTGAGAAATAGGGACAGGCGAACAGCGATGTACAACGCAGCAGCACCGGCCGGCGGTACCGCGGCGCCCGCGCCCCTGTTGTCGGTCGTGATCCCGATCTACAACGAGCAGGAGGCGCTGCCGCTGACCGTCGAGCGACTGCGGCCGATCCTGGACGCGCTCGACGTCAGCTACGAGGTCGTCGGCATCGACGACGGCAGCACCGACGCGACACCGGCGATCATGCACAAGATCCGCCAGGACTGGCCGCAGCTGCGCATCGTCCGGTTCGCCCGCAACTCCGGCCACCAGGCCGCGCTCACCGCCGGCATCCACCGGGCCTTCGGACAGTACGTGGTCAGCATCGACGCTGACCTGCAGGACCCGCCGGAGAAGATCCCGGAGATGCTCGCGCTGGCCCGCGAGCAGAACCTCGACATCGTCTACGGGGTGCGCGGCGACCGCAACACCGACACCTTCTTCAAGCGCCGCACCGCGGGCGGCTACTACTGGCTGATGCGCAAGCTGGTCGGCAAGAAGATGCCCGCGCACGCCGGTGACTTCCGGCTGCTCAGCCGGGCCGCCGTGAACGCGCTCAAGTCGCTGCCCGAGCACCAGCCGGTCTACCGGCTGCTCGTGCCGTGGCTCGGCTTCAGCAGCGGCGAGGTCGTCTACGACCGCGAGGAGCGGGTGGCGGGCAGCACCAAGTACCCGCTGTCCAAGATGATCCGGCTGGCCCTGGACAGCATCACCAACTTCTCCGCCAGCCCGCTGCGGCTCGCCACCTGGCTCGGCGCGGTGAGCTTCGTGATCTGCTTCGGGCTCGCCGTCTACACCGCGATCGAGTACGCGGCCGGTGCCACCGTGCCCGGCTGGTCCTCGCTCTTCATCGGCATGCTCTTCATCGGCGGCGTCCAGCTGATCTGCATGGGCCTGCTCGGCGAGTACGTCGGCCGGATCTACTCGGCCGCCCAGGCCCGTCCGGCCTACTTCGTCGGCTACGACTCGGCGGACGAACTCCCTTCGGCCGCCACGGTTCCGGCTGCGCACTCGGCGAGGTGAGCCGGGGTGGTCCCGTGGCGGCGTTCGGACGGCCACGGGACGATCAGAGGGTCGCGGGGCACCCACGTGGCCGACCGCAGAGCTCGCAGGAGAACACGTAGCGATGGGCAGCACTGACAGCACCGCACCCGCTTCCGACGCGCGGTCCGCGTCCGGTCCCGCACACCGCCCGGAGCGGGCGCGGACCGAGGGCAGCGGTGCGAGAGCCGGTGCGCCGGCGTGGCGGTTCCTGCCGGCCCTCACCGCCTACCTCGTGCTGGTCGGGGTGCTGCTGGCCGCCGACACCTCGCCCGGCGACATCGCGCGCTACACCGGCTATGTCGCCTGGGGCGTGCTGCTGCCGGGCACCCTGGTCTTCCGGGCCCTGCGCCGGCGGCCGTACACCCTGGTCGAGGACCTCGCGTTCGGTGCGGTCACCGGCCTCGTCCTGGAGCTGCTGGCCTGGGCGGTCTTCATGGCGGCGGGCATCGAGTCGGTGATGCCGGCCTGGCCGCTGCTGGTGGCCGTCCCGTTCGCGGCGGTGCCCCGGCTGCGCCGGCACTGGCGGCCGCGCGGCTACCTGGCCTCCTCGCTCGGCTGGTCCTGGGCGGTCGCCGGGACGGTCGCCGTCAGCAGTGGCTACCTGTACGCGGTGTTCCTGCGGAAGTACCCGGTGGTCCCGGTCGAGGGGCACGCCAACCAGTACGTCGATCTGCCGTACCTGCTGTCGCTGGCGGGCAACGCCAAGCACAACTTCCCGCTGACCTTCCCGCAGGCCGCCGGCGAGCCGCTGCACTACCACTGGTTCACCTTCGTCCACATGGCGATGACCGACATGGTCGGGCACATCGACCTGGCCGTCGTACAGATGCGGCTGATGGTCCCGGCGCTGGTGGCGCTCACCCTGGTGATCACCGCGGTGGTGGCCCGGCGGCTCACCGGCCGCGCCTGGGCGGGGCCGGTGGCGGCGGTGCTGGTCTTCCTGATCGGCGACTTCAACGCGATCTACCCCAACAACGTCCAGAACTGGACCTTCGGGGCACCCGCGGTGCCGCTGATGGCCTGGGCGAGCCTCTCGCTGACGTACAGTCAGCCGCTGCTGATCGCCCTGATCGGCGTGGTCGGCGACGCGCTGCGCGGCCGGCGGGAACGTGCCGACGGGGAGGCCCCCGGGCTGGGGCGCGGGGTGTTCGTGCTGACCGCGATGTTCGCCCTGGCCTCCAGCGCGGCCAAGGCCAGCTCGCTTCCGGTCACCGTCGCCGCACTGGCCTTCGCGGGCCTGATGGTGCTGATCGGCACCCGGCGGATCCCCTGGACCGTCGTGGGCCTGGGCGCGATCCTCGGGGCGGTGCAGCTCTTCGCCACCGCCGTCCTGTTCAGGTTCGAGAGCTACGGCCTGCAGGTCGTGCCGTTCGGCAACGTCGAGCGGTACTGGGCCGACCCGCTGGGCACCCGCAGTACCACCGCCCAGGCCGCGGTGGTCGCCCTGACGCTGGTGGCGTACCTGCTCAACCACCAGCTGCGGATGGTCGGCGCGATCCCGTTGATCTGGCGCCGACGGCTGAGGATGGACCCCGTCCAGTGGTTCCTGCTCGGCGGTGCCGTCGCCGGGCCGGCCGTGTACCTCGTGGTGAACGGCTTCAACGCCAGCTACTTCACCCTGGCGGGGATCCCGTTCGGTGTCCTGCTGTCCGCCTGGGGGTACTGCGAGGTCTTCGAACGGGCGGCGCTCTCGACCCGGGCCAAGGTGCTGCTCGTGGTGGGCACCCTCTCCTTCACCGCCCTGCTGACGGTGGCCGTCTACCGGTACGCCGACGACTGGGCGACCTTCGTCCTGAAGCTGTTCGACGACGGTACGGGGGCCAAGTCCTACTCGGTGCTGCTGCCCGCGCTGGGCGCGGCGGCCGCGCTGGCCGCGATCGCCGCCGTGCTGGGCCTGCTGTGGCGGGGCGCCGGACGGCTGCTGCCGGGCCTGCGCCGACGGGGCGGGGTCGTGCTGCTCACCGCCGCCCTGACGGCGGGGGCCCCCACCCTGGTGCTGGACGTCGCCCAGACCTCGCAGAGCGAGTGGATGGGGACGGCGCTGCTGCCCGCGGAGCAGGTCCAGGCCGCCCGCTGGGTCCGCGCGCACAGCAGCCCCTCGGACGTCCTGGCGACCAACAGCCACTGCCGGTCCTTCGACGACTACGGTGTCCCGGGTGAGGTCTGCACCAACAACGCGCAGTCCTTCTGGCTCAGCGGCTACTCCGAGCGCTCGGTGCTGGTGGAGGGGTGGGCCTACTCGCCCCGGCTGATGTCGGAGCAGTCGAACGCCTTCTGGGACCTTCCGCTGCTCAAGCTGAACGAGGACGCCGTCTACGCCCCGACGGCGGAACTGCTGCACCGGCTGCACGCCGAGCACCATGTCCGGTACCTGGTGGTGGACCGCAAGGTGCACCCCGAGTCCGCCCTGCTGAAGTCGCTGGCCCGGCCGGTGTACGACAACGGCCGGGTGGCCGTGTACGAGCTCTCCTGATGGCACCCGCCCACACCCCAAGCGAATCGGTGGCTCCTCCCATGCTCCCTCTCGACGAGTCGGCCCCCGCGCCGCAGGCCGGTCCGGGCGCCGGTCCGCCCGGGACGATGAAGCGTCAGCTCCCGGCCTTCCTGATCATCGGGGTCCTGAGCACCCTCTTCTACCTGCTCCTCTACGTGCTGGCCCGTCAGGTCGTCGACGCGCAGCTGGGCAATCTGATCGCGCTGCTGGTCAGCGCGGTGGCCAACACCGCGGCCAACCGCCGCTTCACCTTCGGCATCACCGGCTCGGAGGGGGCGCTCCGGCACCAGCTCCAGGGCGGGGTGGCCTTCGTGATCGGTCTCGCCCTCAGCAGCGGGGCGCTCGCCCTGCTCGAGCTGGCCGCGCCGGACGCCTCCCGGGCGGTCGAGGTGGGGGGTCTGATCGTGGCCAACGGCCTGGCGACGCTCGTCCGGTTCCTGCTGATGAAGGTCTGGGTTTTCAAGTCCGACTGACGGTCCCGAATGGCTCGCCCGATTCCCGGGCCGGTGGCCCCGGAAGCCCCGGAAGCCCCGGAAGCCCCGGCAGTGGGCCTCGATCGCTCAAGTACCATGACCGATGGCCATCGGTCATCCGTGGATCGGATCATCCGACCGGGCCGGCGCGGCAGTGGTGGAAATCAGACCCGGCCGTGATGAGAACGACACTTATTTCGCGTATGGGTATTCAAGGAAACGGTGGGGACATGTCAAGTCAGCTGCTGCAGCCGGAGGAACGCTCCGGCGTCCCGCCGCTGGGTTCGGCACCGGGTCGAGGGGCGCGCGGACGGCGGTGGGCACTGCTGGCCGGTGCGCTGGCCGCCTCCTGGGTCCTCCCCGTCGTGCTCGACGCGCTGAATCTGGACATCGTCCTGATCCCGGTCTTCGTGCTCGGGGTGGCGAGCCTGCTGCGGGTCGGCGGCGGACTGCTCGACCGGCTGGTCATCGCCACCTTCGTGCTCTGCGGCGGGCTGCTCGCGTTCGGTCTGGTGCTGTCGCTGTGGCCGTGGGGGATGCAGCCGGTGCCGACCTCCGGGGTGATCCTCTCGGTGCTCAGCATCGCGTCCTGGGCGAGCGGCCGGGCACCCCGGCTGCCGCTGCGCTTCCGGGTCTCCGACCTGGTGATCCTCGGGACCGGCGCGTTCGTCTGGCACTACATCCACCACCCGCTGGTCGGGCGTTCGGTGATCGGGCGGCTTCCTTTCGCGCTGTCGATCGAGGACCGAATCGTCCATTTCTCCATTTTCGACGCGATCCACCAATTCGGTGGATTTCTCTTTTTCCACCAGGACGCCGCCAAGGTCCTGGTGCCCACGCCGACCGAGGCGGTTTATCCGCAGGGTTCGCATTTCCTGCTGGCCTGGTTCGACATCTTCGTCCGGTCGGACACCGCGACCGGTGACCCGGGCACCGCGTACGGCCGCTACTACGTCTACGTGCTGGCCTCGTTCGCGATCCTCTGCGCCCTGGTCGTCTGGGGGGCCCGCTGGATCGGCGGCCCGCGGCTGACCGGCTGGCGGACCGCCGCGGTCTGCACCGTGGTGGCCGGTCTGACCGTCGCGAGCCCGCTCGGGGCGATGGTGAAGACCGGCTTCGACTCGCAGATCGCGGGCGTGATGTTCCTGGCGGTGGCCATACCGCTGATCGTCCGTCCGGCGATGAGCTGGGCCACGTACGCGGCAGTGTCGGTGGCCGCGCTGATCACGGTGGCCTACACCTACAACATCCTCGCGGCCTTCGTCGGCATAGCGCTGGTGATCGCGGCCTGGGTGTACCGCAGGCGCCAGGCCCGGCACCGCTGGGTGCTCTACGCGATCCAGGCGGCCGGCTGCGCGGTGGCCCTGCTGCCGAGCGTGATGTCGGTGATGGGCACCTTCGACGTCGAGGCGCAGGCCCAGGCCCGGGGCATGCTGCTGCCGTTCGACCGGTCGCTGACGGTCGGTCTGGCCCTGCTGATCGCGGTGGTCTTCCTGGTGGCCGGCCGACGGCGCACCGGCGTCGGGATGACGCTGCTGGGCACGGTGGCGGGCGGCGCCCTGGTGCTCGGGGTGTTCGGGGTCTGGCAGATGCGGACCATAGGGACCCTGCCGTACTACTTCGAGAAGCTCGCCACCGGTGGCTTCGTGATCTGCCTGCTCGGGCTCGGTACGGTCGGGACGCTGCTGCGCCCGCTCGGTCCGTGGACCACGGCGTTCCGCAAGCGCTGGTGGGTCGAGGGCGTCGCCTCGGTAGCCGCGTTCGCGGCCGGGCTGAGCCTGTTCGCGGGCATCCAGTGGGGCGTCCCGTCGGTGAACTCCGGTCCGACCGCCTGGTCGGCCAGCTCGTTGGCCGAGTGGAGCAAGGAGAAGGGCGGGAACCTCGCCCCGTACACCACGGCCCTGGCCACCCGGGACATCGCACGGGTCGAGCCCGGCACCCCCGTGGTCACGCTCTACTCCAACGACGCCTACCTGAACTGGAAGCTCAGCTTCTTCGCCACCACCCTGGTCCACCGGGGTGGCCTGGCGGCCAAGTACCCCGACCTGTTCAACGTCTACATCGGCGGCGCCCCGGTCGACAAGGCCCAGTACGAGAACTCGCTCGCCTCGCTCAAGAAGGCGATCGAGCTGATGCCGGCCGAGGACAGGAAGGTGTCCGTGCTGGTCGCGGACGCCAGGACGGCCGACGACCTCCGCCGTGACCTGGGGTCCCTGAAGGACCGGACCGTCACGGTGCTGCACACGCCGATCCAGGGCTGAGCACGACCGAACGGGCCGTGGGCCGGGGCAGCCGCCCCGCCCCACGGCCCGTTCTGTTCTGTCGGTGCGTCAGGCGACGGGCGCCGACCGCACCTGGGCCTGCCAGAGCGAGTCGACGGACTCCCGCATGCTGCGCCGCGGGGCCCAGCCGAGCCGCTCCCGGGCGGCGGTGACGTCGAGCTGCTGCCACTCGGTCTCCGGGCCGGCGCCGGCCGGGGCGGGGACCTCGGTGATCTCGGTGGGGACCCCACTGACCTCGATCAGCAGCTCGACCCACTCGCGGGCCGAAGTGGCGGTGCCGGTACCGATGTTGAGCACCGGCGGCAGGCCGTCGGCGGTCGCGGCGGCGAGCACGGCGTCGATGGTGTCGGTCAGGTCGACGAAGTCGCGCTGCGCGGTGAGCGGGGCCAGCGACAGCTCGGCGGTGCGCCCGGCCAGCCGGGCCTCGTCCAGCTTGGCGGCCATCACGCCGAGCAGGCTGTGCCCGGGCTGTCCGGCGCCGACCACGTTGCCCAGCCGCAGGGTGACGGCGTCCAGCCCGTCCGCCAGCACGGCTCGCGACACGGCTTCGGTGGCGGCCAGCTTGAGCTTGCCGTACTCCATCACGGGTGCCGCCGGGCCGTCCTCGGGCTGGCTGGTGCCGATCGGCGCCATGCCGTACTCGTGCACGGTGCCGAGGTGGATCAGCCGGGCGGGGCGGGCCATCGCGCCGATCGACTCGATCAGCCGGTCGACCAGCACCACGTTGGCGACGTGCATCTGCTCGTCGTTCAGGCCCCACATGCCGCCGGCCGCGTTGACGACGAGCTCGACCCGCTCCCGGGTGAGCAGCTCGGTGAGCTCGGCCGGGGCGGTGGAACCGAGGTCGAAGGCCACGAAGCGGCCGGGCGCGGGGACGGCGGGCTCGGTGCGGGCGATCGACAGGACCTCGTGGCCGAGCTCGGCGAACCGGTCGCCGAGCACCCGGCCGATGAAACCGGAGCCACCGAGGACGGCTACGCGGGCCGGGGCCCCTTGCGGTGCGGACATAGCGGGGGTTGCTCCTAGCGGGAGAGGGTCAGCGGGGCCGGGAGGTGGTCGAGGTGACGTTGCGCAGCAGCGTCTTCGCGCCGTCCCACTGGCCGGCCCGCAGGGCGCCCGGCACCAGCGTGAGGGCGTGGATGCGGGCGGAGAGGTGTAGTCGGGAGGCCTTGGCGGCGCGGGTCCAGCCCTGCTCGTCGAGCCGGTCGGCGACGTCCAGGAAGTAGCGCCGGGCCTCGGTGAACCGGGTGCCGCTGTACGCCGACTTCGAGGAGATGCTGACGGTGTGCCGGCGGTACTGGAAGCAGCGGGTGTCGTCGACGATCATCTGCTCGCCCGCCTGCAGCAGGTCGATGACCAGGGCGAGGTCCTGGATGATCTCCAGGTTGTCCCGGAAGCCGGTCTTCCTGATCGCCTCGGTGCGCCAGCAGATCGCCGGGAAGTAGAGCCAGTTGCCGCGCAGCAGGCTGACCGCGAGCTCCTCACCGCCCATCAGGATCCGGCCCTGGTCCCTGGGCGCGTAAATCCGGCGCTTGGCCTCGTCCGCCAGGGTGTGGCTGGGCTTTCCGGCGCTGTCGATGACCTCGACGCCGGGCTGCACCATCGCGGCACCGGGGTGCGCGGCCAGGGCGGCACGGATGGTGGCGACGTAGTTGGGCAGCATGATGTCGTCGGTGCCCATGAAGACCAGGTACTCGTGCTCGGCCAGGCCGAGGCACTTGCGGTAGTTGCCGGTCACCCCGAGGTTCTGCTCGTTGCGCTGGTAACTGACCCGGGGGTCGTCGAGCTCCGCGAACCACTCGGGGACGCCGGGCTCCTTGCCGTCGTCCACGACGGTCAGCCGCCAGTCGGGGTCGGTCTGCGCGAGCACGCTGCGGACGGCGGCCTGCATCAGCGCGACGTCCCCGTAGTACGGGAGGAGCACATCCAGAGTGGTCATGGTGGGGCACATCCGCTGGTCGAGGTCGTGGCGGGGGCATGCTTGCCGGCCCGGTCGCCGCGCAGGGGTCACCGGCGGCGGGGGCAATCATACTGAGACCGCCCGGCACATGGTGGACGGCGTCGCGTCGCCGGGGCCCGCACCTCACCGGCTTCTCGTCGGTCGCCGATGCTCCGCAGGGACTCCCTCCTCGGCGCCGCCGAGGCACGCACCCCAACGCCGCTCCTTCATCCGCCCACCATGTGCCGGGCGGTCTTGTCGCCCCTACCACCCGCGCCGCCCGTCGGACGCGGTACGCCCCGCGCCGGGCGGACTTGGCGCGGGGCGTGCGGGCGTGCGCCCAGCGCCGGTCAGGCGTTGCGCAGGCTCTCGGTGAAGTCCTGGCAGGCCCGGTAGTCGGGCAGCAGCCCGGAGGCGAGCGCCTCGGCGAGCGACGGGGCGGCGGCGTCCCGGGCGGACAGCTGGGGGCTGTCGGCGGGCCACTCGATGCCGAGGTCGGGGTCGAGCGGGTGCACGGAGTGCTCACCCGTGGGGTTGTACGTCTCCGAGCAGACGTAGGAGAGCGTGGCGTCGTCGCTCAGCGCGCAGAACCCGTGGCCGAGCCCCTCAGAGATGTAGACCGAGCGGCGGTCCACCTCGTCGAGCCGGACGCCCTCCCACTGCCCGAAGGTGGGGGAGCCGACCCGCAGGTCGACGATGATGTCCAGCACCGCGCCGCGCACGCAGCTGACGTACTTGGCCTGGCCGGGCGGGACGTCGGCGAAGTGGACGCCGCGCACCACGCCCCGGGCCGAGACGGACAGGTTGCCCTGCGCCATCCGGAGCGGGTGCCCGACGACCTCGGCGAGGCGGTCGAAGCGGTACCACTCCATGAACAGGCCGCGCGGGTCCCCGTGCAGCTGCGGGGTGACCTCGTAGGCGCCGCCGATGGACAGCTCGCGGAACTTCATCGGGCGCTCTCCTCGTCGAGCAGGGCGACCAGGTAGTCGCCGTAGCCGCTCTTGCGCAGCGGCTCGGCCAGCTCGCGGAGCTGCGCCGAGTCGATCAGCCCGGCCCGCCAGGCGGCCTCCTCGATGCAGCCGATCTTGAAGCCCTGACGCTCCTCGATCACCCGGACGAACTCGGAGGCCTGCACCATCGAGACGAAGGTGCCGGTGTCCAGCCAGGCGGTGCCGCGGTCGAGGATCGTCACGTGCAGCTCGCCGGCCTGGAGGTACGCCTCGTTGACGGCGGTGATCTCCAGCTCGCCGCGCGCGCTGGGCTCCAGCTTGCGGGCGATCTCGACGACCTGGTTGTCGTAGAAGTAGAGGCCGGGCACCGCGTAGCGGGACTTCGGCTGGGCCGGCTTCTCCTCCAGCGAGAGCACCTGGCCCTGCTCGTCGAACTCGACCACGCCGTACGCGGACGGGTCCGCCACCGGGTACGCGAAGACCCGGCCGCCGACCGGGGCGGTGTGCTGGGCCAGGCGGGTGCCGAGGCCGCTGCCGTGGAAGATGTTGTCGCCGAGGATCAGCGCCACCGGCTGGTCGCCGATGAAGTCGGCTCCCAGCACGAACGCCTGGGCGATGCCCTCGGGCCGTTCCTGGACCGCGTACTCGAGGTGCAGGCCGAACTGGGAGCCGTCGCCCAGCAGGCGCTGGAACTGCTCCTGGTCCTGTGGGGTCGTGATGATCAGGATCTCGCTGATGCCCGCCATCACCAGGGTGGAGAGCGGGTAGTAGATCATCGGCTTGTCGAAGACCGGAAGGAGCTGCTTCGAGACGGCTCGGGTCAGTGGCCACAGTCGTGAGCCGGTGCCGCCCGCCAGGAGAATTCCACGCATGACGGCAGCTTATGTGAGATGCGGACGGGGTCGCTGGCCTGGGGTAGGTGCCCGACGGGGCGCGGGTAGACTGCCCCCACTATGCGCATCCTTGTGACCGGCGGCGCCGGCTTCATCGGTTCAGAGTTCGTCCGCCAGGTACTCGGCGAGGACGCCTCGGCCCAGATCACCGTCTTCGACAAGCTGACCTACTCGGGCGTCGAGGCCAACCTCGCGCCCGTCGCGGGCCACCCCGGGTACGCCTTCGTCCAGGGCGACATCTGCGACGCGGACGCCGTCGACCAGGTGATGCCCGGTCACGACGTGGTCGTCCACTTCGCGGCCGAGTCGCACGTCGACCGGTCGATCGAGGGCGCGGGCCCGTTCGTGCTGACGAACGTGGTCGGCACCCAGGTGCTCCTCGACGTGGCCCGCAAGCACGGGGTCGCCCGCTTCGTCCACGTCTCGACCGACGAGGTCTACGGGTCGATCTCGGAGGGCTCCTGGACCGAGGAGTGGCCGCTCGCGCCGAACTCGCCGTACTCGGCCTCGAAGGCCGGTTCGGACCTGTTGGCGCTGGCCTACCACCGCACCCACGGCATGGACGTCGTGGTGACCCGTTGCTCCAACAACTACGGGCACTACCAGTTCCCCGAGAAGGTCATCCCGCTCTTCACCACCAACCTGCTGGACGGCAAGAAGGTGCCGCTGTACGGCACCGGCGGCAACATCCGGGACTGGCTGCACGTCTCGGACCACTGCCGCGGCATCGAGCTGGCCATGCGCAAGGGCCGGGCCGGGCACGTCTACAACATCGGCGGCGGCACCGAGATCACCAACAAGGAGCTGACCGGCCTGCTGCTCGAGGCGGCCGGGGCGGGCTGGGACATGGTCGAGCCGGTGGCCGACCGCAAGGGCCACGACCTGCGCTACTCGCTCGACATCAGCAAGATCAGCGAGGAGCTGGGCTACCGGCCGCAGGTCCGCTTCGAGGACGGCCTCGCGGCCACCATCGCCTGGTACCGCGAGAACCGCGCCTGGTGGGAGCCGCTCAAGACGAAGGCCGAGCTCGCCGGATGAACCTCGTGACCGGCCGATGACCACGTCACCGGCTCAGGGACCGCTCGCCCGCCTGCTCGGCGCGCTGCCGCCGGGTGTGCGGCTGGTGGTCGGCGGCACCGTGGTGCTGGGTGTCTCCTCGTACATCTTCCTGGCACTGGCCGGTCACAGCCTGGACACCGACCAGGTGGCCGGCGTCTCGGTGCTGTGGACCGTGGTGATGTCCGTCGGCTACGGCCTGTTCTCGCCGGTCGAGCTGGAGCTGACCCGGCTGGTGGCCGCCCGCGACCGGGCCGGCCACGGTCCGCTGCCCGCGGTGCGCAAGGTGCTGGCCCTGACGCTCGCCGTGCTGGCGGCCGTGCTGCTGGTGCTCGCGCTGGCGGCCGGGCCGATCGCCGACCGGCTGTTCGGCGGTGACCGCGGGCTGCTGCTGGGCCTGGGCGGTGCGCTGGTCGGGCTGGCGATCAGCTCGGTGGTCCGCGGTGCGCTGGCGGGGCTCGGCAACTTCCGTGCGTACGGCGCCCAGTTGGCGGTCGACGGCGGTCTGCGGATCGCGCTCGGCGCGCTGGTGCCGATCTTCGGTCTGCACTCGGCGCTGGCCTTCAGCCTGATCCTGGTGATCGCCCCGCTGGCGGCCTCGGTGATCGGTCTGCGCTCGGTGCTGGGGGACCGGCGCGGCGGTCCGGCCCCGGCCTGGCGGGAGGTCACCCGCGGTCTGGGCCTGCTGACCGGCTCGACCCTGCTGGCCCAGCTGATGGTCAACGCGGCCGTGGTGAACGTGAAGTTGCTCTCGCCGTCGTCCACCGCGCTGGTCGCGGCCCTGCTCAACGCGGTGGTCCTGGCCCGGGTGCCGCTGTTCGCCTACGCGGCCATCCAGGCCTCGCTGGTCTCGGCGCTCTCTGGCGCGGCGGCGGTGGGCGACCACCGGGAGTTCCGCAAGGTGCTCACCCGGACGGCGGCCATCGTGGTGCTGATGTGCGCGGCGGCCGGGCTGCCGACCGTCCTGCTCGGACCGTGGCTGATCCAGATCCTCTTCAAGGCCCAGGCCGTGCTCGGCGCGCCGGACTTCCTCTGGCTGGTGCTCGGCACCCTCTGCTACATGCTGGCGACCGTCTTCGGACAGGCGCTGATGTCGCTCGGACGCCACCACCGGCAGCTGTTCTCCTGGCTCGCGGGCACCGCCGTGATGGCCGCGGTGACGCTGGTGCCGGGTGACATCGCCACCCGGGTGGAGGTGGGCTACCTGGCTGGTGCCGCCGTCAGTGCGGCTGCCATGCTGTGGTCGCTGTTCCGCTCGCTGCCCGAACGACCGGGCGTCCCCGGCACGGAGCAGTCGGCGGCGGCCGACCAGCGTCCGGCCGGTGCGCTGCGAAGCTCGTGAGGTCCGCCGTGCACACCGGGCGTGAAGAACCCGAGTACGACACGCCCATATGATCTGCCTACTATTGCCACGCCACTGCCGCTGAAAGGCGCCTCTCGTCGTGCAACTCACCGTCCTCACCTCGGTCACCGGAGTCCTGGTGCTCGTGTACATCCTCGAACTGCTGCGCCGCCAGCAGCTCCGGGAGAAGTACGCGACGATCTGGCTCGCCATCGGCGTCGTCGTGGCCCCGCTGGGCTTCTTCCCGGACATCCTGGACTCGACCGCGCGCAAGCTCGGCATCGCCTCCGGAGTCAGCCTCGTCCTGTTCGCCGGCTTCGTCCTCGTGCTGATGGTCAGTCTGCACCTCAGCTGGGAGGCCAGCCGCCTGGAGGCCGAGACCCGCACCCTCTCCGAGGAGGTGGCCCTGATGCGGTCCCACCTCGTCGAGCACCACGGCTACCCCGTGACCAAGCACCAGGAATCCGCCCTGGACGGCACCGACCCCAAGGTGTACTCATGATCGACGGACGACGGGTCCTCATCATCCTTCCCGCCTGGAACGAGCAGGACGGTCTCCCCAGCATCCTGAAGGAGATCCAGGCCAACCTGCCCGGCGCGGACACCCTGGTCGTCGACGACGGCTCGACCGACCGCACCGCTGCGGTCGCGACCGCCTCCGGCTCGCCGGTGGCCCAGCTGCCGTACAACCTCGGGGTCGGCGGCGCGATGCGCCTCGGCTACCGGTACGCGCACCTGCACGGCTACGACGTGGCCATCCAGATCGACTCGGACGGCCAGCACGACCCGTCCTACGTGCCGGTCCTGTTGGAGAAGCTGAAGGAAGCCGACCTGGTGATCGGCGCCCGCTTCGACGGCGAGGGCGACTACAAGGTCCGCGGCCCGCGCAAGTGGGCGATGGGCCTGCTCTCGGTGGTGCTGTCCCGGATCACCCGCACCCGGCTGACGGACACCACCTCCGGCTTCCGTGCCTGCAACAAGTCGCTCATCGAGTTCTTCGCCAACTGGTACCCCGTCGAGTACCTCGGCGACACCGTCGAGAGCATGGTCGGCGCGGCCCGCTGCGGCTTCGTGGTGCGCCAGGTGCCCGTCGCGATGCGCGAGCGCACCACCGGCACCCCGAGCGCCTCGCCGATCAAGGCGATGGTCTACCTCGCGCGGGCCGGCTTGGTCCTGCTGCTGGCGATGATCCGCCGGATGCCCCCGCACCTCAAGGCGATCGCGGCGTCCGCCCCCGACCACGCCGGTCGGCAGCTCGCCAGCCGCTGAACCCGGCCGCAGCCCGTTACGGCGCCGCGGTCCTCCCAGGGCGGTCCCGCCGGAGCAGATCCGGGGGACTGCCCCAACCGCGGCAGTTCGCCGCTTCACGGAAGTGATCTGACATGACGGACCTGGTCAGCGGCCCGCCCACGGAGCGAAGCGAGGGCGGGGCCACCCAGGCAGAGCCGGAGCGCGTCTCCCGCGCCACCTCCCGCATCGAGCGCCTGACCAGCCGGCGGTGGGTGCTCCCGCTGGCCGAGGCCGTGCTGAGCGTCACCGCGGGCATCGGCTTCATGCTGCTCAGCATGCACATCAGCGTCAACCCGCTGAACCGGATCGGCCAGGTCAGCGGCCTGGCCAAGGTGCAGCAGTACGTGGCCGTGATCGGGCTGCCGATCCTCGCGGTGCTGCTCCTGGCCGCCTACCGGGGCACCCTGCGCACCTACTACACCGTGCAGCGGCTGGCCTGTGCCGCCTTCGCCGGCCTCGCCACCGGCGTGGTGGCCGGCGGCATCGCGGTCGCCCTGCACGGCACGCCGTGGGGCCTGGGCGGCCAGGAGGGCGACCCCGGCAACCTGATGGGCATGGCCAACGACATGATGCGCGGCAAGGGCCTGCCGGGCGTCTACCCGCCCGGCTTCCCCGCCCTGCTGGCCGCCTGGGCCGAGCTCTTCCATAACGGCATCGCCGGGGTCGGGCACGCGCTGAAGGACCTCCAGCTGCTGCTCAGCGCGGTGGTCGGGCCGATGGCCTACCTGTCCTGGCGAATGCTGCTGCGCCCGTTCTGGGCGCTGGCCATCGCGGTGCCGACCTCGATCCTCTTCCTCGACCCGATCCGGCCGTACAGCCACGGCGCGATGCTGGTGCTGCTGCCGCTGCTGGCCGCCTGCTTCCGCGAGCTGCGCCGGGCCCAGGAGCTGTCCACCCGCTCCGCCCTGCTGCGCGGGATCGCCTTCGGCGTGGCGTTCGGCACGATGTTCCTCTGGTACTCCGGCTGGTACCTGTGGGCGGCACCGGGGGCGTTCCTGCTGGCGGGGCTGCTCTTCCCGTGGCGGCGCGGCCGGGTGGCGGTCAAGCGCGCCCTGGTCCTGCTCGGCGCGATGCTGGCCACGGCCGCGGTGATCGGCGCCCCGCTGCTCTACCAGCTGGTCAGGCTCGGGGCGAGCACCGACGACCGGTACGCCTACATCAACACCTACATCGACCCGGCCTACGTGATGGGCTGGTCCTCCGACCGCCCGGGCGTGGACAACTACCACAACTGGCCGGTCTCCGGTGAGCTGGCCGGCCAGACCGGTTTCACGGTGGTCCTGCTGCTCGCCGTCGGCATCGCCGTCGGGCTGGGCCTGCGCAACACCATCGTCCGGACCGCCGGTTTCGTGCTGGCCGGAGCCTGGCTGCTGCGCTTCTGGTTCGCCTCGCACATGGCGCACAACCTGGCCGTGCAGCTGTACCCGCGGACCACCTGGATCATCCTGTACTGCCTGATCATCATGGCCGTGATGGGGGTGAAGCTCAGCTACGAACGCGGTCTCGGCGCTCTCCGCGGCCTGCTGGAGTCGCCGAGCACCACCAAGGGCGTGACGCTGCTCTCCCCGCGCACCGCGGCCCAGCTGGCCTCCGGCCTGATCTGTGCGATCGCGCTGTTCGGCACCATGGGCGCCTCCTGGTCCGCGAACCGCTACATGCCCTCGACCAACCCCGGCGTGGAGGACATGGGCCTGGACGCGCTGCGCGCCCACCTCCAGCAGCTGGAGAACGGCGAGTGCCCCAAGTACTCGCCGTACAAGGGCAAGCAGGCCTGCAACCCGGTCAACATGGACCTGTCCGAGTACGTCTTCGTGCCGCCGTCCCGCCCGACCCTGTGGTGTGCCAACACCGAGCAGCAGATGGCGGTCTGCGGCCGCCAGGGCTGACCTGCGGGAACGGTCGGGGTCGGCGTGGCGAAGGCCACGGCGGCCCCGATTGGCGTTTGCGCAGCGCGCTGTGGCAGGATAGCCAAGTTGCTCGGTTGAGTGCCGATGCTGCGCGCCTCCCGCCGGGAGGACTGGAAGCGAGTCCCAGGTACTCGTCGTTCCCGTGATGGCCGTTCATGTGATCCGCCTTCGCCCTTGGGTGATCGGTGTGGATCGCAGTGGTGTGTAGTCGACACCGCGGCAGCTGCGGGGCGGACGTACGGGAATCTTCCGGGAAGCGTGGGCGGGGCCTCGATCCGGCACCTGGTGGGTGCAAGGCTCACCGATCCTGCAGGCCGAGAAGGGAAACCTTCCCGGTTCTTTGCAAGCGACAGGGCGACACGCCCGAGCGCGGGGGTCGGAAGTAACCACCCAAAGGGGCCACCGGACCAAGCCACCCGGCCGAATCCGGCAGAAGAAGCAGCAGACGACACAAAGGACTACTGAGTAGCCATGGCGGGACAGAAGATCCGCATCCGGCTCAAGGCCTACGACCACGAGGTGATTGACTCCTCGGCGAAGAAGATCGTCGAGACCGTCATTCGCACTGGTGCGCAGGTCGCGGGCCCGGTGCCGCTGCCCACTGAGAAGAACGTGTACTGCGTCATCCGCTCGCCGCACAAGTACAAGGACTCGCGCGAGCACTTCGAGATGCGCACTCACAAGCGTCTGATCGACATCCTCGACCCGACCCCGAAGACCGTTGACTCGCTGATGCGCCTCGACCTTCCGGCCGGCGTCGACATCGAGATCAAGCTCTGAGAGGCGCGACGAAGATGGCAAAGCAGATTAAGGGAATCCTGGGCGAGAAGCTCGGCATGACCCAGGTCTGGGACGAGAACAACCGGATCGTTCCGGTGACCGTCGTCAAGGCCGGGCCCAATGTCGTTACCCAGATCCACACCGCTGACGCTGCCGGCTATGACGCCGTGCAGATCGGCTTCGGCGAGATCGACCCCCGCAAGGTGAACAAGCCCCTCGCGGGCCACTTCGCCAAGGCCGGTGTCACCCCGCGCCGTTTCCTGGTCGAGCTCCGCACCGCGGACGCGTCCGAGTACGCCCTCGGCCAGGAGATCACCGCTGAGCTGTTCGAGGCGGGTGTCAAGGTCGACGTGACCGGCACCTCCAAGGGCAAGGGCTTCGCCGGTGTCATGAAGCGTCACAACTTCAAGGGCCTCGGCGCCGGTCACGGCGTGCAGCGCAAGCACCGTTCGCCCGGCTCGATCGGTGGCTGCGCCACCCCGGGTCGCGTGTTCAAGGGCATGAAGATGGCCGGCCGGATGGGCCACGAGCGCGTGACCACCCAGAACCTGACCGTCCATGCCGTTGACGCGGAGAAGGGGCTGCTCCTCATCAAGGGCGCAATCCCGGGCCCGAACGGCGGCCTCGTCCTCGTCCGCACTGCGGCGAAGGGGCTGTGAGGATATGAGCACCATTGACATCCTGTCGCCCTCGGGCGACAAGGCCGGCAGCCTCGAGCTGCCCGCCGAGATCTTCGACGCCAAGGTCAGCGTTCCGCTGATGCACCAGGTCGTCGTGGCGCAGCTCGCTGCGGCCCGTCAGGGCACCCACTCGACCAAGCGCCGTGGCGAGGTCCGAGGCGGCGGCCGCAAGCCGTACCGCCAGAAGGGCACCGGCCGGGCCCGTCAGGGCTCGACCCGCGCCCCGCAGTTCGTCGGCGGTGGCGTCGTGCACGGCCCCAAGCCGCGCGACTACTCGCAGCGGACGCCCAAGAAGATGATCGTCGCCGCTCTGCGTGGCGCGCTCACCGACCGGGCCCGCCACAACCGCATCCACGTCATCACCGACGTGATCGCGGCCGAGGCGCCGTCGACCAAGGCCGCCAAGGGCCTGTTCGGCAAGATCTCCGAGCGCAAGAACGTCCTCCTGGTCGTCGAGCGCGCGGACGAGCTGGGCATCAAGTCCGCTCGCAACCTGCCGAACGTGCACATCCTGGACGCCGGTCAGCTGAACACCTACGACGTGCTCGTCTCCGACGATGTGGTCTTCACCCAGGCTGCCTTCGAGCGTTTCGTGGCCGGTCCGGCCGCGTCCGCCAAGGCTGTGGCTGCTGAGGGCGAGCTCGAAGGGAGCGCCGCCTGATGGCTGCAGAGATCACGAGCAAGACGTTCACGGACCCCCGTGACGTCCTGGTGAAGCCGGTCATCTCCGAGAAGAGCTACTCGCTCCTCGACGAGAACAAGTACACGTTCGTCGTGTCGCCGGGTGCCAACAAGACCCAGATCAAGCAGGCCGTCGAGGCGGTCTTCTCGGTCAAGGTCGAGTCCGTCAACACGCTCAACCGTCAGGGCAAGCGCAAGCGCTCCAAGACGGGCTTTGGCAAGCGCAAGGACACCAAGCGCGCCATCGTGACGCTGGCTGAGGGCAACCGCATCGACATCTTCGGTGGTCCGACCTCCTAACGGGGTCCGGATCGTCGATAAGGACGAGGACGAGAGAGCCAAATGGGCATCCGCAAGTACAAGCCGACTACGCCGGGCCGTCGTGGCTCCAGCGTGGCCGACTTCGTAGAGATCACGCGGTCCACGCCGGAGAAGTCGCTGGTTCGCCCCCTGCACAGCAAGGGCGGCCGTAACAACGCCGGTCGTATCACCGCTCGCCACCAGGGTGGCGGACACAAGCGCGCCTACCGCGTGATCGACTTCCGTCGTCACGACAAGGACGGCGTGCCGGCCAAGGTCGCGCACATCGAGTACGACCCCAACCGCACCGCTCGCATCGCGCTGCTGCACTACGCGGACGGCGAGAAGCGCTATATCATCGCGCCGCGCGGCATCGGCCAGGGCGACCGGATTGAGAACGGCCCGACGGCCGACATCAAGCCCGGCAACAACCTGCCGCTGCGCAACATCCCGGTGGGTACCACCATCCACGCGGTGGAGCTTCGTCCCGGTGGCGGTGCCAAGATGGCCCGCTCCGCCGGTTCGGGCATTCAGCTGCTCGCCCGTGAGGGTCGCATGGCGCACCTGCGCATGCCCTCCGGTGAGATCCGTCTGGTGGACGCGCGTTGCCGCGCGACCGTCGGCGAGGTCGGCAACGCCGAGCAGTCGAACATCAACTGGGGCAAGGCCGGCCGTATGCGCTGGAAGGGCGTTCGCCCGACCGTGCGTGGTGTGGCCATGAACCCGATCGACCACCCGCACGGTGGTGGTGAGGGTAAGACCTCCGGTGGTCGCCACCCGGTCTCGCCGTGGGGCAAGAAGGAGGGTCGCACCCGTAAGGCCAACAAGGCTTCGGACGCTCTCATCGTGCGCCGCCGCAAGTCCAACAAGAAGCGCTAGGAGCAGGTCAGATGCCGCGCAGTCTCAAGAAGGGCCCCTTCATTGACGGCCACCTTCTCAAGAAGGTGGACGCGCAGAACGAGGCGGGTACCCAGAACGTCATCAAGACCTGGTCCCGTCGCTCCGTGATCAGCCCGAGCATGCTCGGTCACACGATCGCGGTCCACGATGGCCGCAAGCACGTCCCGGTGTTCGTCACCGAGTCGATGGTCGGCCACAAGCTCGGCGAGTTCGCGCCGACGCGTACCTTCCGCGGACACGTCAAGGACGACCGCAAGTCGAAGCGTCGCTAGTCGCCAGCGAAGTACCGACTCATATGACTTACACCAGCAAGGGGACAACCATGGAAGCCAGGGCCCAGGCGCGGTACATCCGCGTCACGCCCATGAAGGCCCGCCGCGTGGTGGACCTCATCCGTGGCATGAGTGCCACGGAGGCCCAGGCTGTTCTGCGTTTCGCTCCGCAGGCAGCCACTGTGCCGGTCGGCAAGGTGCTCAACAGCGCCATCGCCAACGCCGCGCACAACTACAACCACTCCAACGTGGACGACCTCGTGATCAGCGAGGCGTACGTTGACGAGGGCCCGACCCTGAAGCGGTTCCGTCCGCGTGCCCAGGGCCGTGCCTACCGGATCCGCAAGCGGACCAGCCACATCACCGTGGTCGTCAGCAGCAAGGAAGGGACCCGGTAATGGGCCAGAAGGTTAACCCGCACGGGTTCCGCCTCGGCATCAGCACGGACTTCAAGTCCCGCTGGTACGCCGACAAGCTGTACAAGGACTACGTCAAGGAAGACGTTGCCATTCGTCGCATGATGACGAAGGGCATGGAGCGGGCCGGCATCTCGAAGGTCGAGATCGAGCGCACCCGTGACCGCGTCCGCGTTGACATCCACACCGCTCGCCCCGGCATCGTCATCGGTCGCCGTGGCACCGAGGCCGACCGCATCCGCGGCGACCTCGAGAAGCTGACCGGCAAGCAGGTCCAGCTGAACATCCTCGAGGTCAAGAACCCCGAGCTGGACGCCCAGCTCGTGGCTCAGGGCGTCGCGGAGCAGCTGTCCTCCCGCGTGTCGTTCCGCCGTGCCATGCGCAAGAGCATGCAGGGCACCATGAAGTCCGGCGCCAAGGGCATCAAGGTCCAGTGCTCCGGTCGTCTCGGCGGCGCCGAGATGAGCCGTTCGGAGTTCTACCGCGAGGGCCGTGTGCCGCTGCACACCCTTCGTGCGAACGTCGACTACGGCTTCTTCGAGGCCAAGACGACCTTCGGTCGTATCGGCGTCAAGGTCTGGATCTACAAGGGCGATGTGAAGAACATCGCCGAGGTCCGTGCCGAGAACGCTGCTGCCCGCTCGGGCAACCGCCCGGCCCGCACCGACGCCCGCCCCGCGCGTGGCGGCGAGCGCGGTGGCCGTGGTGGCGAGCGTGGCGGCGCCCGTGGTGGCGCCCGTCGTCCCCAGAACACCGAGGCTCCGGCCGCGGCTGTGACGGAGACGCCGGCTGCCGAGAGCACCGGAACGGAGGCCTGACCGTCATGCTGATCCCCCGTCGGGTCAAGCACCGCAAGCAGCACCACCCCAAGCGCCGCGGCGCTGCCAAGGGTGGCACCGAGCTCGCGTTCGGCGAGTACGGCATCCAGGCCGTCACCCCGGCCTACGTGACGAACCGGCAGATCGAGTCCGCTCGTATCGCCGTCACCCGTCACATCAAGCGTGGCGGCAAGGTCTGGATCAACATCTACCCGGACCGCCCGCTCACCAAGAAGCCTGCCGAGACCCGCATGGGTTCCGGTAAGGGTTCCCCCGAGTGGTGGATCGCCAACGTTCACCCGGGACGGATCATGTTCGAGCTGTCCTACCCCAACGAGAAGGTTGCTCGTGAGGCGCTCACCCGCGCTGCTCACAAGCTCCCGATGAAGTGCCGGATTGTCCGGCGCGAGGCAGGTGAGAGCTGATGTCGGCCGGCACCAAGGCTGCTGAGCTGCGCGAGCTTGACAACGAGGGTCTCGTTGCCAAGCTCCGCGAGGCCAAGGAGGAGCTGTTCAACCTCCGCTTCCAGGCGGCGACCGGGCAGCTCGACAACCACGGACGGCTCAAGCTCGTCCGTAAGGACATCGCGCGGATCTACACCCTGATGCGCGAGCGCGAGCTGGGCATCGAGACGGTGGAGAGCGCCTGATGACTGAGAACACCACCAACGAGACGCGCGGTTTCCGCAAGACCCGTGAGGGTCTCGTCGTCAGCGACAAGATGGACAAGACCGTCGTCGTCGCCGTCGAGGACCGCGTCAAGCACGCTCTGTACGGCAAGGTCATCCGCCGTACGAACAAGCTGAAGGCGCACGACGAGGCCAACGCCTGCGGCATCGGCGACCGGGTTCTCCTGATGGAGACCCGTCCGCTGTCCGCGACGAAGCGCTGGCGCGTCGTCGAGATCCTCGAGAAGGCCAAGTAACGAAGCCGATGTGGTACGGCCGTATGTGCACCAGGCCCCCAGGGGCGCTGGTGTGAGCAGCGGCCGGCCCGTCGTCTCTCGTTGACGATCAGGAGAAAGCTGTGATCCAGCAGGAGTCGCGACTGCGTGTCGCCGACAACACTGGTGCCAAGGAAATCCTTTGCATCCGTGTTCTCGGTGGTTCCGGTCGCCGCTACGCCGGTATCGGGGACGTCATCGTCGCCACCGTCAAGGACGCGATCCCCGGTGGTTCGGTGAAGAAGGGTGACGTCGTCAAGTGCGTCATCGTTCGTACCGTCAAGGAGCGTCGTCGTCCGGATGGCTCGTACATCCGCTTCGACGAGAACGCCGCGGTCGTTCTCAAGAACACCGATGGTGACCCCCGTGGCACCCGCATCTTCGGCCCGGTGGGCCGCGAGCTGCGTGACAAGAAGTTCATGAAGATCATCTCGCTTGCGCCGGAGGTGCTCTAACCCATGGCGAACAGCATGAAGATCAAGAAGGGTGACCTGGTCCAGGTCATCACCGGCAAGGACCGCGGTAAGCAGGGCAAGGTCATCCAGGCCATCCCCGCCACCAACAAGGTCCTGGTCGAGGGTGTCAACCGGGTCAAGAAGCACACCAAGCCGGGTCCGGGCACCCAGGGCGGCATCATCACCGTCGAGGCCCCGGTTCACGTCTCCAACGTCCAGCTGGTCGTGGAGAAGGACGGCAAGAAGGTCGTCACCCGCGTTGGCTACCGCTTCGATGACGAGGGCAACAAGATCCGCGTTGCCAAGCGAACCGGTGAGGACATCTGATGTCTGAGACGACTGTTGAGAAGGTGACCCCCCGTCTCAAGGAGCGTTACAACTCCGAGATCAAGGGGCAGCTCCTGGAGGAGTTCTCATTCGAGAACGTCATGCTGATCCCCGGCCTGGTCAAGGTCGTGGTCAACATGGGTGTGGGCGAGGCCGCCCGCGACTCCAAGCTGATCGAGGGCGCGATCCGCGACCTCACCGCCATCACCGGCCAGAAGCCGGCGGTGACGAAGGCTCGCAAGTCCATCGCGCAGTTCAAGCTGCGTGAGGGCCAGCCGATCGGCACCCACGTCACCCTCCGTGGTGACCGCATGTGGGAGTTCCTGGACCGTCTGGTGTCGCTGGCCCTGCCGCGTATCCGTGACTTCCGTGGTCTCTCCCCGAAGCAGTTCGACGGCCGTGGCAACTACACCTTCGGTCTGACCGAGCAGGTCATGTTCCACGAGATCGACCAGGACAAGGTCGACCGTCAGCGCGGTATGGACATCACCGTCGTGACCACCGCTCAGAACGACGACGAGGGCCGGGCGCTCCTGCGCGCTCTGGGCTTCCCGTTCAAGGAGGCGTAACTCATGGCGAAGAAGTCCCTCATCGCGAAGTCCGAGCGCAAGCCGAAGTTCGCTGTCCGGGGTTACACCCGGTGCCAGCGCTGCGGCCGTCCGCACTCGGTGTACCGCAAGTTCGGCCTCTGCCGTGTCTGCCTCCGTGAGATGGCGCACCGCGGCGAGCTGCCGGGCGTGACCAAGAGCTCCTGGTAACCCAGGCTCCGTCACACAGCGAATCAGCAGGTGTGCCCGACCCCACGTAGCTCACGTTGTTCGAAACCGAGCAGAGTTGGGCTGCCGTACGGAATCCCGTAAGGTAGTGGGGTCGGGCCCCCTGTCGCGGCAGCCAGAGCTGTCCGCGACCCTCTTCTGAGAGGGCTCGCACCCAGTCTTACTAACGCCGCAGGTCCCCTGCGTCTGTGCCCCTGCCCGCACTCCTCGTGAGTGCGGCGGGGGGACCTGGCGCGGAGAAACCACGGCGAGAGAGGCCTGAGGCCCATCATGACCATGACCGACCCCATCGCAGACATGCTCACGCGTCTGCGTAACGCGAACTCGGCGTACCACGACACCGTGGCGATGCCGGCTAGCAAGATCAAGGCGCACGTCGCCGAGATCCTGCAGCAGGAGGGGTACATCTCCTCCTGGAAGGTTGAGGAGCCGGTTGAGGGCGAGGTCGGCAAGAAGCTGACCATCGACCTCAAGTTCGGCCCCAACCGTGAGCGCTCCATTGCCGGCATCAAGCGCATCAGCAAGCCGGGTCTGCGCGTTTACGCAAAGTCCACCAACCTGCCCAAGGTGCTCGGCGGCCTGGGCGTGGCGATCATCTCCACGTCCTCCGGTCTCCTCACCGACAAGCAGGCCGCCAAGAAGGGCGTAGGCGGAGAAGTTCTCGCCTACGTCTGGTAATTCGGGAAACGGAGGTACAGCAATGTCTCGCATTGGACGGCTGCCCATCCCGGTTCCCGCCGGCGTGGACGTCACCATCGATGGCCAGACGGTCTCGGTGAAGGGCCCCAAGGGCTCCCTCACCCACACCGTTGCCGCGCCCATCGAGATCAGCAAGGGCGAGGACGGCACTCTGCTCGTCACCCGCCCCAACGACGAGCGTCTGTCGAAGGCCCTGCACGGCCTTTCCCGCACGCTGGTGGCGAACATGATCACCGGCGTGACCGCGGGGTACCGCAAGTCGCTGGAGATCAGCGGTGTTGGTTACCGAGTCGCAGCGAAGGGCTCCGCGCTGGAGTTCCAGCTCGGCTACAGCCACCCGATCCTGATCGAGGCCAAGGAGGGCATCTCCTTCGTGGTCGAGTCGCCCACCAAGTTCCACGTGGACGGGATCGACAAGCAGCTGGTCGGCGAAGAGTCGGCCAAGATCCGCAAGCTGCGTAAGCCCGACCCGTACAAGGCCAAGGGCGTCAAGTACGCGGGCGAGGTCATCCGCCGCAAGGTCGGAAAGAGCGGTAAGTAAGCCATGAGTCTTTCTGTGAAGATCGGCAAGGGCAACGGCTACAAGAACGCTGCCCGCAAGCGTCGCGCCATCCGCGTTCGCAAGCGCGTCACCGGCACCGAGGCTCGTCCTCGTCTGGTCGTGACCCGCTCGAACCGTCACATGGTCGCCCAGGTCATCGACGACGCCAAGGGTCACACCCTCGCGTCGGCGTCCACCCTCGATGTGTCCATCCGTGGCAACGAGGGCGACAAGACCGAGCTGGCCAAGAAGGTCGGAGCCCTGGTCGCCGAGCGCGCCAAGGCCGCCGGCATCGAGTCGGTCGTCTTCGACCGCGCGGGCAACCGTTACGCGGGGCGCATCGCCGCCCTGGCGGACGCTGCCCGTGAGGCCGGGCTCGACTTCTAAGCCGCTCGTCGGCTCAGTCGACGGACGTAATCGAGAGAGGTAATTCCAATGGCTGGACCCCAGCGCCGCGGTAGCGGCGCCGGCGGCGGCACCGGCGGTGGCGGCGAGCGACGTGATCGTAAGCGCGACGACCGGGGCAACGCCCCCGCCGTCGAGAAGACTGCTTACGTTGAGCGTGTCGTTGCGATCAACCGAGTCGCCAAGGTTGTCAAGGGTGGTCGTCGTTTCAGCTTCACCGCGCTGGTCGTGGTGGGCGACGGTGACGGCACCGTAGGTGTCGGCTACGGGAAGGCGAAGGAGGTTCCGGCCGCCATCGCCAAGGGTGTTGAGGAGGCCAAGAAGAACTTCTTCAAGGTCCCCCGTATCCAGGGCACCATCCCGCACCCGATCCAGGGCGAGAAGGCGGCCGGCGTCGTGCTCCTGAAGCCCGCGTCCCCCGGTACCGGCGTTATCGCCGGTGGCCCGGTGCGTGCGGTCCTGGAGTGCGCCGGCGTCCACGACATCCTGTCGAAGTCGCTCGGCTCGGACAACGCGATCAACATCGTGCACGCCACCGTGGCTGCTCTGAAGGGCCTCGTGCGCCCCGAGGAGATCGCGGCCCGCCGTGGCCTGCCGCTGGAGGACGTGGCCCCCGCCGCTCTGCTCCGCGCTCGCGCGGCCGGGACCGCGGCGGTGAGTGCCTGATGGCTCGCCTGAAGGTCACTCAGACCAAGTCCTACATCGGTAGCAAGCAGAACCACCGTGACACCCTGCGTTCGCTCGGCCTGAAGCGGCTGAACGACACCGTGGTGAAGGAGGACCGCCCGGAGATCCGCGGCATGGTCCACACCGTTCGTCACCTCGTCACGGTCGAGGAGGTGGACTGAAATGGCAGACAACTCGCCGATCAAGATCCACAACCTGCGCCCGGCCCCCGGCGCCAAGACCGACAAGATCCGTGTCGGTCGTGGTGAGGGTTCCAAGGGTAAGACCGCAGGTCGTGGTACCAAGGGCACCAAGGCCCGCTACCAGGTTCCGCAGCGCTTCGAGGGTGGGCAGATGCCCCTCCACATGCGTCTGCCGAAGCTCAAGGGCTTCAAGAACCCGGCGCACAAGCAGTTCCAGGTCGTGAACCTGGAGAAGCTGGCCGAGCTCTACCCGCAGGGTGGCGAGGTCACCGTGGCCGATCTGATCGCGAAGGGCGCCGTTCGCAAGAACGAGCTCGTCAAGGTCCTCGGCACCGGCGACATCGCGGTTGCGCTGCAGGTGACGGTTGACGCCGTCTCCGGCTCCGCCGCCGAGAAGATCACCGCCGCCGGCGGTACGGTCACCGAGCTCCTCTGAGCCTGTTGACGTCCACGAACCCCGTATCTCCCTCCTGGGAGGTACGGGGTTCGTGCTTTTCGGGTGGCTTTTGTGGTTGAAAACGGGCATCCCGTCCCCCGTGCGTGGGGGAGGGGCCGCGCACGCTTCTTTCGGGTGGCCACACACTGTTAGAGTCCGTGGAGTTCCCTTGTAGGCTGCGCCCAGGCTTGCCTGTGCCGTCCGGTTGACCGGACTCCTCGGGGAGCTCGCACTCCCCACTCCCCATTCAGGACCGACCCTCCCGCCGACGACGTGCGGGAGGCGCAGGAGGCACCGTGCTCAGTGCGTTCGCGCGGGCGTTCCAGACGCCCGACCTGCGCAAGAAGCTGCTGTTCACGCTGGGCATCATGGTGCTGTTCCGGCTGGGCGCTCACATCCCCGTCCCGGGCGTCGACTTCGTCGCGGTGAACCAGTGCTTGAAGGACACGCCGAGTGGCCTGTTCGGCCTGGTGAACCTCTTCAGTGGTGGCGCACTGCTCCAGCTGACGATCTTCGCGCTCGGCATCATGCCGTACATCACGGCCAGCATCATCCTCCAGCTCCTCACCGTCGTGATCCCGCGACTCGAGGCGCTGAAGAAGGAGGGCCAGGCCGGTACGGCGAAGATCACCCAGTACACCCGCTACCTGACCATCGCGCTCGCCGTGCTCCAGGGCACCGGCATCGTCGCGACGGCCTCCAGTGGCGCGCTGTTCTCGGGCTGCGTCTACGCCAACCAGGTCGTGCCGGACCAGTCGGTCTTCCGGATCGCCACGATGGTCATCACGATGACCGCGGGCACCACGATGGTGATGTGGCTCGGTGAGCTGATCACCGACCGCGGCATCGGCAACGGCATGTCCATCCTGATCTTCACCTCGATCGCGTCCGGCTTCCCGGGCTCGATGTGGGCGATCAAGCTCTCCGGCAAGATCGGGGACGGCTGGGTCGAGTTCTTCAGCGTCATCGCGATCGGTGTGATCGTGGTGGTCCTGGTCATCTTCGTCGAGCAGGCGCAGCGCCGGATCCCGGTCCAGTACGCGAAGCGCATGATCGGCCGCAAGGCGTTCGGCGGGACGTCGACCTACATCCCGCTGAAGGTCAACCAGGCCGGTGTGATCCCGGTCATCTTCGCCTCGTCGCTGCTGTACATCCCGGCGCTGGTCGCCCAGCTGACGAACAGCCAGGCCGGCTGGGCCACCTGGATCCGGGACAACTTCGTCCGCGGTGACCACCCGATCTACATGGCCACGTACTTCGTGCTGATCGTGTTCTTCGCCTTCTTCTACGTCGCGATCTCCTTCAACCCCGAAGAAGTTGCCGACAACATGAAGAAGTATGGTGGGTTCATCCCGGGCATCCGGGCCGGCCGACCGACGGCCGAGTACCTTAACTACGTGTTGACCCGTATCACGTGGCCGGGGTCGCTCTACCTGGGCCTGATCGCGTTGATCCCGATGATCGCCCTGGTCGCCTTCAACGCGAACCAAAACTTCCCGTTCGGTGGCACCAGCGTGCTCATCGTCGTCGGTGTCGGACTCGAAACTGTGAAGCAGATCGAGAGCCAGCTCCAGCAGCGTAATTACGAAGGGTTCCTCCGCTGATGCGTATCGTCCTCGTCGGACCTCCCGGGGCCGGGAAGGGTACTCAGGCGCACGTCCTGGCCAAGACCCTGTCCATTCCCCACATCTCCACCGGTGACCTGTTCCGCGCCAACATCAGCCAGGGCACCCAGTTGGGGCTCGAGGCCAAGGCGTACATGGACGCAGGTCGACTGGTACCGGATGAGGTCACCATCGGGATGGCCAAGGACCGGATGTCGCAGCCCGACGCCGCCAACGGCTTCCTGCTGGACGGGTTCCCCAGGAACCTCGGTCAGGCCAAGGCCCTGGACGAGATCCTGGCCGAGTTCGGCATCGCCCTCGACGGCGTGCTGGACCTGGAGGTCCCCGAGGACGAGGTCGTCAAGCGGATCGCCGGCCGCCGGCTCTGCCGGGTCAACGGTGGCCACGTGTTCCACGTGGTCTACAACCCGCCGAAGACCGAGGGCGTCTGCGACGAGTGCGGTGGCGAGCTGTACCAGCGCTCGGACGACACCGAGGAGAAGGTGCGGACGCGGCTGGAGGTCTACCACACGGAGACCGAGCCGATCATCGAGTACTACAACCAGCAGGGCCTGCTGGTCACCATCTCGGCGCTGGGCAAGGTCGACGAGGTGACCGAGCGCGCGGTGGCCGCGCTGGAGAGCAAGAAGAGCGTCTGAGACCGACCGGACGGCCGGGACGCCCCCGCACGGGGGAGTCCCGGCCGTTCTGTCGTCGTACGGTGGTAACGGCAGCACGGCTCCCCGGCAAGGACCGGACGGGCATTCGACAGTGGAAGGCGTGGACCAGATGGTGGAGATCAAGACCCCCGAGCAGATCGCCAAGATGCGGGTGGCCGGACTGGTCGTCGCCGAGGCGCTGAAGGCGGCCCGCGAGGCCGTCCGACCGGGTGTCACCACCCAGGAGCTCAACGACATCGCGGCGAAGGTGATCGCCGACCACGGCGCCACCTCGAACTTCCGCGCGCACCACGGCGGCCTCTGGTTCCCCGGTGTGATCTGCGCCTCCGTCAACAACGAGGTGGTGCACGGCATCCCGGGTGACCGGGTGCTGGTCGAGGGCGACGTCATCTCGATCGACTGCGGCGCGATCGTGGACGGCTGGCACGGCGACGCCGCGATCACCGTGGCGGTCGGCGAGGTCGCCCCCGAGGTGGAGATGCTCAGCCGGGTGACCGAGGGCTCGATGTGGGCCGGCATCGCCCAGATGAAGAAGAACAACCGCCTGGTGGACGTCTCCAAGGCGATCGAGGGCTTCATCCGTCGCCAGCCGCTGCCGCCGAAGGGCAAGTGGGGCATCACCGAGGGGTACGGCGGCCACGGCATCGGCACCGCGATGCACATGGAGCCGCACGTGCTGAACTACGTCGAGCGCGGCCGCGGCAAGGGCCCGAAGCTGATCCCGGGCACCGTGCTGGCGATCGAGCCGATGGTGTCGCTGGGCACCCCGCACACCACCGTGCTCGAGGACGACTGGACGGTCGTCACCAACGACGGCACCTGGGCCTCGCACTGGGAGCACTCGGTGGCGATCACCGAGCAGGGCCCACTGGTGCTGACCGCCTTCGACGGCGGCAAGGCCGAGCTGGCCAAGCTGGGCGTGGTGGCGGCCCCCGATCCGCTGGGCTAGCACAGCCGCTGGGCTGGGGCTGACGGATCGTCAAGGGCTCGGTGGGTTTCGCCCACCGGGCCCTTTGTCCTATTTTTAGGAGCCGACACCTTCGAAGGGACAGCAAGTGCTCAAGGGATTCCGCGACTTCATGATGCGCGGCAACGTGATCGACATGGCGGTCGGTGTCGTCATCGGCTCGGCCTTCACCGCGGTGGTGACCGGCTTCGTCGCGGCCTTCCTCACCCCGCTGGTCGGCGTGGTGGTCGGCGCGGCCGGGGACTTCCGGTCGTACAGCTTCAACCTGCACGGGGTGGTCTTCCCGTACGGCCAGTTCCTGAACGTGCTGATCGCGTTCGTGCTGACCGCCGCGGTGCTCTACTTCTTCGTGGTGCTGCCGGTCACCAAGGCGACCGCCCGCTACCTGCCGAAGAGGCCCAAGACCCCCAAGCGCCCGTGCCCCGAGTGCCTGACCGAGATCCCGGAGGCGGCCCGCCGCTGCTCGGCCTGCACCGCGCACGTCGAGCCGCTGGTCAAACTCGGCGTCTGAGGCGTTTTGGTCCGGGAGCGGGCGGTGGCGTACGATGGACCGTCGGCTCACTCGTAGCGTGCTTCAGCACGCCCTCCGCCCGGTCGGGCAGGGGTGAACCCAGGTTCGCACGAGCGTGCCGCATACGGTAGCCGTCCCCGGAAGGTGGATCTCGCAGTTCATGGCAAAGAAGCAAGGCGCCATTGAGATCGAGGGCACCGTGATCGAGTCTCTCCCGAACGCCATGTTCAAGGTTGAGCTGCAGAACGGTCACAAGGTCCTCGCGCACATCAGCGGGAAGATGCGGATGCACTACATCCGTATCCTCCCGGACGACCGCGTGGTCGTTGAGCTCAGCCCGTACGACCTGACTCGCGGCCGGATCGTCTACCGGTACAAGTAAGCAACTGTCAGATCTAGACCCGGAGTACCTGAAGCATGAAGGTCAAGCCGAGCGTCAAGAAGATCTGCGACAAGTGCAAGGTGATCCGCCGTCACGGCCGGGTCATGGTGATCTGCGACAACCTGCGCCACAAGCAGCGCCAGGGCTGATCCGCTTCACCCAGCATTTCTCGTACGTCTTTGCGTGAACACAGGTTCGCGCGGCGCGACACAACGTCATAAGCGGGCTACCCGATCCGTCCCCAGGACGGACTGCCACCCCCGGTCAGAGGCCGGGGCTCCCACACCGAGAGGTGTCGGAGTAGGTAGCGCGTCAGACCTCTGAAGAAACACAGGAGCCTTGAATGGCACGCCTCGCAGGCGTTGATCTCCCGCGTGAGAAGCGCATCGAGATCGCCCTCACCTACGTCTACGGCATCGGTCGCACCCGCGCGCAGCTCGCGCTCGCGGAGACCGGCGTGAACCCGGACATCCGGGTCCGCGACATCTCCGAGGACGACCTGGTCAAGCTCGGCCAGTACATCGACGCCAACTTCGAGGTCGAGGGTGACCTCCGCCGTGCGGTTGCCGCTGACATCCGCCGCAAGGTCGAGATCGGCTGCTACGAGGGTCTGCGTCACCGCCGGGGTCTCCCCGTCCGCGGCCAGCGCACCCACACCAACGCGCGTACCCGCAAGGGCCCGCGTCGCGCGATTGCCGGCAAGAAGAAGCCGGGCAAGAAGTAGTCCGCCCGTAACCGGACTTCCCTCCGGCCCGCGGGTTAGCGGACCGACCACCTCAGTAGGAGAACAGACTTATGCCCCCCAAGGGTCGTCAGGCTGCCGGCGCCAAGAAGGTGCGCCGCAAGGAGAAGAAGAACGTCGCTCACGGGCACGCCCACATCAAGAGCACGTTCAACAACACCATCGTTTCGATCACCGACCCCTCGGGCAACGTGATCTCCTGGGCCTCTGCCGGCCACGTCGGCTTCAAGGGCTCGCGCAAGTCCACCCCGTTCGCCGCGCAGATGGCTGCCGAGTCGGCCGCCCGTCGCGCGCAGGAGCACGGCATGCGCAAGGTCGACGTCTTCGTCAAGGGTCCGGGCTCCGGCCGCGAGACCGCGATCCGCTCGCTCCAGGCCACCGGCCTGGAGGTGGGTTCGATCCAGGACGTCACCCCCACCCCGCACAACGGCTGCCGTCCGCCGAAGCGCCGCCGCGTCTGACGCAGCGCCTTCGGGCAGCTTGATGTTTTAAACCGCGTACGGGGTCCCGTTTTCAGTGGGACCCCGTACGCTGGTTCTGTTCGGCATCAAATAGTGGGTGCCGAGTTTCCACTGGAGGATCTGAAAACATGCTGATCGCTCAGCGCCCCTCGCTGACCGAAGAGGTCGTCGACGAGTTCCGCTCGCGGTTCGTGATCGAGCCGCTCGAGCCGGGCTTCGGCTACACCCTCGGCAACTCGCTCCGCCGCACGCTCCTCTCCTCGATCCCCGGTGCCGCTGTCACCAGCATCCGGGTCGACGGTGTCCTGCACGAGTTCACCACCGTGCCGGGCGTCAAGGAGGACGTGACCGACCTCATCCTCAACATCAAGCAGCTGGTTGTCTCCTCGGAGCACGACGAGCCGGTCGTGATGTACCTGCGCAAGCAGGGCCCGGGTGTGGTCACCGCCGCCGACATCGCGCCCCCGGCCGGTGTCGAGGTGCACAACCCCGAGCTGGTCCTCGCCACGCTCAACGGCAAGGGCAAGCTGGAGATGGAGCTGACCGTCGAGCGCGGTCGCGGCTACGTCTCCGCCGTGCAGAACAAGGCTTCCGGCCAGGAGATCGGCCGGATCCCGGTCGACTCGATCTACAGCCCCGTGCTGAAGGTCACCTACAAGGTCGAGGCCACCCGTGTCGAGCAGCGGACCGACTTCGACAAGCTCATCGTCGACGTCGAGACCAAGCCCGCCATGCGCCCGCGCGACGCCATGGCGTCCGCCGGTAAGACCCTGGTGGAGCTGTTCGGTCTCGCCCGCGAGCTGAACATCGACGCCGAGGGCATCGACATGGGCCCGTCCCCGACGGACGCCGCCCTGGCCGCCGATCTCGCCCTGCCGATCGAGGAGCTCGAGCTCACCGTTCGGTCGTACAACTGCCTCAAGCGCGAGGGCATCCACACCGTGGGTGAGCTCGTGGCCCGCTCCGAGGCCGACCTGCTCGACATCCGCAACTTCGGTGCGAAGTCGATCGACGAGGTCAAGGCGAAGCTGGCCGGCATGGGCCTGGCGCTCAAGGACAGCCCGCCGGGATTCGACCCGACCGCCGCCGCCGACGCCTTCGGCGCCGACGACCTGGACGACGCGGGTTACGCGGAGACCGAGCAGTACTAAGGAATTCGACGGGGGCGACCCTCGCGGGTCGCCCCCTGTTCGATGCAAGAAAGCCGTCCGGGCAACAGTGCCCGGGCGCCCGTCCCGGTACCTGACACGGCCGGGTTCGGAGATTTGAGGAGCAATCATGCCCCGTCCCACGAAGGGTGCCCGCCTCGGCGGTGGCCCGCACCACGAGCCGCTGCTGCTCGCCGGCCTGTGCCGCGAGCTGTTCACCTACGGCCGCATCACCACGACCGAGGCCAAGGCCCGTCGGATGCGCCCGCTGGCCGAGCGCCTCATCACCAAGGCGAAGGTCGGCGACATCCACAACCGTCGCATCGTCCGCAAGACGATCACCGACGTCTCCGTGCTGCACACTCTCTTCACCGAGATCGCGCCGCGCTACGAGAACCGCCCCGGTGGTTACACCCGGATCACCAAGATCGGTCCCCGTCGTGGCGACAACGCCCCGATGGCCGTGATCGAGCTGGTCGAGGCGCTGACCGTCGCGCAGACCGCCGTCGGCGAGGCCGAGGGCGCCACCAAGCGCGCCGTCAAGGAGGCCGACGCCAAGGTCGAGGCCACCGAGGCCGCCGAGACCGAGGTCGTCGCCGACGAGGTCGAGGCCGACAAGGCCTGACACCTCAAGGTGTTCGTTCGGGCCCGCCTCCCTTCGGGGGGCGGGCCCGTTCCTTCTTCTGTGGAGTAGATGTGCAGAACGACTGCGCCGAGCGTCCCCCGATCAAGGACGGCCCGGCGGACGGTCACGTCCGGATCCGGCTGGACCTCGCCTACCAGGGCGCGGAGTTCGCCGGCTGGGCGCGGCAGCCCGGCCGGCGCACCGTGCAGGACGAGCTGGAGAGCGCGCTGCAGGTGGTCACCCGCAGCCCCGAGCCGTTCCCGCTCACCGTGGCGGGCCGGACCGACGCCGGGGTGCACGCGCGGGGCCAGGTGGCCCACGTCGACCTGCCGGCCGAGCTGTGGGCCCAGCACGCCGAGAAACTGCTCCGCCGGCTGGCGGGACGGCTGCCCGCCGACATCCGGGTCTACCGGCTGGCCGAGGCACCGGCGGGGTTCGACGCCCGGTTCGCCGCGATCTGGCGCCGGTACGCCTATCGGGTGGCCGACCACCAGGGCGGGGTGGACCCACTGCTGCGGGGTCACGTGCTCTGGCACGACCGGCCGCTGGACGTGGACCGGATGAACGAGGCGGCCCGGCTGCTGCTCGGCGAGCACGACTTCGCCGCGTACTGCAAGAAGCGCGACGGCGCGACCACCATCCGGACCCTGCTCGAACTCCGCTGGGACCGGGTCCCGGTGGATCCGTACGCGGCCCAGGAGGGGTCACTGGCGATCGCCACGGTGCGGGCCGACGCGTTCTGCCACAACATGGTGCGGGCGCTGGTGGGCGCCATGCTGCTGGTCGGCGACGGCCACCGGCCGGTCGACTTCCCCGGCCAGGTCCTGGCCGGCGGGGTCCGCCACTCCGCGGTCAACGTGATCCGCCCGCACGGCCTGACCCTCGAAGAGGTCGGTTACCCCGCGGACGACCAACTCGCCGAACGCAACCGGGTCTCCCGCCGCCTCCGGACCCTCTCGGTCGCCGACTAGGCACCCGCTTCGGGCTGCGCTTTCGGCAGGCGCTCAGCCACTTACGGTCCAGGGGCTCGGGGAACTGCGAGGAGATCTGGCGCCGGGGTCGCTGCGAAAGTGCCTGACCACCCACGCACGGATCACCTTTTACGGGGCCGGCGTCGCAGTTCCCCGAGCCCCTGGACGGTAGACCCGGAGCACCCGCACAAAAGTTGGCGTCGCCCACGCGGCGGAGCCGCACATCAGCAGAGCCCCGGGCCTCCGCCAAAAGGGTTTTGGTCCGTGGGGGCGTGCTTGGCACAATTCCCGACATGGGACACGTCGAGATTTCGCACCTGGAGTACTACCTGCCGGACGGGCGGGTGCTGTTCGACGACGCGTCCTTCCGGGTCGGCGAGGGGTCGGCCGTCGCGCTGGTGGGGGCCAACGGAGCCGGTAAGACCACGTTGCTGCGCATGATCGCGGGGGACACCCAGCCGCACGGCGGTTCGGTGACGGTGAGCGGCGGCCTGGGCGTGATGCGCCAGTTCGTCGGGACCACCGGCCGCGAGGACCAGCGGGAGGCCCCCGGCGCGCTGGCCGCCGACGCCTCCGTCCGCGACCTGCTGGTCTCGGTGGCCCCGCCGAGGATCGCGGTGGCCGCCAAAGCGGTGGACGCCGCCGAGCTGGCGATGATGGCGCAGGACGACGAGAAGTCGCAGATGGCGTACGCCCAGGCGCTCTCGGACTGGGCCGACGCGGACGGCTACGACTACGAGACCGTCTGGGACGTCTGCACCACGGCCGCCCTGGGGATGCCCTTCGACCGGGCCCAGTTCCGTGGTCTGAACACGCTCTCCGGCGGTGAGCAGAAGAGGCTGGTGCTGGAGGCCCTGCTGCGCGGCCCCGAGGAGGTGCTGCTGCTCGACGAGCCGGACAACTACCTCGACGTGCCGGGCAAGCGCTGGCTGGAGGAGGCGATCCGGGCCACTCCGAAGACCGTGTTGTTCATCTCACACGACCGCGAACTGCTGTCCCGGGCCGCTGACAAGATCATCAGCGTCGAGACCGGTTTCGGCGGCGGCGGCAGCAGCGTCTGGGTGCACGGTGGCGGCTTCGAGTCGTTCCACGACGCCCGCAAGGAGCGCTTCGAGCGCTTCGAGGAGCTGGGCCGCCGCTGGGACGAGGAGCACGCCAAGCTGAAGAAGCTGGTGGTGAACCTCCGTCAGGCCGCCTCGATCAGCCATGCGCTGGCCACCCGGTACGCGGCCGCGCAGACCCGGCTGAAGAAGTTCGAGGAGGCCGGCCGGCCGGAGGAGCCGCCGCGCGAGCAGAACATCACCATGCGACTGAAGGGCGGCCGGACGGGCGTCCGGGCGCTGACCATCGAGCAGCTCGAACTGACCGGCCTGATGAAGCCCTTCGACCTGGAGGTGTTCTACGGCGAGCGGGTCGGCGTGCTGGGCTCGAACGGCTCCGGCAAGTCGCACTTCCTGCGGCTGCTGGCGGGCGACGACTCGGTGAACCACAGCGGCTCGTTCCGGCTCGGCGCGCGGGTGGTGCCCGGCCACTTCCGGCAGACCCACGCCCATCCCGAGCTGCTCGGACGCACCGTCAGGTCGATCGTCGAGGAGGAGCACGCGCTCAGCCGCGGCGCCGCGATGGGCGCGCTGCGCCGGTACGAGCTGGACCGGCAGGAGGAGCAGAAGTTCGAGTCGCTCTCCGGCGGCCAGCAGGCCCGGCTGATGATCCTCAAGCTGGAGCTCACCGGCGTCACCGCGCTGCTGCTGGACGAGCCGACGGACAACCTGGACCTGGAGAGCGCCGAGGCGCTCCAGCAGGGCCTGGAGGCGTTCGACGGCACTGTGCTGTGTGTCACCCACGACCGCTGGTTCGCCAAGACCTTCGACCGCTTCCTGGTGTTCGGGGCCGACGGACGGGTCTACGAGTCCCTCGAACCGGTCTGGGACGAGACCCGGGTGCAGCGCGATCGCTGACCCTTTTTGACCCGTACGGAGCGGCCCGGTAGGCTGGGCCCTTGTTGTGCGTATTGGCTCGCTCCATCTCACGTGAGAGGTCGGTACGCCGGAGATACCCAGGCCGATGACCAGCGGCTCCCCCTTGAATTGCGTCCAAGCGGGACCAGGCTGATCTCTCGTCCGGGTGCTCCTGTCAGGACTCACTCACTGAAAAGCGAAGGCTACGACCGTGCGTACGTACAGCCCCAAGCCCGGCGACGTCCAGCGTCAGTGGCACATCATCGACGCGCAAGACGTCGTGCTCGGCCGCCTGGCCTCCCAGGTCGCCAACCTCCTCCGGGGCAAGCACAAGGCGATCTACGCGCCGCACGTTGACACTGGTGACTTCGTCATCATCATCAACGCGGACAAGGTGCACCTTTCGGGCAACAAGAAGACCCAGAAGATGGCCTACCGCCACAGCGGTTTCCCGGGCGGTCTCCGCGCGGTCCGCTACGACGACCTCCTGGACAAGAACCCGGAGAAGGCCGTCGAGAAGGCCATCAAGGGCATGATCCCCAAGAACAGCCTGGGCCGCCAGATGCTCTCCAAGCTGAAGGTCTACTCGGGCGACCAGCACCCGCACGCTGCGCAGCAGCCGGTGCCGTTCGAGATCACCCAGGTCGCGCAGTAATTCCGGCCACCAAGCCCCATCACTGAGAAGCTGAGGAACACCGTGGCCGAGACTGCCATCGAGAACACCCTTGAGGTCGACTTCGACGAGACCGTCGAAGAGTTCACCTCCGAGGAGAGCTACACCTCCGAGTCGCTGGCCGGCCGTTTCGGCGAGGCCATCCCCGGCGCCGGCCTCGGCCGTCGCAAGGAGGCCATTGCCCGCGTCCGGATCGTTCCGGGCACCGGCAAGTGGAAGATCAACGGTCGCACCCTGGAGAACTACTTCCCCAACAAGGTGCACCAGCAGACCGTGAACGAGCCCTTCAAGCTCCTTGAGCTCGACGGCCGTTACGACGTTGTCGCCCGCATCTCGGGTGGCGGCGTCTCCGGTCAGGCCTACGCGCTGCGCCTCGGCGTCGCCCGTGCGCTGAACGAGGCGGACGTGGACAACAACCGCGCCGCGCTCAAGAAGGCCGGTTTCCTGATGCGTGACGCGCGTGCCGTCGAGCGCAAGAAGGCCGGTCTCAAGAAGGCCCGTAAGGCCCCGCAGTACAGCAAGCGCTAAGCACCTCCACCGGGGGGCGTACCATCTCGATGGTTCGCACCCCCGGGGTGTGCTGCACACCCCGGAGCACCCCGTGTGCTCCGGGGTGTCGTGTTTTTCTCTCCCCGTACGCCTGTGCGGAGGCGGGGGAGCCGCGAGAGATTTCTTGCCTGTGGAACGGCGACGGAGGACGGAAACTGTGGGACGACTCTTCGGTACGGACGGCGTGCGCGGTGTGGCCAACCAGACCCTGACGGCCGAGCTGGCGCTCGGGCTGTCGGTGGCGGCGGCCCATGTACTCGGTGACGCGGGGGCCTTCGACGGCCACCGGCCGGTCGCCGTGGTCGGGCGCGACCCCCGGGCGTCCGGGGAGTTCCTGGAGGCGGCCGTGATCGCCGGCCTGGCCAGCGCGGGCGTCGACGTACTGCGGGTCGGCGTGCTGCCCACCCCGGCTGTGGCGTACCTCACCGGTGCGCTCGGTGCGGACTTCGGCGTGATGCTGTCGGCCAGCCACAACGCGATGCCGGACAACGGCATCAAGTTCCTGGCCCGCGGCGGGCACAAGCTGGACGACGCGATCGAGGACGCGATCGAGGCGCACTACCACCGCTACGGCGTCGGCTCGAACGAGGACTGGCAGCGCCCGACCGGCGCGGCCGTCGGCCGGGTCCGGCAGTACACCGAGGGCTTCGACAAGTACGTCGCGCACCTGGTCGCCGTGCTGCCGAACCGCCTCGACGGGGTGAAGGTCGTCATCGACGGCGCGCACGGCGCGGCCGCCCGGGTCGCCCCCGAGGCGTTTGCCCGGGCCGGGGCCGAGGTGGTCTACACGCTCGGCGCCGAGCCGAACGGGTTGAACATCAACGACGGCGTCGGCTCCACCCACCTGGACAAGCTGCAGGCCGCGATGCGCGAGCACCGGGCCGACCTGGGCATCGCCCTGGACGGCGACGCCGACCGCTGCCTGGCCGCCGACGCGGACGGCAACGAGGTGGACGGCGACCAGATCCTGGCCATCCTGGCGGTCGCCATGAAGGAGGCCGGCACGCTGCGCCGGGGGACCGCGGTGGCCACCGTGATGTCCAACCTCGGCTTCAAGCTGGCGATGGAGCGCGAGGGCATCGAGCTGGTGCAGACCGCGGTCGGCGACCGGTACGTGCTGGAGGAGATGAAGCAGCACGGCTTCGCGCTCGGCGGCGAGCAGTCCGGCCACGTGATCCTGCTCGACCACGCGACCACCGGCGACGGCACGCTCACCGGCCTGATGCTGGGCGCCCGGCTGGCCGCCACCAAGCAGCCGCTGGCCGACCTGGCCGCCGTGATGACCCGGCTGCCGCAGCTGCTGATCAACGTCAAGGGCGTCGACCGGAGCCGGGTGACCACCTCTCCCGAACTGGCCGTCGCCGTCGCCGAGGCCGAGGCCGAACTCGGTGCCACCGGACGGGTGCTGCTGCGCCCCTCGGGCACCGAGCCGCTGGTCCGGGTGATGGTCGAGGCCGCCGACCAGGTGCAGGCCCACGCGGTCTGCGAGCGCCTGGCCGAGGCCGTCCGCACCCACCTGGGCTGATGGTCCGTCAGCCCTCGGACAGGGAACGGCCTCGGTTGCGTTCCGGTATGACAAATGCTTGCTCCAGGCCCTGGGATCATACGTAGGACCAGAGGATTTTCTGGATATCATCTGCACGCATTGGCTGAAAAGGTGGCGGAGGCTCAGATGACCGAGGGGCAGCAGCAGGCGCAGTCGGAGGAGCCCGGTCCTGCGGGCCCTCCGCAGCCGGACCGGCCGTTGCCGCCCGCCGAGCCGGGAGCCGCCCACCAGGGCAATCCGCCGAACCGCGCGAGTGCCGCCGTCCCGGTCTTCCCGGGGCAGGGTCAGTCCGGCTGGCCGGGGATAGCCGCGACCCCGCCGCCCCGTCAGGGCGGTTACGCCCCGGGGGAGTTCCCGCCGCCCGGCTACGGCGGCCAGCCGGTCCAGGGCCGTTACGGCCCGTCCACCTTCCGGTCGCCCGACATCGACGAACCCGACTGGTCGGCGCTGGCCCAGCAGAACGCCGAGGCGAGCCGGCTCGGCAGGCGCCGGCTGATGGTGACCCTCAGCAGCGTCGGCGCGGCCCTCGTGATCGGTGCGATCGTGGCGCTCTCGGTCTACGTGACGAACGGTCAGCCGCGGGTCCCGGCGGAAGCGGTCCAGACCGCGCCCGCCCCCTCGGCGAGCGCCGTGGCGCCCCCCTCCGCCTCCGCGAGCAAGTCGGCCACGCCGCCGTCCAAGAAGCCGGAGGAGATCCTCTCCAAGGGCAGCTCGGACAAGGCGCCGCTGACCGCGGAGGTGCTGTTCCCGAACGACACCGTCACGGTCCAGGGGCGGACGTACACCAGGAACGCCGTCGACTTCAGTGGCAGCTGCGGGGACTACACCGCCAACGGCCTCGGGCCGATCCTGCGCGACCAGATGTGCCGGGGCCTCTACCGGGCCACCTACACCGCGGACAAGGTCACGGTCACCCTCGGTGTGGCCGTCTTCGACAACAAGGTGCAGGCGGACAAGGCCGACAGCGTCTACAAGGGCAACGTCCAGCCCCTGATCAAGGGCGGGGCGCCGAAGTTCTGCGCCGACCTGAAGAGCTGTGCGGTCGTGCACGACTCCTTCGGCCGCTACCTCTACTTCACCGTGACGGGCACCAAGGACGGCTCCGCGCCGGCCGCCACCGACCCGACCGGCAAGGACGTCACCAACGCGCTGAAGGCGGTGCTGGTCGCCCGGGGGACCGAAGCCGCCAAGAAGACGGGCTGACGGCACTCGATGGCGTGGTGGAGGGAAGCTGCGGGCGTGGTGCTGACGGACGGGCTGCGACGGGTGCGGTACCGCCCGGCCTGGGGGGCCTGGTTGATCGGCGGACTGGCGATGGTGCTGCTGGTCGGGCTGCTCGCCTTCGACAGCGAGGACGGCCCTGACGCGCCCGGATCGCCCGCCACCTGGGCGACGCCCACCGTCCAGCAGCGGCCGCCGGAGACCACGAAGCCCACCGGCTACGGCACCACCACCACGATGGCGGAGGTCCGGTCGCCCAAGGCGCTGCACTTCGGGGTCAGCACGCCCGGCTCGCCCAACGAACCGGAGACCGAGACGGTGGCCACCGCGGCCGGCCGTCGGCCGACCGTCCAGGAGTACTTCCTCAACTGGGACCAGGAGTTCGAGCCGGACCGGGTGACCGAGTCCTACCACCTGGGCGCCGTACCAGTGGTGACCTGGCAGCCCTCGGCCGGCAAGGAGGCAGGGGACGACCAGCCCACCTACGCCCTGAGCGTGATCGCCTCGGGCGCGCACGACGCCTACATCGGGCGGTTCGCGGACGCGGTCAAGCGCACCGGGCGACCGGTGGTGATCCGGTTCGCGCACGAGATGAACGCCGAGTGGTACCCGTGGTCCGAGCAGCACAGCGGCAACAAGCCGGGCGACTTCGTGAACGCCTGGCGGCACGTGTACGACGTCTTCGCGGCCCGCAACGTCGACAACGCGGTCTGGTTCTGGTGCCCGAACATCCACCGGGGCACCAACAAGCACGAGTTGACCCGGTACTTCCCCGGCGACAAGTACGTCGACTGGATCGGCATGGACGGGTACAGCGAGAGCGAGACCACCGCCGGTCAGGTCTTCGACGAGACCTACGAGGACCTGGTCTCGCTCTCCCGGAAGCCGATCTTCATCGGGGAGACCGGCGTCAAGCCGAACCCCAACAAGGCGCTCTGGACCGTCGACTTCTTCCGCTGGCTCAAGAGCCGCCCGCAGGTGGTGGGCTTCTCCTGGTTCCAGCACAGCGACCAGGAGGGCGGCCGCTACGACTGGCGGTTCACCACCTCGCCCGGTGCGCTGAAGGCGTTCCAGGACGGGCTGGCGGACCAGAACCTGGTGTCCTGGCCGATGAGCTGAGCCCGGCGCGCCACCGGGCCGGGGATCACTCCTCGCCGGGCGCGGGCTGGGTGCGCTCCAGCAGGACCAGCTTGACGTCGTGCAGCTGCTTGGTGTCGACCACCTTGAACTGCTGGTTCAGCACGTCCTGGGTGGCCTTGGGCAGCTGGGCGAGCGGGTTGGGCCCGACCGCGGTGCTGACCAGCCACAGCCGGTCGGTGAAGCGCGCGCACTCCGAGGGGTCGGTGCACTCCACGCCCTGGAAGCGCCCGAGGTCCTCCGGGTAGTACTGGAGCAGTATGTCGGTCGGTGCCTGACGGTCCCGCAGCTCGTAGGCGAGCGCGCGCCGGGCGTTCAGCTGGCTGTTGATCACCATGCCGTCGCCGGGCTTGGTCTGGGCGGCGAGCAGGTCGGCGGTGCCGCGGTAGTCCGGCTCGGACTTGGGGTTGTCGCCCAGGGTCGCCATGGCCGGCTGGGCGAGGAAGGCGATCCCGCCGAGCAGCGCCGTGCCGAGCAGACCCGCCACCACCCGGCCCACGGCAGCCCGGCCGAGCGGGGAGAGCAACCAGCCCGCCCCGGCCGCGGCCAACAGCACGCACGGTGCCAGGGTGAACAGCAGGTAGCGCTCCAGGAAGAGGTGCAGCCGGTCCACCGTCACGTACGTCAGGACGGGCGGGAGCACGATCCAGCAGACCAGCAGCCCGGCGTGGCGCCGGGCCGGCCACAGCCCGATCACCGCGAGCCCCAGCACGACGGCCGCGGTCGACCAGGAGCCGAAGAGTTCCCTGGGCAGGCCGGTCAGGTCGTCGAGGGTCGGGTTGTTCCAGGCGATCTGCTTGCTCTGGCCGTTGCCGCGCAGCAGCAGGGTGGCGATGCCCCCGACCCCGGCCAGGGCGGCGAGGGCCCAGTACCAGAAGGCCGCGCGGTCACGGTCGCGCAGCGCCAGGGTCAGCGCGGCGAGCAGATGGGCGGCCAGCACGAGCAGCGAGACCAGGTGGGCCGCCCCGACCAGGGTCACACTGGCGGCGTACCAGGCCCAACGGGATGCCGAGGGCTGCTCCAGGGCCCGCAGGAGCAGCAGGGTGGACACCACGACGGCGAGCACCGAGAAGGCGTACGGCCTGGCCTCCTGTCCGTACCGGGCGACGGCGGGCAACAGGGCGAACGCCAGGCCAGCGCCGAGCCCGGTCAGGGAGGCCGCGAGGCCCGTCCGGGAGACGCCCGACCGGACGGCCAGCCGACGGCCGAGCGCGGCGGTCACGGCGGCGGCCAGTGCCATCGCCAGGGCGGAGGGGGTGCGCATCGAGGCGGCGGAGTCGCCGAAGCCGGTGATCCACAGGCGGAGCAGCAGGTAGTACGGGGCGATCACCGCGTCGATGGTGCCGAGCAGGGCCCGCAGGTCCTCGAAGTCCAGGGTGGCGGCCCACCAGCTGGCGTGTTCGTCGCGCCACAGCTGACGGCTGCCGATCCCGTCGAGGCAGCGGTAGAGGGCGACCACGGCCGGGGGGAGGACGGTGAGCAGCGTCAGGGCCCGCCGCTTCGCCGCGGAGGGAACGGGAGCGGCGGTCTCGGCGGGCCCGGTGGGTTCCGCAGGTTCCGCGGGCTGCCGGCCCTCGGAGGATGCGGAGTCGGTGGCCCGCCGTGCTGTCGTGCGGAGCGGCGACTGCTGCATGCTCACTCTGTGTTCTTCCTACCGTCCGTGGTGGCGTGCCGGGATGTGACGCTCGGTCAGCCCAGCCCCTTGGCGAGTGTGATCTGTCGGATGCCGTTCGCGAAGGCCCTCAGCGACGCGGTGCTCTCGTCGAAGCGCCAGTTGGCCTTGCCGCCCTCGGCGACGTTCCGCTGGAACCAGATGAACCCGATCACGTCGGGCTGCTTGGCGAGCCAGGTGAAGAAGTCCGCGGTCCAGGCGGGCTTGTAGGCGGCGTTGGTCTCCCGCCCGGTCTCCGTGATGAGGACCGGCTTCTTGGAGATCTGGCGCAGCACGTCGAGGGTCGGGCCGAAGGTCTCGTCGGCGGTGCGCTCGCGGTTGGTGCCGTAGCCGACCATGCCCAGCCAGTCGACGTAGTCGTCGCCCGGGTAGAGGTCGGGGATGCTGATGTCCTTCACCGGCCGCAGGATGTTCGGGCTCCAGATCCAGATGACGTTGGCGGCGCCCTCCTTGGCGAACACGTCGTGCACGTGGCGCCACGCCTGGACGTACTGGCCCTGCTGGTTGCCGTTGGTCTGCTCGGACCAGGGGTACCAGTTGCCGTTCATCTCGTGCGCGAAGCGGATCGCCAGCGGCCACTTCTGCGCGGCGACGCCCTGGGCGAAGGTGCGCAGGTAGTCGTCGTGCTTGCCTTCGATGATGCTGGCGAGGCTGTAGTTCGGCTGCTCGGCCGAGCCCGCGTCACCGCCCGCCCACGGCTCCCAGGCCAGCACCGGCAGGGTCCCGTGGCCGTAGGCCGCGCTGACCGCCTTGGGGTCGAAGGTCTGGTCCCAGCGGACGAAGTACTCGGCCATGGTCGGCCAGACCCCGGCCGACTGCTTGATCTGCTGGAGCTCCTTGCCGGACCACGGCGCCTCCAGGGTGCTGACCCCGAAGTGCTTCCCGTCCGGCGCGCTGAAGACGCTGCGGTCCGGGATCGAGGGCGCCTTCTTCTCGGGCTGGAAGAGCTCGCTGAGGGCGGGGGCGCCGGCGTTCTGGCCCAGTCCCTCGTAGCGGCCACCATCGTTCGCGACGGCCAGTGCGGCCATCACCCCGTAGGTCAGCACCGCGAGGATGGCGACGTTGCAGACCATCCAGAGCCGGAGCCGGATGCCCGAGCCACGGCTCCACCAGTGCATCTTCTTGGCACGCCTAGACACTCATCATCACCGAGCCGATCAGCATCGCTCCGCCGAGCAGGTAGGGGATGACGACCTTCGGGCTCCGGGCGCGCTCGCCGGCGAAGCTGTCGTCGCGGGTGCCCCAGGACGCGTTGTGGCCCATCCGGAAGAAGCCGAGCAGGCGGACCGGGAGCAGCAGACAGGTGTTGATCACCATGAAGACCGGCAGGTAGAGCATGTCCCTGGAGCGGTAGGCGAAGTGCCTCCCGAAGCGGATGGCGAGGGACACCGTGGAGAGCAGGGCCGCCAGCACGAGCAGCGACAGCAGTGCCTTCCAGTGCTCGACCGGCAGCGGCAGGCCCTCGTACAGGCTGGGGCCCGAGCCGTGCCAGATGGCCACCGCCCAGGAGGAGAAGCTGCCCAGCAGCATGAACGGGACCAGGATGTCGACCGCGTAGAAGAGGGCGAGCATCTTGGCTCGCCGCAGCATCCAGGGCAGCATCCGCAGGGTGTTGTACTGCGAGCCGCGGGCCCAGCGGTACTGCTGCTTGGCGAGCTTGCCCAGCGCCAGCGGGGCGTCCGTGTAGACCAGCGAGGTCGACTGGTAGACGGTCTTGTAGCCCTGCTTGAGCGTGTAGTTGGTGAGGGTCCGGTCGTCGCTCACCTCGAGGAACACCCCGAGGAACTTCTCGCCGAGGAAGTCCTCCATGCAGTCCACCAGGATCTGCCGGCGGAAGGCGATGGTCCGGCCCGGGAGGCAGCCGACGGTGCCGAGCACGCTCATGGCGGGCAGCGAGTACTGGCAGCGGACGCTCTCCAGCCAGTCGGCCCAGCGGGTGAGGACGGAGCGACCGGGGTCGAGGATGCGCTGACGGGTGGTCACGCCGCCGACCTTCTCGTCCCGGAACGGCTTGATCAGCTCGCTCAGGGTGCTCGGGGTCCAGACCGTGTCGGAGTCCACCAGGACCGCGACGTCACCGGTGCAGACCTCGAGGCCGACCCGCAGGGCGTTGCGCTTTCCGGGGGTCGCGGTCCACTCCCAGTAGACGCCCAACCGGTCGCAGACCTGCTCCAGCACCTCGTTGCGCTTGCCGTTGATCACCACGACCATCTCGGTCGGCTGCTGCTCGATGATCCGGTCCAGGACCGAGCGGAACAGGTCGGCCGGCTCGTCCACCACCGGGATGATCACGGAGGTGGTGGTCGAGTACGGGCGCACCCAAGGCTTGTAACGGCGGGTCAGAACGATCCGGACGAGCCACAGCAGCCACACGACGGACATGAAGACCGCGAACGGATAGATCGTCCCGAAGGTCCACCACTGCTGTATCTCGAGGAGGAACGCAAGCATTTGAGGTGGTCCGTGTCGGTTTAGAGGCGCGGAGTGACTGACGCCGTTGATACTACGACCAGCAGTTGTGTCGCAATTCCGACAATTGGGCATGACTCAGACAGGTCGGGATGTGATTCCGGTCAATCGGGATGCATTCGTGATGCCCCTCGGGGCAGACCGAGTTGGCCCGCGAGGGCAACTAGATCTTGCGCAGCAGCGCCCGGCGGACCTTGTGGTCGGCGCCCTTCTGCAGCACCAGGGTGGCCCGACCCCGGGTGGGCAGCACGTTCTCCACCAGGTTGGGCTTGTTGATGGTGCGCCAGACCTGGCGGCCGTACTCCATCGCCTCCTCCTCCGGCACCTCGGTGAAGCGGCGGAAGTAGGAGTTCGGGTCCTGGAAGGCGGTGTCCCTGAGCTTCTTGAACCGGGACAGGTACCAGCTCTCGATGTCGTCGGTGCGGGCGTCGACGTAGATCGAGAAGTCGAAGTAGTCGGCCACCGCGAGCCGGGTGCGGCCGTCGCTGCCGGGCAGTGCGGGCTGCAGCACGTTGAGGCCCTCGACGATCAGGATGTCGGGGCGCTCCACGGTCAGGCGCTCGTCCGGCACGATGTCGTAGACCAGGTGCGAGTAGACCGGGGCGGTGACCCGGTCCTTGCCGGCCTTGACGTCCGCCACGAAGCGCATCAGGGCCCGGCGGTCGTACGACTCGGGGAAGCCCTTGCGGGCCATCAGGCCCCGGCGGCGGAGCTCGGCGTTGGGGAGCAGGAAGCCGTCGGTGGTGACCAGCTCGACCCGGGGGTGCTCCGGCCAGCGGGCCAGCAGCGCCTTCAGCAGGCGGGCGGTGGTGGACTTGCCCACCGCCACCGAGCCGGCCACGCCGATCACGAACGGGGTGCGGGTGCGCTCGGTGTCCGGGGTGTCCAGGAAGGTCCCGACCGTGCTGCGCAGCTCGTGGGTGGCGTGGATGTAGAGGTTGAGCAGCCGGGACAGCGGCAGGTAGACGTCCCGGACCTCGTCCAGGTCGAGGGCGGTGCCCAGGCCGCGCAGCTTCTCCACCTCCTCGGCGGTCAGCGGCATCGGCGTGCGCTCCCGCAGGGCGCTCCACTCGGCCCGGTCCAGATCCACGTACGGGGAGGGGGTGGGCGTCGCGGGGGCGCCCCTCGTACAGAGTTCGGTCAGCACATGGTCCATTGTGGGCCGTACCGGGCGTCCGGGGTGCTGTGGTGTCGGTCACCAGGGGGTGGCGAGGGGTCCTGGGGTGCGCCGATATCCTGGCGCGATGTGCGGAATCGTAGGTTATGTGGGCCCCCTTGAGGCCCAGAATGTAGTGATCGAAGGTCTGCGACGGCTCGAGTACCGGGGTTACGACTCCGCCGGTGTGGCCGTCCAGACGCGAGGCGCCGACGGGCAGTGGAGCCTCGCCACGGACAAGCGCGCGGGCAAGCTGGTCAATCTGGAGAAGGCGCTGGCGGAGACCCCTCTCCCCGCCGGCACCTCCGGGATCGGCCACACCCGCTGGGCCACCCACGGCGGCCCGACCAACGCGAACGCCCACCCTCACCTGGACGACGCGCGCCGGGTCGCGGTGGTGCACAACGGCATCATCGAGAACTTCGCCCAGCTGCGGGCCGAGCTCGCCGACCGGGGCCACACGCTCCGCTCGGAGACCGACACCGAGGTGGTCGCCCACCTGCTGGGCGAGGCGTTCGCCGGTGACCTGGCCGAGGCGATGCGGACGGTCTGCCGTCAGCTGGACGGGGCCTTCACCCTGGTGGCGGTGCACGCCGACCAGCCCGGCGTGGTGGTCGGCGCGCGGCGGAACTCGCCGCTGGTGGTCGGGCGCGGCGAGGGCGAGAACTTCCTCGCCTCGGACGTGGCCGCCTTCATCGCCCACACCCGGGAGGCGATCGAGCTCGGTCAGGACCAGGTGGTCGAACTGCGGGCGGAGGCGGTGACCGTCACCGACTTCGACGGGCGGCCCGCCGAGGTCCGCGAGTACCACGTGGACTGGGACGCCTCGGCCGCCGAGAAGGGCGGCTACGACTACTTCATGCTCAAGGAGATCGCCGAGCAGCCGAAGGCGGTCGCCGACACCCTGCTCGGCCGGATCGGCGCGGACGGCCGGCTGACGCTCGACGAGCTGCGGATCTCCGACGCCCAGTTGCGCGAGGTCGACAAGGTGGTGATCGTCGCCTGCGGCACCGCGTTCCACGCCGGGATGATCGCCAAGTACGCGATCGAGCACTGGACCCGGATCCCGTGCGAGGTCGAGGTCGCCTCGGAGTTCCGCTACCGGGACCCGATCCTGGACGCGCGCACGCTGGTGATCGCCATCTCGCAGTCCGGCGAGACCATGGACACCCTGATGGCGCTGCGGCACGCCCGGGAGCAGGGCGCCAAGGTGCTGGCGATCTGCAACACCAACGGCTCCACCATCCCGCGCGAGTCGGACGCGGTGCTCTACACCCACGCCGGCCCCGAGGTCGCGGTCGCCTCCACCAAGGCGTTCCTGACCCAGCTGGTCGCCTGCTACCTGGTCGCCCTCTACCTGGGCCAGGTGCGCGGCACCAAGTGGGGCGACGAGATCCAGAGCGTCATCCAGGAGCTCCGCGAGGCCCCCAGGCAGGTCGAGCAGGTGCTCCGGACCATGGAGCCGGTCCGTGAGCTGGCCCGCTCGCTGGCGGACGCCAAGTCGGTGCTCTTCCTCGGCCGGCACGTCGGCTACCCGGTGGCCCTGGAGGGTGCGCTCAAGCTCAAGGAGCTGGCGTACATGCACGCCGAGGGCTTCGCGGCGGGCGAGCTCAAGCACGGCCCGATCGCGCTGATCGAGGAGGGCCTGCCGGTGGTCGTGGTGGTGCCCTCGCCGCGCGGCCGGTCGATCCTGCACGACAAGATCGTCTCCAACATCCAGGAGATCCGGGCCCGTGGCGCCAGGACCATCGTGATCGCCGAGGAGGGCGACGAGGCGGTCGCCCCGTACGCCGACCACCTGATCCGGATCCCGGTCACGCCGGTGCTGCTCCAGCCGCTGGTCTCGACGGTGCCGCTCCAGGTCTTCGCCTGCGAGCTGGCCACCGCCAAGGGCCACGAGGTGGACCAGCCCCGCAACCTGGCGAAGTCCGTCACGGTGGAGTAGGGCGGACGTGCTGCTCCCCTGCGGTGCCGGCTACCGCAGGGGAGTGGTGTCCAGCGCGAACGAGAACGGGGCGGGCAGGTCGAGCGGCTTGCCGAACGGGACCTTGGTGAGGGCGGCGTAGTCGCCGTCCACCGGGTCGGTGAACAGCACGGCCTCGGCGCGGCTGCGGTCGATCAGCAGGTAACAGGGGATCAGGCCGGCCGCGTAGCCGCGCCGTTTGACGTCCCGGTCCTTGGCGGGATTGCCCGAAGTGACCTCGAAGACCAGCAGGACACCGGCGGTGCCGGCCCAGGGCTCGGCGTCCTGGAAGTGGCCGACCGGGCTGACGGTGCCGTCCGGGATGAAGTGGCCGAGGGGGGTGATCAGGCCCTTGGTGCCGGCGATGTCGAAATCCGTCGCCGACTCGCGGATGAACTGTCGGATCAGCGAGGCGAACGTGGTCTCGTGCGAACCGTCCGGCGGTGGGGTCACGATGATCTCCCCGTCGATGAGCTCTGCCTTGTAGCCCAGCGGTGTCTCAAGGCTGAGGAAGGTCTGCAGGAGATCGTCCTCGGGCAGCGGGTGCTCGACGGCTGGCATGGCGACCATGGCCCTTCTCCCTCCTGGTGGGTGCGGTCTGCGCGAAAGAGTAGGAGCGCGGGCCGGTACCCGAAGGGGATCGAAGCGGTTCTCACTCGAAAGTGTGCCGTAAGGTCCGGGCAGCGAGGGAGAGGAGCGGGTCGCGGTGATTGTCGGGGTCGGGATCGACGTGGCGGAGATCGAGCGGTTCGGGGCGGCGCTGGAGCGGACGCCCGGGATGGCGGACCGGTTGTTCACGCCGGGGGAGTTGCTGCTGCCGAGCGGGGAGCGGCGGGGGGTGGCCTCGCTGGCGGCGCGGTTCGCGGCGAAGGAGGCGCTGGCCAAGGCGCTCGGGGCGCCCGCCGGGATGCGGTGGACCGACGCCGAGGTGGAGGTCGGGGAGTCCGGGCGGCCGTTGCTGACGGTGCGTGGGACGGTGGCGGCGCGGGCGGCCGAACTGGGTGTCCGGTCGTGGCACGTGTCGCTGAGCCACGATGCGGGCGTAGCGTCGGCCGTGGTCATCGCGGAAGGCTGAGCCCGGAGGTTGTCGCATGCGGTACGCCCATACGGTGGAACAGGTACGTGCGGCGGAGGCCGAGGCGATGGCCCGGCTGCCCGAGGGGACGCTGATGCAACGGGCCGCGTACGGGCTGGCCGCCGTCTGCGGACGCCTGCTGGGCCGGATCTACGGCAGCCGGGTGCTGGTGCTGGCCGGGAGCGGCGACAACGGGGGCGACGCGCTGTACGCGGGCGCGCTGCTGGCCCGGCGGGGGGCCCGGGTGCGGGCGTTGCTGCTGTCGCCGGAGCGGGTGCACGCGGGCGGGCTGGCGGCCCTGCGGGCGGCCGGCGGCCGGGTGACGGCGGATCAGGGCGAGTACGGCACCGCCGACCTGGTGCTGGACGGGATCGTCGGGATCGGCGGCCGGGGCGGCCTGCGCCCGGCGGCGGCCGGGTTCGCCGGGGCGGCGCGGCGGGGGACGCTGGTCGCGGTGGACGTCCCGAGCGGGGTGGACGCCGGGACCGGTGAGGTCGACGGGGTGGCGCTGCGGGCCGATGTGACGGTCTGTTTCGGTACCTGGAAGCCGGGGCTGCTGGTCGACCCCGGCGCCTCGTACGCCGGGGCGCTGCACCTGGTGGAGCTCGGGATCGACCTGCCGGACGCGGCGGTGACGGCCCTTCAGGAGGCGGACGTACGGCGGCTGCTGCCGGTGCCGGGAGCGGAGAGCGACAAGTACCGCCGAGGTGTGGTGGGCATCGCGGCCGGGTCGGCGAAGTACCCCGGTGCGGCGGTGCTCGCGGTGGCGGGGGCGCAGCGGGGCGGGGCCGGGGCGGTCCGGTACGTCGGGTCGGCGGCGGCCGAGGTGGTGCGACGGTTCCCGGAGACGCTGGTCAGTGACGGGGGCCTGGCGGCGGCCGGACGGGTGCAGTCCTGGGTGGTCGGACCCGGCGGTGGCGACGGGGTCGGGCCGCTGCTCGACCAGGCGCTGGCGGCCGGGGTCCCGGTGCTGGTCGACGCGGACGGACTGACCGAGCTGGCCCGGCGCGGCCGTGGGGCGGACGTCCCGCTGGTGCTCACCCCGCACACCGGGGAGGCGGCCCGGCTGCTCGCCGGGGCGACGGGGCAGGCGCCGCCGGCTGCGGAGCGGCTGGCCGCCGCCAGGCTGGCCACGGCACGCCGGCTGGCGGAGTTGTACGGGGCGACGGTGCTGCTCAAGGGTTCCACCACGGTGGTCGCCGACCCCGACGGCCGCTGCCGGGTCAACCCCACCGGCACCTCCTGGCTGGCCACGGCAGGCAGCGGCGACGTCCTGGCCGGCCTGCTCGGCTCCCTCCTGGCGGCCGGCCTCGCCCCCTTCGACGCCGCCTCGGTCGCCGCCTACCTGCACGGCCTCGCGGGGCGCCACGCGGCGGAGCGGGGCACCCCGATCACCGCGATGGACGTGGCAACGGCGCTCCGCCGCCGGCCGCTCGGCACCGCGATCGGCCAGGCACCCCCCGAGGGCTCGGGGCTCTGCTGATGTGCGGCTCCGCCGCATGGGCGACGCCGGCCTTTCAGCAGGGCGCTCAGGGCTACGGCCCAGGGGCTCGGGGAACTGCGACGCCATCCTCCGGAGCGTGATCGCCGCGTACAGGGTCAGGCACTTTCGCCTGAACCCACACCTGAAGCAGACCTCAGCCCCGCCCGGGGTTGGCCACACCCGCACCTTCAACCCGCCCCGGGGTGGGCGTCGCAGTTCCCCGAGCCCCTGACCGTAGATGCCGGAGCACCTGCCAAAGGGCCGGCGGGCCCGCGCGGCGGAGCCGCACATCAGCACAGCCCCGGGCCCCTGGCTGCCGCACCATGTGCCCGAACCTGACGGCGTAGCCGTGTGCCAATGGCGGGGCATATGGGGCGGTCTGGGAGACTGATACGCGATGACGACTGCGAACACGACCGGGACGGCCCTGCTCACCGATGGGGTCCGCGCCGAGGCGACCATCGATCTGGCCGCCCTGCGCGGGAACCTCGCTGCGCTGCGCGAGCGCACCCACGGCCCCGAGCTGATGGCGGTGGTCAAGGCGGACGCCTACGGCCACGGCGCCGTTCGCTGTGCCCAGGAGGCGGTGGCAGCGGGGGCCCGCTGGCTGGGGACGGCGACGCCGGAAGAGGCGTTGGCGCTGCGGGCGGCGGGGATCGGGGCGGACCGGGCCCGGGTGCTGTGCTGGCTGTGGACACCGGGCGGGCCGTGGGCGCAGGCGTTGCGGGCCGAGATCGACATCTCGGTCAGCGACCGATGGGCGTTGGACGAACTGCTCGTGGCCGTCCGGGACACCGGGATCACGGGCCGGGTGCACCTGAAGGCCGACACCGGCCTCGGCCGGAACGGCTGTCAGCCCCGGGACTGGCCCGCCCTGGTGGCGGCGGCCCGGGCGGCCGAGGCGGAGGGCCTGCTGAAGGTGGTCGGCGTGTGGTCGCACTTCGCCGCCGCCGACGAGCCCGGCCACCCCTCGATCCGGCTCCAGCTGGACGGCTTCGCGGCGGCGCTGGCCGTGGCCGAACGGGCCGGGCTGCGCCCGGAGGTGCGGCACCTGGCGAACTCGCCCGCGACCCTGCTGCTCCCGGAGTCGTACTACGACCTGGTCCGGCCCGGGCTGGCGATGTACGGGCTCTCGCCGGTGCCCGAGGTCGGCGGTCCGGCGGACTTCGGGCTGCGTCCGGTGATGGCACTGACCGCCAGGCTCGCCCTGGTGAAGCACGTGCCCGGCGGACACGGTGTCAGTTACGGCCACCACTACACGACTTCGGGGGAGACCACGCTCGGCCTGGTGCCGGTCGGCTACGCGGACGGCATCCCCCGGCACGCCAGCGGCACCGGGCCGGTGCAGGTCGGCGGCAAGTGGTACACGGTGGCCGGCCGGGTGGCGATGGACCAGTTCGTGGTCGACCTCGGCGGGGACACCGCCCGGGTGGGCGACGAGGTGCGGGTGTTCGGCAACGGCGAGCACGGTGAGCCGACCGCCGAGGACTGGGGCCGGGCCTGCGGGACCATCTCGTACGAGATCGTCACCCGGATCGGTGCGCGGGTGCCGCGGCGCTACCTGGGGGCGTCGTCGTGACCGAGCGCGCGCCGGGAGTGGGCCGGGCGGCCGGGCTGATCGGGATCTCGGTCGGTCTGCTGGCCGCCGGTGCCGCGGCCGGGGTCGCGGTGGAGCGGCTGACGGTGGGCCGGGCGACCCGGCGCCGGGCCCGCGAGGAGCTGGACGCCGCCGCCCCGTACGGGTCGCTGCGCGGCCGCCCGGTGAAGGTGGCGGCCGCCGACGGGACCGAGCTGTACGTCGAGCTGGACGGGGTCGAGGACGCGCCGCTCACGGTGGTGTTCAGCCACGGGTACTGCCTGAACCAGGACAGCTGGCACTTCCAGCGCGCCGCGCTGCGCGACAGCGCCCGGCTGGTGTTCTGGGACCAGCGCAGCCACGGCCGGTCCGAGCGCTCGCGGTCCTACCTGGCGGGGGAGCCGGCCGGCATCGACCTGCTGGGGGCGGACCTGGCGGCGGTGCTGGCCGCCGTCGCGCCGACCGGGCCGCTGGTGCTGGTCGGGCACTCGATGGGCGGGATGACCGTGATGGCGTTGGCCGACCGGCACCCTGAGCTGTTCCGGGACCGGGTGGCCGGGGTGGCGCTGATCGGCACCCTGGCGGCGGGCTGGGACGCCGTCCCGCTCGGCCTGCCGGTCGGGCTGGCGAAGCCGATGAAGCGGCTCGCGCCGGGCGTGGTGAAGCTGCTGGGCCGTCAGGTCGGCCTGGTCGAGGCGACCAAGCGGCTCGGCGCGGACGTGACGGCGCTGCTGTACCGGCGGTACTCGTTCGGGAGTCCGGACGTCGACCCCGGGGTGTCCCGGTTCGCCGAGCAGATGCTGGACGCCACCCCGTTCGACGTGGTGGCCGAGTTCTACCCGGCGTTCAGCGGGCACGACAAGCTCGGCGCGCTGGCCGCGATGGCCGGCCGCCCGGCCCTGGTGCTGGCCGGGACGAAGGACCTGCTGACCCCGCCCGAGTACAGCGAGGCGATCGCCGCCGCGCTGCCCGGCGCTGACCTGGTCCTGGTGCCGGACGCGGGGCACCTGGTGATGTTGGAGCGGCCGGAGCTGGTGGACCGTCACCTGACGGAGCTGCTGGCGGCCGCCGGAGCGAAGGAGTGACCGCGGTGATCACAGTGGAGACCCCCGAACGGATGAACCGGCTCGGGCGGGCGCTGGCGGGCGTGCTGCGCCCCGGCGACCTGGTGCTGCTCTCCGGCGAGCTGGGCGCGGGCAAGACCACGCTGACCCGGGGGCTCGGCGAGGGCCTCGGGGTGCGCGGCGCGGTCACCTCGCCGACCTTCGTGATCGCCCGGGTGCACCCCTCGCTGACCGGGGGGCCGGCGCTGGTGCACGTGGACGCGTACCGGCTCGGCGGCGGTCTGGACGAGATGGAGGACCTCGACCTCGACGTCTCGCTGCCGGAGTCGGTGGTGGTGGTCGAGTGGGGTGAAGGCAAGGTCGAGCGGTTGACGGACGACCGGCTGGAGGTCCGGATCGAACGGGCGATCGGTGCCGAGGCCGAGGACGACGCCGACCCGCGACAGGTCCGGCTGACCGGCATCGGCCCGCGCTGGGCGGACGTCGACCTGGCGGGGCTCGGTACGGTCTGAGTTTCCGACGGAGTGTCGGCAAGGTGTTGTCGGTGGGGTCCCCGGTGTGGTGGGATGGACCCTGCGGTTAGGTGTGCCTAACTAGGGAGACGCATCATGTCCAGCACGAAGCCCGCTCCGACGCCGGACCCGCAGGCCCCGATGCGGGCGCTGCTCGCGGCCGCCGCGGCCGCCCGCGCGGTCTCCACCCCGCCGAAGCCGGCGGCGGCCGAGTCCGGGGCGAAGAAGGCGGCCTGACCCCGGGTCAGGGGATCACCACGACCTTGGTGCCGTTCTGCGCGAAGTCCCAGAGGCTCTGGCTGTCGGCCCGGCCGGACCGGATGCCACCGGTCTTGGTCTTCGGATCGGCCGACGGGGTCGCCCCGTCCAGGGCCGCGCTGAAGCCGAACACCACGTTGTTCTGCTGGGCGAACCGGACCACGTGCTCGATCTGCCGCCCGTCGGTGCCGGTCCCGGCGGGCGTCCGGCTGTAGACCGTGTAGCTGCCGGCCGTGGGCTCGACCGAGCCCGGGGTGACCGGGAAGGCGGACTGGGTCGGCGGGGTCTTCTTCGGGTCGACCAGCCAGACGTAGTGGCTGCCCGCCGAGTAGACCACCCGGCGGCCGGTGCCGGAGGCGGCGGGCAGGGCGGGCGCCGAGGGGCTGGCGGCGGCGCTCGGGCTCGGAGCGGCGGACGAACTCGTGGCGGGCTTGGCCACGGGGGTCCGGGTCGCCGCGCCGTTGGCCTGGAAGGCCAGCAGGCCGACCGTCGCCAGTGCCGCCAGGGTCAGACCGGTGACCACCACTCCAGGACGTGACACGTCTGCTCCCGCCAGGCTCGTACCCGCTCGTGCTGTCCGCTCATCGTGCCAGGTCTGGTACGTCCGTCCGGACCGTCGTGGCCGTGTGTTCCGGCCCGGTATGAAATACCGACCCCCGCGCACCCCTTAACCTTGACCCCGTGCTGCTGCTTGCGTTCGACACCGCCACCCCCGCCGTCACGGCCGCCGTCCACGACGGCACCGAGGTGCTGGCCGAGGCCCACCAGGTGGATGCCCGACGGCACGGGGAACTGCTGATGCCCTCGATCGACCGGGTGCTGCGGGAGGCGGGTGTGGACAAGCACGCGCTGACCGGCATCGCGGTCGGCGTCGGCCCGGGCCCGTACACCGGCCTGCGGGTCGGCCTGGTCACCGCGGCCACCCTGGGCCACGTGCTCGGTCTGCCGGTGTACGGCGTCTGCACGCTGGACGCGATCGCGCACCAGGCCGAGGTGACCGGACCGTTCACGGTGGCCACCGACGCCAGGCGCAAGGAGGTCTACTGGGCCTCGTACGACGCCGACAAGCGGCGGACGGCGGGCCCCGAGGTGGGTCGCGCCGCCGAGCTGACCGCCGAGGCGGTCGCGGTCGGCGCGGGTGCGCTGCTGTACCCCGAGAGCTTCCCGCAGGTGACCGGGCCCGAGCACGTGTCGGCCGGCTGGCTGGCCGACTTCGCGGCCCGGGAGCTGGCGGCCGGGCGGGAGTTGCTGCCCAACGTGCCGCTCTACCTGCGGCGTCCGGACGCCCAGGTGCCGGCCGGCTACAAGGCGGTGCTCCCGGCATGACCGCCGCCCGGCTGCGGCCGATGCGCTGGTGGGACATCGAGCCGGTGATGGAGCTGGAGCTCCGGCTCTTCCCCGAGGACGCCTGGTCGCGCGGCATGTACTGGTCCGAGCTGGCCGACACCGGCCCCGGCGGGACCCGGCACTACACGGTCGCGGTCGACGAGGGCGGCGCCCTGCTCGGCTACGCCGGGCTGATGGTCGTCGGCGCCGAGGGCGACGTGCAGACCATCGCGGTCGCCGAGGACCAGCAGGGCGCCGGGCTCGGTGCCCGGCTGCTCGCCGACCTGGTGGCCGAGGCCGCCCGGCGCGAGTGCGCCGAACTGCTGCTGGAGGTGCGGATGGACAACCCGCGTGCCCAGCGGCTTTACGAACGCTTCGGCTTCGAGCCGGTCGGCATCCGCCGCGGCTACTACCAACCCGCCAACGTGGACGCACTGGTGATGCGTCTCGACAACCCCAAGGAGCCGGCCGATGGCTGACGAACCGTTGGTCCTCGGTATCGAGACCTCCTGCGACGAGACCGGCGTCGGGATCGTCCGGGGCACCACCCTGCTGGCCGACGCGGTCGCCTCCAGCGTGAACGACCACGCCCGGTTCGGCGGCGTGGTCCCGGAGATCGCCAGCCGGGCGCACCTGGAGGCGATGGTCCCGACCATCCAGCGCGCGCTGGACACCGCCGGGATCAAGGGCTCCGACCTGGACGGCATCGCCGTCACCGCGGGCCCGGGCCTGGCCGGCGCGCTGCTGGTCGGCGTCTCGGCCGCGAAGGCGTACGCCTGGGCGCTGGACAAGCCGCTGTACGGGGTGAACCACCTGGCCTCGCACATCTGCGTGGACCAGCTGGAGCACGGCCGGCTGCCGCAGCCCACGATGGCGCTGCTGGTCTCCGGCGGGCACTCCTCGCTGCTGCTCAGCGCGGACATCACCACCGACATCCGCCCGCTCGGCGCGACCATCGACGACGCGGCGGGCGAGGCCTTCGACAAGATCGCCCGGGTGCTCGGACTGGGCTTCCCCGGCGGCCCGGTGGTGGACCGGATGGCCCGGGACGGCGACCCGAAGGCGATCCGCTTCCCGCGCGGACTGAGCGGTCCGAAGGACCCGGAGTACGACTTCTCGTTCTCCGGCCTGAAGACCGCGGTGGCCCGCTGGGTGGAGGCCAAGCGGCGGGCCGGCGAGACGGTGCCGATCGCCGACGTGGCGGCCTCCTTCCAGGAGGCGGTCACCGACGTGCTGACCCGCAAGGCGGTCAAGGCCTGCAAGGACAACGGCGTCGACCACCTGATGATCGGCGGCGGGGTGGCGGCCAACTCCCGGCTGCGCGAGATGGCCCGGCAGCGCTGCGAGAAGGCGGGCATCGTGCTGCGGGTGCCGCGCCCGGGCCTGTGCACCGACAACGGCGCGATGGTGGCGGCGCTCGGCTCCGAGATGGTCTGGCGGGACCGCGCGCCGTCCTCCTTCGACCTGTCGGCCGACTCCTCGCTGCCGGTCACCGAGGTCTCCGTCCCGCACACCGATCTGCACGCGGCCGCGCACGAGGCGCTGCGGTGACCGTCGCGCAGATGTGGGAGGCCCGGGCCGTGGACGGTCGGGCCGGTGAACTCTCGTCCTGGGTGCGGGAGTTCGTGCTGCCCGCACTGCGCGGCTCGGCCGGGCTGGTGCGCACCGAGCTGTTCGCCGCGCCCGGCGACCGGGTGCTGCTGATCACCTGGTGGCAGGACGCCGACCCGGTCCCGGTCGCCGACCCGCCGGCCGGGCTGCTGGCGCGCCCCGTCCATCGGTGGGGGTTCACCAGCGAGCACGTCGAGTAGCCTTCCTGGGAGTTCGCTGAACGACGGGGAGCACGGTGAAGAAGACGTACGGGGTGGCTGCGCTGGCCCTGCTGCTGGTGGCCGGATGCGGCAGTGGAGCGGCGGAGCCCCCGGCGGCTCCGGCGGCCTCGACCCCCGCCGCCGGCAAGGCCGCTGACGCCGCGTCGGCCACGCCCTCGGCCACGCCCGTGCAGGCGGCGGGCAACTGGTCCAAGTGGGGCCTGACCGCCCTGCCCCCGGCCCCCGCCGCCCCGGCCGACAAGCCGGTGAAGCTGACCGCCACCGGCCCGGTGCCGGTCTTCAGCGAGGTGCCGACCAAGGACAAGGTGGTCTTCGTGACCATCGACGACGGGGCCGAGAAGGACCCGAAGTTCGTCGAGATGATCACTGACCTGAAGATCCCGATCTCGATGTTCCTGACCCGGGACATCGTCAAGGACGACTACGGCTACTTCAAGCCGCTTCAGGCGCTCGGCAACCACGTGCACAACCACACCACCGACCACGCCCAGCTCAGCAAGGTCTCGGCGGAGAAGCAGAAGTCCGAGGTCTGCGACGCCCAGACCGCGCTCACCCAGCAGTACGGCAAGGCCCCGCTGCTGTTCCGCCCGCCGTACGGCGACGGCGCGCACACCCCGCAGCTGAACACCTCGGTGCAGCAGTGCGGCCCGCGCGCGATCGTGCTCTGGCGCGAGTCGATGCAGATCCACGACATGCAGTACCAGGCCGCCGACAAGAAGCTCAAGCCCGGTGACATCGTGCTCGCGCACTTCCGGGGGCCCAAGGACCTCAAGGGCGAGACGATGACCGAGATGTTCGCCGAGCTGCTGCGCCGGATCCAGGAGCAGGGCTTCGCGGTGGCCCGGCTGGAGGACTACATCCAGGCCCCGACCGGCTGACCCAGCATCATCAGCGGGCCCCGGTCGGTCCGGCAGAGGATCACCGTGACGCTGTGCGGACCGCTCGGCTTCAGCTGCTTGCGCAGCTCCTCCGGGGTGATCGCGATGCCGCGCTTCTTGATCACCACGGTGCCGACGCCGCGCTCGCGGAGCAGCGCCTTGAGCTTCTTGACGTGGAACGGCAGTACGTCGGTCAGCTCGTAGGCGTGCGCGTACGGCGTCGCGACCAGCCGGTCCGAGGTCAGGTAGGCGATCATCGGGTCGATCAGCCGGCCGTCCACCTGCCCGGCCACCTCGGCCACCTGGTGGGCCCGGATCACCGCGCCGTCCGGCTCGTACAGGTAGCGCCCGACCGGCCCGGCCGCCGGGTCGGGCAGCTGACCGCCCGTCAGGGTGTGCGGGCCCGGCAGCAGGGTGGCCCGGTGCGGTTCGACGGCTCCGGTGCCGAACCAGAGCACCGCCTCCTTGACCTCCCCGTGGTCGGACACCCACTCCGCCTCGGCACCGGCGGGCACCAGCTCGTGCGGGATGCCGGGCGCCACCTTGAGCGCCCCGTACGGGGTCCGGCGGGCCGCGTCGACCGCCCAGGAGAGCGGCGGGGAGTACGCCTCCGGATCGAAGACCCGCCCGCGCGCCGTCCGGCGCGCCGGGTCGGTGAAGACCGCGTCGTACCCGGTGACGTCCACCTCGGTGACGTCCGCGCAGCGCACCTCGATCAGCCCGGCCAGGCCCAGTGCGGCGGCGTTCGCCTCGGCCACCGCGCAGGTCAGTTCGTCCCGGTCGACCGCCAGCACCGCGATCCCGGCCCTGGCCAGCGCGATCGCGTCCCCGCCGATCCCGCAGCACAGGTCGGCCAGCCGCTTCACCCCGAGCCCGGCGAACCGCTGTGCCCGCCACTCGGCGACGCTGCGGCGGGTGGCCTGCTCCACCCCGTTCGGGGTGAAGTACAGCGCGTCGGCGTCGTCGCCGAACTTCGCCCTGGCCCGCTGCCGCAGCCTGGCCTGTTCGAGTGCCGCGCCGACCAGCTCGGCCGGGTGCGTCCGGCGCAGCCGGGTGGCCAGCGCCAGCTCCTCGTCGGGCTTGAACTCCCGCAGTTCGGCGAGCAGCGCCTGCCCCTGGTCGGTCAGCAGGGCCCGGAACGATTCGATCTCCACGGGCCCATTCTGCCGCTCCGGGTCAGTTGCACCGGCCGCTGCCGCTGAAGCAGGGCTGGTAGTTCGAGGGGAGCGGCTCGGGCTTGGGGTCGTGGTCGTGCCGGTGCTGGTAGGCGTAGTTCGCCCCGCCGGTCAGCAGCACCGCGGTCAGCAGCAGCCCGTGCAGCACGGCGGTGACCCGCAGCCGCCCGCGCCAGGCGAGCGCCGTCACGGCCAGCAGCCAGAGGGCCAGCGCGCCGATCGTCAGGATCGGCGTCCAGTCGTACGGCTCCGGCCCGGCGTCCTGGTCACCCCAGTGCCGGAAGGCCAGCGAGACGAAGGCGAACCAGCCGCCCACTGCGGAGAGCAGCAGGAACAGGAACGCCGAGACGAGGTCCGTCGCGAGGTCCGGACGAGGGCGGGTGGCAGCCGGCATGGTGCCGATCCTGCCCGGCCGGGGCGGGCTCGCGCATGAGTACGGGTACTCGTTTCCGGCGGTTCTCCGGGCCACGCCGTTGGCACTCTGGTTGACTGAGTGCTAACGGCCGCCTATGGTCGTTCCTGGCACTCCCCACCGGGTGAGTGCTAACGCGATGAAGCGAGTCTGACCCCCGCGACGGCAGACCCGTTCCCATCGCCACCTACCTGAAGAACAACCCCGTAATCTCCGAAGGGGAGCTCGGACGTGACCGCCAGCAGCAAGGTTGCCATCAAGCCGCTCGAGGACCGCATTGTGGTCCAGCCGCTCGACGCCGAGACCACCACGGCCTCCGGCCTGGTCATCCCGGACACGGCGAAGGAGAAGCCCCAGGAGGGCGTCGTCCTGGCCGTCGGCCCGGGTCGCTTCGAGGACGGCCAGCGTCTCCCGCTGGACGTCGCCGTCGGCGACATCGTCCTGTACTCGAAGTACGGCGGCACCGAGGTCAAGTACCAGGGTGAGGAATACCTGGTCCTCTCGGCGCGCGACGTTCTCGCCATCATCGAGAAGTAAGACGTACCAGCCCGCCCCGGATTCTTGTCACCAGTGACAGGGGCCCGGGGCGCGGTTGTTGGCTCACGCCGTCAGTAGACCCCTTTAGGAAACGGAATCATGCCGAAGATCCTGCAGTTCGACGAGGACGCCCGCCGCTCGCTCGAGCGTGGCGTGAACAAGCTGGCCGACACCGTCAAGGTGACCATCGGTCCCAAGGGCCGCAACGTCGTCATCGACAAGAAGTTCGGCGCCCCGACCATCACGAACGACGGCGTCACCATCGCCCGTGAGATCGAGCTGGACGACCCGTACGAGAACCTTGGCGCGCAGCTCGTCAAGGAGGTCGCCACCAAGACCAACGACGTCGCGGGCGACGGCACCACCACCGCCACCGTGCTGGCCCAGGCCCTGGTCAACGAGGGTCTCCGGAACGTCGCCGCCGGCGCCGGCCCGGCCGCCCTGAAGAAGGGCATCGACAAGGCCGTCGCCGCCGTCTCCGCGCACCTGCTCGCCAGTGCCCGGGAGATCGAGGGCAAGGAGGACGTGGCTGCCGTCGCGTCCCTGTCCGCCCAGGACCAGCAGGTCGGCGACCTGATCGCCGAGGCGATCGACAAGGTCGGCAAGGACGGTGTCATCACCGTCGAGGAGTCGAACACCTTCGGCGTGGAGCTCGACTTCACCGAGGGCATGCAGTTCGACAAGGGCTACCTGTCGCCGTACTTCGTCACCGACGCCGAGCGTCAGGAAGCGGTCCTCGAGGACCCGTACATCCTGATCAACCAGGGCAAGATCTCCTCGATCCAGGAGCTCCTCCCGCTGCTCGAGAAGATCCTGCAGGGCGGCACCTCCAAGCCGCTGCTGATCATCGCCGAGGACGTGGACGGCGAGGCGCTCTCCACCCTCGTGGTCAACAAGATCCGTGGCACCTTCAACGCCGTCGCGGTGAAGGCCCCCGGCTTCGGCGACCGCCGCAAGGCCATCCTCGGCGACCTGGCCACCCTCACCGGTGCCACCGTCATCTCCGAGGAGGTCGGCCTCAAGCTCGACCAGGCCGGCCTGGACGTGCTGGGCACCGCCCGCCGCATCACCATCACCAAGGACGACACCACGGTCGTCGACGGTGCCGGTGACTCGGAGGCCGTGGCCGGTCGCGTCAACCAGATCAAGGCCGAGATCGCCAACACCGACTCGGACTGGGACCGCGAGAAGCTGCAGGAGCGCCTGGCCAAGCTGGCCGGCGGCGTCTGCGTGATCAAGGTCGGCGCGGCCACCGAGGTCGAGCTCAAGGAGCGCAAGCACCGTCTCGAGGACGCCATCTCGGCGACCCGCGCGGCGGTCGAGGAGGGCATCGTCGCCGGTGGCGGCGCCTCCCTCGTGCACGCCCAGAAGGTTCTCGACGGCGGCCTCGGCCTGACCGGCGACGAGGCGACCGGTGTCGCCGTGGTCCGCAAGGCGCTCGCCGAGCCGCTGCGCTGGATCGCCCAGAACGCCGGCCTCGAGGGCTACGTCATCACCCACAAGGTCGCGGAGCTGGAGGCCGGTCACGGCTTCAACGCCGCCACCGGCGAGTACGGCGACCTGCTGAAGGCCGGCGTCATCGACCCGGTCAAGGTCACTCGCTCCGCCCTGGAGAACGCGGCCTCGATCGCGTCCCTGCTGCTCACCACCGAGACCCTCGTGGTCGAGAAGCCCGCCGACGAGGAGCCGGCCGGCCACTCGCACGGCGGCCACGGCCACGCGCACTGACGTCCCGTCAGGTCTCACCCGAGGCCCGGCCCCCCGTTCCGACGGGGAGCCGGGCCTCCGGCGTTCCCGGGCGGCCCACGCTGTGGCAGTCAGGGGCTCGGGGCTGTGCTGATGTGCGGCTCCGCCGCATGGGCGACGCCGGCGGCACACGCTGCGGCAGCCAGGGGCTCGGGGAACTGCGACGCCCACCCCGGGACGGGAGCACAGTGCGGGAGCGGTCAACCCCGGGCGTGGCTGAGGTCTGCGATAGGTGCGGGTTCAGGCGAAAGTGCCTGACCCTGCACGCGGCGATCACGCTTTGGAGGCCGACGTCGCAGTTCCCCGAGCCCCTGAGGTGGTTGGCCATTCGCTCAAAGCATCGCTTATAACTGAGGCATGATCGAGGCCCGTCATCTCCGTGTCCTGCGCGCCGTCGCCCGCAGCGGTTCGTTCTCCGCCGCCGCCCGGGAGCTGGGCTGCACGCAGCCCGCGGTGAGCCAGCAGATGAAGGCGCTGGAGAAGTCGGTGGCGACCCCGTTGGTGGCCCGGTCGGGCAAGGGAATGCAGCTGACCGAGGCGGGCCAGGTGCTGTTGAAGCACGCGAACGGGATCCTCTCCGGCCTGTCGGCCGCCGAGGAGGAGGTGGCCGCGATCGCGGGACTGCGGGCCGGACGGGTGCGGTTGGTGTCGTTCCCGACCGCGAGTTCCACCCTGGTGCCGCCGGCGGTGGCCCGTCTGCGGGGCGCCCGTCCGGGGGTGCGCGTGTCGCTGGTGGAGGCGGAGCCGCCGGAGTCGCTGGCGATGCTGCGGGGCGGCGAGTGCGAGGTGGCGCTGGCGTTCCGGTACCCGGACTCGCACGGCGGGGCCGCCCTGCCCGCCCCGTACACCACCGCCCGGGAGGCGCGGGCCGAGGCGACCCTGGAGGCGGCCGCCAGTCTGGCCGCGAACGACTGGTCGGACCTGGTGGTCCGGCCACTGCTGGACGACCCGCTGATCGGCCTGCTCCCGATCGGCCACCCGTTGGCGGCCAGGGACGAGAGCAGGCCGGTGGACCTGGCGGAGCTGGCGGCCGAGCAGTGGATCGCGGGCTGTCCGCAGTGTCGGGGGCACCTGGTGGAGCTGTGCGCGGGGGCGGGCTTCGAGCCGCGGATCGACTTCGCCACCGACGACTACCCGGCGGTGGTCGGGCTGGTGGCGGCCGGGCTCGGGGTGGCGGTGCTGCCGGGCCTCGCGCTGGAGGCGGTGCGGCACTCGGGGGTGGCCGCGGTACCGGTGCGGGCCGCCTCGGGAGCCCCGGCGGTGCGGCAGGTGGTCGCGCTGACCCTGCCGGATCTGGCGGAGGTCCCGGCCGTGGCGCTGATGCTGGACCAGCTCGCCGGGGCGGCCGCCGACCGGTAGTCGGGGCGGGGTTCGATGATGAAACGTTTCTGCACTACCTGACGCGGGATCAGCGCCTGATCGTGGCCGGCAGGGTGAGCGGAACCTCGACCAGCCGGTTGCGCGAACGGCCCATCAGTTCCTCGCGCTCGTCCTCGGTGAGGCCGCCCCACACGCCGTACGGCTCGCGGACCGCCAGCGCGTGCGCCGCGCACTCGGTCCGGACCGGGCAGCGCATGCAGACCTCCTTGGCGCTTGCCTCGCGCGAACTGCGCGCGGCCCCGCGCTCGCCCTCCGGGTGGAAGAAGAGCGAACTGTCCACACCGCGGCAGGCGGCGGAGAGCTGCCAGTCCCAGAGGTCTGCGTTGGGGCCGGGGAGGCGGGAGAAGTCTGCCATGGCTCTTGTATCCCTTCATGGACTGCTGGAGGAGTCTCGGTCTGCGCGGCGAGGCTGCTCGGAGCCGGTATGGACACCTGGAAATATGACTTACGGCAACCACTGGGACAAGTCACTCACAGAGGTACACAACAGTCAATGACCGCACAGAAGCTATAAAACCGGACAAACGGGGCATGACGTTTGCAGGTACCGGCGTGGCATTCGGGTGGCGCCGGGGGCGTGAGCCTGTCCCCGAGGGCGCTGGTGGTGCGCGGCATGCGTGTGATCAGCACAAATGCGCGGCGTGTGCACCGCGATGCGGCTGATCGGTAACGGGTCGGCCACGTACAGTGGTGGAGATGGCCCTGAAAGCCGTAACTCATTCGAGTGACGGTCGTTGGAAGTGCGGAGGCGGTTAGCAGGCGCTGGACGTCGGGAACGATCGCGGGAGACCGTCGGTCCGACCGGAGTCCTCCGTCGTTCGGCCGTGTCGGAGAGATTCGTACCAGCCAGGAGGCTCAACGTGACGCGGATCAGCTGCGGAGGACGGTCATGACATCCGTACTCGTCTGCGACGATTCCCCCCTCGCCCGGGAGGCGCTTCGCCGCGCGGTGGCGACGGTCCCCGGTGTCGACCGGGTGACCACGGCGACGAACGGTGAGGAGGTCCTCCGCCGTTGGGTGGCCGACCGCTCCGATCTCGTCCTGATGGATGTCCGGATGCCCGGCCTGGGTGGGGTGGAGACGGTCCGTCGGCTGCTCTCGGCCGACCCGGGGGCCCGGATCATCATGCTCACGGTGGCCGAGGACCTGGACGGGGTCGCGCTCGCGGTCGCCGCCGGGGCCCGGGGCTACCTGCACAAGGACGCCTCGCGCGCCGAGCTGCGGGCCACCGTCACCCAGGCCCTGGCCGACCCGACCTGGCGGCTCGCCCCGCGCCGGCTGCGCAGCCCCGACATGGGCGCCGCACCGACTCTGACGGCGCGTGAGATCCAGGTGCTCGAAGGGATGAGCCACGGCCGGAGCAACGCCGAGATCGGGCGCGAGCTGTTCCTCTCCGAGGACACCGTGAAGACGCACGCCAGGCGGCTGTTCAAGAAGCTCGGCGCCTCGGACCGCGCGCACGCGGTGGCGCTCGGTTTCCGCTGGGGCCTGGTCCGCTGACCGGTCCTCATCGGCCCGGCGGCACTTGTGCTCGCTCAGACGTATGACGTTACGGTCCCGAGGCTGCACCATGGAGTAGTGGAGCACCTCGGGGACCAGCGGGCGGAGGCGGCGGTGGGGGAGGCGCATAACGTTCCGATGCACAACTCCGGACGCGGTGCCATGTTTTCCGCTCCGACCAGGCACCATGGACCGATGCGCGACGACGATCCTCCCCGAGTCGGCGGTTCGCCCTCGGCAGGGGTGGGCTCGGTCGAGCTGAGCTCCCTGGTCGCGGCGGCGGTGGCGGGCGAGGGCCCGGCCGTCGAGGCCCTGCTGGCGTACGTCCACCCGCTGGCCCTGCGTTACTGCCGGGGTCGGCTGGTCAGGCTGCCCGGCGGCGCCAGGCACCACGTGGACGACGTGGCCCAGGAAGTCTGTGTGGCCGTGCTCTGCGCGCTGCCCCGGTACAAGGACGAGGGGCGTCCGTTCGAGGCGTTCGTCTACGGGATCGCCGCGCACAAGGTGGCCGACCTGCAGCGGGCCGCGATGCGCGGGCCCGGTTCGACCGCGATCCCGCCGGACGACCTGCCGGAGCTGCCGGACGACGCGCTCGGCCCCGAGGAGCGGGCGCTGCTGAGCAGTGACGCGGCCTGGGCCAAGGAGCTGCTCTCCAATCTGCCGGCCCGTCAGCGCGAGCTGGTGCTGCTCCGGGTGGCCGCCGGGCTGTCGGCGGAGGAGACCGGGGAGGTGCTCGGGATGTCGCCGGGCGCGGTCCGGGTGGCCCAGCACCGGGCGCTCAGCCGGCTCCGCGCGCTGGCCGAGCTGACCGAGGAACCTTCCTGACCTGGAAGGGTTCCGGGCCCGGCGGCGTTGTCAAGGGGGCGCGAGTTCGGCATTCGGGATGCCAGTACCATGGGGTATCGGCGCCTGGGCAGGTCGCCAAAGTTTCGCGGGTGCGCGCGGGGTTCCGTTGGAGGTTCCTCCAGGGCCCGGGTGTCTTGGCGGTCTTAGCTGGTGCCGGTTCGAGAGCAGCGTGCCCGGCACCCTCACCGGGCGCGGCATCAGATCGACGGCCGCCACGGAAGGTCCCCACTCATGTCCTACAACGCCGCAGGCGTACCCGAGAAGTTCGCGATGCTCGGACTGACCTACGACGATGTCCTGCTGCTGCCCGGTGCCTCCGAGGTGCTCCCGAACCAGGTCGACACCTCCTCCCGGGTCTCCCGCAACGTCCGCGTGAACATCCCGCTGCTCTCGGCCGCGATGGACAAGGTGACCGAGGCCCGGATGGCGATCGCGATGGCCCGGCAGGGCGGCGTCGGCGTGCTGCACCGCAACCTGTCGGTCGAGGACCAGGCCAACCAGGTCGACCTGGTCAAGCGTTCCGAGTCCGGCATGGTGACCGACCCGATCACGGTCGGCCCGGAGACCACGCTCGGCGAGGCGGACGCGCTCTGTGCCAAGTTCCGGATCTCCGGGGTGCCGATCGCGGACGAGGCGGGCAAGCTGCTCGGCATCGTCACCAACCGCGACATGGCCTTCGAGTCAGACCGGCACCGCAAGGTCCGCGAGATCATGACCCCGATGCCGCTGATCACCGGCAAGGTCGGCATCTCCGGTGAGGACGCGATGGCGCTGCTCCGCCGTCACAAGATCGAGAAGCTCCCGCTGGTCGACGACGAGGGCCGGATCAAGGGCCTGATCACGGTCAAGGACTTCGTCAAGGCCGAGAAGTACCCGAACGCCGCCAAGGACGCCGAGGGCCGCCTGCTGGTCGGTGCCGCCGTCGGCGCCTCCGCCGAGGCCTTCGACCGGGCCCAGGCCCTGGTCGCCGCCGGGGTGGACTTCCTGGTGGTGGACACCTCGCACGGCCACAGCCACAACGCGCTGTCCTGGATCTCCAAGATCAAGTCGGCCGTCGCGGTCGACGTGGTCGGCGGCAACGTGGCCACCCGGGACGGCGCCCAGGCGCTGATCGACGCCGGCGTGGACGGCGTGAAGGTCGGCGTCGGCCCGGGCTCGATCTGCACCACCCGGGTGGTGGCCGGCATCGGCGTCCCGCAGGTGACGGCGATCTACGAGGCCGCGGTGGCCTGCCAGGCGGCCGGTGTGCCGGTGATCGGTGACGGCGGCCTGCAGTACTCGGGCGACATCGGCAAGGCGCTGGCCGCCGGTGCCGACACGGTGATGCTCGGTTCGCTGCTGGCGGGCTGCGAGGAGTCGCCGGGCGAGCTGCTGTTCATCAACGGCAAGCAGTTCAAGTCCTACCGGGGCATGGGTTCGCTGGGCGCGATGCAGTCCCGCGGCCAGGGCCGCTCGTACTCCAAGGACCGCTACTTCCAGGCCGAGGTCTCCTCGGACGAGAAGCTGATCGCCGAGGGCATCGAGGGCCAGGTCCCCTACCGCGGCCCGCTCTCCACGGTGCTGTTCCAGCTGGTCGGCGGTCTGCGGCAGACCATGGGCTACGTCGGCGCGGCCACCGTCGCCGAGATGGAGTCCAAGGGCCGGTTCGTCCGGATCACCTCGGCGGGGCTCAAGGAGAGCCACCCGCACGACATCCAGATGACGGTCGAGGCGCCGAACTACCACGGGCGCTGAGCCTTCGGATCACCACGGCAGGGCACCACCCGCGGCACTTCCGCAGGTGGTGCCCTGCCGTTTCGGGTGTCCATGGTGCGGTCGTGGCGAGGGCCACGTGGCCGAGTGCGGGATACTTGGGGCGACCAGCAAGCAGCAGGAAGGGCTCGAAGTGACTGAGATCGAGATCGGGCGAGGCAAGCGCGGCCGCCGGGCGTATTCCTTCGACGACATCGCCGTCGTCCCCAGCCGCCGTACCCGCGACCCGAAGGAGGTCTCGATCGCGTGGCAGATCGACGCCTACCGGTTCGAGCTGCCGTTCCTGGCGGCGCCGATGGACAGCGTGGTCTCGCCCGCGCAGGCCATCGCGATCGGCCAGCTGGGCGGGCTCGGGGTGCTCAACCTGGAGGGTCTGTGGACCCGTTACGAGGACCCGCAGCCGCTGCTGGACGAGATCGCCACCATCTCGGACGAAGCCCAGGCCACCCGTCGGCTGCAGGAGATCTACGCCGCGCCGATCGACCCCGAGCTGATCAAGCAGCGGATCAACGAGGTGCGTGACTCCGGTGTGGTCACCGCCGCCGCGCTCTCGCCGCAGCGCACCGCCGAGTTCTCCAAGGCCGTGGTCGACGCGGGCGTGGACGTCTTCGTGATCCGCGGCACCACGGTCTCCGCCGAGCACGTCTCGGGCGCGGCCGAGCCGCTGAACCTGAAGCAGTTCATCTACGAGCTGGACGTCCCGGTGATCGTCGGTGGCTGCGCCACCTACACCGCCGCGCTGCACCTGATGCGGACCGGCGCCGCCGGTGTGCTGGTCGGCTTCGGCGGCGGCGCCGCGCACACCACCCGGAACGTGCTGGGCATCCAGGTCCCGATGGCCACCGCGGTGGCCGACGTCGCGGCCGCGCGCCGGGACTACATGGACGAGTCCGGCGGCCGGTACGTGCACGTGATCGCGGACGGCGGGGTCGGCTACAGCGGCGACCTGGCCAAGGCGATCGCCTGCGGCGCCGACGCGGTGATGATCGGTGCCGCACTGGCCCGGGGCACCGACGCGCCCGGCAAGGGCTTCCACTGGGGCATGGAGGCCGTGCACGAGGAGCTGCCGCGCGGGAAGCGGGTGGACCTCGGCACCGTGGGCACCACGGCGGAGATCCTCACCGGCCCGTCGCACACCCCCGACGGCACCATGAACCTGTTCGGCGCGCTGCGCCGGGCGATGGCCACCACCGGCTACTCGGAGCTCAAGGAGTTCCAGCGCGTCGAGGTGACGGTCAACCCCGCGCAGCACCGCTGACGGTGCGTCGACGCCGAAGGCCCCCGCTCGACGAGCGGGGGCCTTCGGCGTCGCGTCACTTGGCGAACTTGGTGGTGTAGGTGTAGCCGAAGTACACCGCGAAGGCGTAGAACAGCACGTCGATGATGTCGCGGCCGTCCTTCCACACGTCGAAGGTGAGGTCCAGCCGACTGGTCAGCAGCTCGGTGACGGAGAGGCCGACCTCCTGGTGGCCGAACAGCGCCATCGTGAAGAGCTGGCCGAAGAACAGGCCGAGGACGCTGAGCACCGCGCCGGCCACCGGCAGCACCGGGTTCCGGCCGCCGAGCCTGCCGAGGGTGAAGGTGACGGCGGCGGCGATGCCGATCACGGCCCAGCCGATCTCGCGCTCGATCGCCTTGGCGACGAAGCCGTACGCCAGCCCGGCGACGATCGCGGCACCGAGGGCGGCGACGAGGGCGACGCCCGCCGCCTGCGGGGCGGCCGGGGCGGGCGCCGGGGTGGCCGGCGGGGCGGGCAGGTCGGCGTTGGGCAGGTTGGTGCTCATGATGGGTGTCCCGTGGGGAGAAGAAGTGAACGACGGCGAACGCTAGCAGTGCGGAAGTGACCGGGAACAGCCATTTTCGATCACGGGTCGAGTACGAACTCCGTTCTGCCCGGGGGCGGCTGACGCGCGGTCGGGGTGACACGACATGATGGGGGCTTGGCCGACCGCACTATGGGGGACGTGGCGATGACCGAGACCGGCGGACGTCTGTTGGGCGGGCGTTACCGGCTGACCGGAGTGCTCGGGCGCGGTGGCATGGGCACCGTCTGGCGGGCCGAGGACGAGATGCTCGGCCGGACGGTCGCGGTCAAGGAACTGCGGATGCACGACGGCGTCGACGAGCAGGACCGGCACCGCCTGGTGGTCCGGACCCTGCGCGAGGCCAAGGCGACCGCCCGGATCAGGCACACGGCGGCGGTGACGGTCTTCGACGTGGTCGAGGAGGACGACCGGCCGTGGATCGTGATGGAGCTGGTCGGCGGCCGCTCGCTGGCCGAGGTGATCAAGGAGGACGGCCCGCTGCCGCCGGTGCGGGCCGCCGAGATCGCCCTTGAGGTGCTCGGAGTGCTGGGCGAGGCCCACGAGTTGGGCATCCTGCACCGGGACGTGAAGCCGTCCAACGTGCTGATCGGCGACGACGGCCGGGTGGTGCTGACCGACTTCGGCATCGCCAGCGTGGAGGGCGACACCTCGGTCACCTCCACCGGCATGCTGGTCGGCGCGCCCTCCTACATCTCGCCTGAGCGGGCCCGGGGCCAGAAGCCCGGACCGCCGGCCGACCTGTGGTCGCTGGGCGGCACGCTGTACGCGATGGTCGAGGGCCGGCCCCCGTACGACCGGGGCTCCGCGCTGGCCACCCTGACGGCGGTGATGACCGAGCCGCTGGCCCCGCCGGTGTGCGCCGGGCGGCTGTTGACGCCGCTGATCGAGGGGCTGTTGGAGAAGGACCCGGCGCTCCGGGTGGACGCGGCGGCGGCCCGGGTGGTGCTGCGCCGGGTGGTGGCCGAGGGGACGGTCCGGGCGGAGTCCACCACCGAGGTGGCGGCGATACCGAAGCCGGCACCGTCCCGGCGGACCCTGCTGGCGGTGGCGGCGGTGTTGGTGGTCGCGGTGCTGGTGGCCGGTGCGCTGATGTGGCAGCCGTGGAAGAAGAAGGGCGGCGGCTCGGCGGACACGGCGAAGACGCCCGCCGTGGCGAGCGGCCCGGCCGCGTCCGGTGGGGCGGCGGCCGCTCCGGCGGCGGCCTCCCCGGGGGTGTCCACGGCTCCGTCCGCCGCCGCGCCGACCCCGGCCGCGCCTCCGCTGCCGACGCCGGGTCAGCCGGCGGGCTATCGGGAGGTGCGCAGCCCGCAGGGCTTCAGCATCAAGGTGCCTGACTGGCTCAAGGACGCCGGCATCGACGGCGCCCAGCACACCTTCCGGGGCAACGGCAGCACGCTGATCGTGGAGTGGACCGACCGTCCGAAGGCGAGCGCGCTGAAGGAGTGGCAGGCGAGCGATCGGAACGCCAAATTCCCCGGCTACAAGAGCCTGGGCACCCAGGGCCTCACCTACCGCTCGTGGACCAACGCGGCCGACTGGGAGTGGACGTTCGACGGGCAGAGCGGTACCCGCCAGCACTCCCTGGACCGGGGCTTCGTGACCGGCAAGTACGGCTACGCGATCTACTGGACCACCCCGGACGCGACCTGGTCGGCCGCCGATCCGGTGCAGGCCCGGCAGGTGTCCTTCGACAGCTTCCAGCCGGCCGGCTAGCTCAGTCCGCCAGCAGCTTGGCCTTGGCCAGCGCGAACTCCGCGTCGGTGAGCGCCCCTGCGGTGCGCAGGGCGGCCAGCCGCTCCAGGCTGTCCAGCAGGTCGGGGGCCGGGGCGTGGTGGCGGTCGCGGGCGGCCCGGGCGGTGCCGCGGAGCTGCTCGGCGAAGAACTCGGCCTTGCTCACGTCCTCGAAGCGCTGGGCGCCGGTGAGGGCGACCACCTGGAGGATCTCCCCGTTCAACCGGCTCCTGGTGACGGTCACGTCGGTGACGCCCTCCAGCGGAACCGGGAGCGGGGGCTTGCCGTCCTTCAGGAAGAGCAGGCGGTGCGTGGTGAGGACCAGCGCACCCTTGCGGAAGTGGTCGGGGTGCCGGCCGGCCGTGGCGGCGACGGGCAGTTCACCGGGCAGAGCGGCCTGCTGCACCGAGTGCAGGGCTGAGCTCTTGTTGTTGTCGCTGCCCAGGGCGCCGAAGGCCACGTCGATCAGATCGGTCCAGTCCATGCTTTCGAGGGTAGCCCGCGTACTGTGGCACCCCTAGGGAGGGACGACGCATGCTGGCCCCGGGGCAGGTGGTGGGCGGGCGGTACCGGGTGACGGACCGTCCGATCGGTGCTGCGGTGCGGGCGGTGGAGCTGCACAGCGGTGAGCTGACCCGGCTGGCGGCGCTCGACCTGCCGGAGCTGTTGAACGAGGAGGACTGGGACGCCGAGCCGTGGACGGGGCTGGCCGAGCGGCTGGCGGCAGGGCTGGCGACGGTGCCGGTGCACCCCCGGCTGCTGCGCGGCTTCGGGGCCTTCGTCGAGGGGCGGCGGCTCTGGGTGGCGGAGGAACTGCCGGCCGGGGTGCCGCTGGCGGAGCTGACCGAGCGGCCCTGGCCGCCGTACCGGGTGGCGGAGTTGGCGGCGGACCTGGCGGGCGCGCTGGGCGCGCTGCACCGGGCCGGTCTGGTGCACGGGAACGTCTCGGCGGATTCGGTGCTGATCGGCGAGGACGGGGCGGCGCTGCTCGGCGGGCTGCTGGCCGGGGCCGCGGAGGAGGGCTTCTGCGGCGCGCTGGGCGGCCCGGTGGCGCGACGGGTGTACGAGGCCAGGGCGGTGCTGCTCGGGGTGCGGGCCGAACGCTGGGCGCCGGTCGGCGGGGCGGCCGGTGACGGTTGGGCGCTCGGGGTGCTGATGTACCGGCTGTTGACCGGCCACGCACCGTACCCGGAGCGGGAGTTGGGCGAGCTGCTGGCGGCGGTCCGGGACGGGCGGGCGGCTCCGGCGGACGGCTGCGGGCCGCTCCGCCCGGTGGTGGAGGGCCTGTTGGCCGGGGGGCTGACGCTGGGACAGCTGCGGTCCTGGCTGGCCGGTTTCCTGGCCGGGGCGCCGGAGCCGTTCGAGCGGGTGACACCCCTGCTGCCGGTGGTCCGGCCGCGCGGCCCGATGGTGCGCAGGCCGCGGGCGAAGGTCCCGGTGGTGACCGGGGGACGGTCCGGACGGCGGGTCCCCCCGCTGCTGCTCGGCCCGCTGCTGGTGGGTGGAGTGCTGGTGCTGCTGGCAGCAGCCCTGGCGGCGGTGGTCGCGTTCGGCGGCTGATCTAACCTGTGCAGGGAACGTGAATCGAACGCCTGGTACGGGGGAGCAGCCACTGTGGACGCAGGGGACGGGCAGCGGCTGTTGGCCGGCAGATACGCGCTGGGCGAGCGGCTCGGCCGGGGCGGGATGGGGACCGTCTGGCAGGCCAGGGACGAGCTGCTCGACCGCGAGGTGGCGGTCAAGGAACTGACGGTCAGCCACCTGCCGGAGGAGGAGTTGGAGATCCTCCAGTCCCGGATGAAGCGCGAGGCCAGGGCGGCCGCCCGGATCAAGCACCCCGGCGTGATCACCATCCACGACGTGCTGGAGCAGGACGGCCGGCCGTGGATCGTGATGGAGCTGATCGACGGCCGCTCGCTGGCCGATGTGATCAGCCAGGACGGCACCCTGACGCCCCGGGAGGCGGCCGAGGTCGGCACCCAGGTGCTGGCCGCGCTGCACCGGGGGCACCAACTCGGCGTGCTGCACCGCGACGTGAAGCCCGCCAACGTCCTGCTGGAGCACCACACCGGCCGGGTGGTGCTGCTGGACTTCGGGATCGCCACCTTCGAGGGCTCGGCCGAACTGACCAGGCCGGGGGACCTGGTCGGCTCGCCGGACTACCTGGCGCCGGAGCGGGCCCAGGGCGAGCGGCCCGGCCCCGCCTCGGACCTGTGGGGGCTGGGCGCGACGCTGTACGCGGCGGTCGAGGGGACCTCGCCGTTCCGGCGCAGCTCGCCGATCACCACGCTGGCCGCCGTGGTCGGCGACCCGCTGCCGGAGCCGCGCCGGGCGGGCGCGCTCGGCCCGGTGCTGGCGGCCCTGATGGCCAAGGACCCGGCCGACCGGCCGGGCGCGGACCAGGCGCTGCGGATGCTGGCGGAGGTGACGGCCGGTCACACCGTGGAGATCAAGGCCGCACCGGCGGTCCGGCCGCAGGTGGAGCCGACCCAGTCCGTCCCGGTGGTGGACCGGTCGGAGCCGGCCGAGCAGGTGGCCGCGCCGGAGCCGCCGACCGAGCGGCTGACCCGCCGTCGGTTCTGGCCCCGGGTGCTGGTGGCCGGGCTGGCCACGGCGGTGCTGGCCGGGGGCGTCACGTACGCACTGACCAGCGGGACCAAGGGCGGTGCGGCGGCGCAGGAGCAGGTTCCGCCGACGCCGGGCGCCTCGGTGCCGGCGGTCGCGCCGAAGGGCTACCGCTGGGTGGACGACCCGGCCGGGTTCCGCTTCCTGCTGCCGACCGAGGGCGGCCGGTGGGAGCGTTCGGCGGAGAACAACCAGATCTACTACTCGCCGGACCCGGTGACGAACCGGCAGCGCTACCTGCAGTTCGCGGTGGCGGTCGGTCAGTCGCTGGAGCCGATCGCGCACTTCCGGGAGATGGAGCAGTCGGTCAGCAAGGTGAGCAAGGACTACCGGCAGATCGAGCTGACCAAGGTGGACGTGAACGGGTCGGTGGGCGCCGTCTGGGAGTTCACCTACACCAAGGACGGCAGCCGACGACACGTCAAGGACGTGGAGTTCCGGGACGCCAAGGGCACCTCGTACACCCTGCTGGTGGCCACCCCGGACGTCGACAAGGACTGGGTCGCCGGACAGCGGATCCTGACCACGGTGTTGAACGAGTTCGTCCCGACCCGATAAAGATCTGCCACAGATAGTTTCCTGTTACCGACGGGTACCGTTCGGGGCCCCGAGCGCCTAGGCTGCGCCCCATGACGGACATCACGGCAGTCGGACAGACCACCGGACGCAACCCCGCCGCCCCGGGCGCGGCCCGGACGGTCGCCTCGGCGGTTCCGGCGGCGCTGGTCGCCCGGCTCGCCCAGGGCGTCACCGCGACCGGGGAGCCCGAGCTGGTGCACACCACCGCCCCGCTCACCGGCGAGCGGCTGGCCACCCTGCCGCAGTCCACCCCGGCCGACGTCGAGGTGGCGTACCAGCTGGCCCGGCGGGCCCAGAAGGCGTGGGCCGCGCTGCCGGTCCGGCGCCGGGCCGGGGTGCTGCTGCGCTTCCACGACCTGCTGCTGAAGCGGCAGGACGAGGTGCTGGACCTGATCCAGGCCGAGACCGGCAAGGCCAGGCTGCACGCCTTCGAGGAGGTGCTCGGCGCCGCGCTGGCCGCCCGGCACTACGGCCGCAAGGCCCCGTCCTACCTGCGCGACCGCCGGCGCGGCGGTGCCATGCCGGTGCTCACGCACACTGTCGAGGCCCGCCGCCCGAAGGGCGTGATCGGCCAGATCTCGCCGTGGAACTACCCGTTGGAGCTCTCGGTCGGCGACGCGCTGCCCGCCTTCGTGGCCGGCAACGCGGTGGTCAACAAGCCGGACACGCAGACCGCGCTGACCGCGCTCTGGGCCCGCGAGCTGCTGATCGAGGCCGGGCTGCCCGCCGACCTCTGGCAGATCGTGATCGGCGACGGCCCGGTCATCGGCCCGGCCGTGGTCGAGCACGCCGACTACGTCTCGTTCACCGGCTCCACCCGGACCGGCCGCGAGGTGGCCCAGCGGGCGGCCGCCCGGCTGATCGGCGCCTCGCTCGAACTCGGCGGGAAGAACGCCCTTTTGGTGCTCGCCGACGCCGACCTGGACAAGGCCGCCGAAGGCGCCGTCCGGGCCTGCTTCTCCTCCGCCGGGCAGCTCTGCATCTCGATCGAGCGGCTCTACGTGCACCGCTCGGTGGCCGAGGAGTTCCTCCGCCGGTTCGCCGAGCGGACCAGCGCGCTGCGGCTCGGCGGCGGCCTGGCCTACGGCGCGGACATGGGATCGCTGGTCTCCGACCGGCAGTTGGAGACCGTCACCCGGCACGTCGAGGAGGCCGTCAAGGCCGGCGCCACCGTGCTGGCGGGCGGTCAGGCCCGCCCCGACCTCGGCCCGCTGTTCTTCGAGCCGACCATCCTGGACGGGGTCACCCCCGGTATGGCGGTCTGTGGCGAGGAGACCTTCGGCCCGGTGGTCTCGGTCTACCGCTTCGACACCGAGGACGAGGCGGTCGAGGCGGCCAACTCGACCACGTACGGCCTGAATTCGAGCGTCTGGACGAAGGACGCCCGGCGCGGCCGGGCGATCGCGGCCCGGCTGCACACCGGCACCGTCAACGTGAACGAGGCGTACGCCGCCGCCTACGGCTCGGTGGCCGCGCCGATGGGCGGCATGGGCGACTCCGGGCTCGGCCGCCGGCACGGCTCGGACGGCATCCTGCGCTACACCGAGGCGCAGACCATCGCCACCCAGCGGATGCTGCCGATCGCCCCCTCGCTCGGCCTGGACGACGAGAAGTTCGCCGCGATGTTCACCACCAGCCTGAAGGCGCTCAAGGTCCTGCGGTTCAAGTAGTGCCAGCCCTCTAGGAGTTGCAGCTCATGACGCAGGACGCTTTCGACTACGACGTGGTCGTGGTCGGCTCGGGTTTCGGTGGGTCGGTGGCGGCGCTGCGGCTGACCGAGAAGGGCTACCGGGTCGCGGTGCTGGAGGCCGGCCGGCGGTTCGGCCGGGACGAACTGCCGAAGAACTCCTGGGACACCAGGAACTACCTCTGGGCCCCCGCCCTCGGCCTGTACGGCATCCAGCGGATCCACCTGCTGGCCAACGTGCTGGTGCTGGGCGGGGCCGGGGTCGGCGGCGGTTCGCTGAACTACGCGAACACCCTCTACGTCCCGCCGAAGCCGTTCTTCGAGGACCGGCAGTGGAAGCACATCACCGACTGGCAGGAGGAGTTGGGCCCGTTCTACGACCAGGCCCAGCGGATGCTCGGGGTGCGCACCAACCCGACCGTCACCCCCTCCGACGTCCACCTCAAGGCCGCCGCCGAGACGATGGGCGTCGGCGACACCTTCCACCTGGCCCCGGTCGGGGTCTTCTTCGGCGACGGCCGGGACGCCGACGGCGAGGCCAGGGTGGCGCCGGGCGCCGAGGTCGAGGACCCGTACTTCGGCGGTGCCGGGCCGAAGCGGAAGTCCTGCATCGAGTGCGGCGAGTGCATGACCGGCTGCCGGCACGGGGCGAAGAACACCCTGACCGAGAACTACCTCTACCTGGCCGAGCGGAACGGCGCCGAGATCCACCCGCTCACCACGGTCGCCCGGCTGCGCGAGATCGAGGGCGGCTTCGCGGTCGACGTCCGGCGCACCGACTCCCGCTCCAAGGACCGGGAGAAGGCGGGCGCCCGGACCGTCACCGCCGCCAAGGTGGTGGTCGCGGCCGGCACCTACGGCACCCAGACGCTGCTGCACCGGATGCGCGACACCGGCCACCTGCCGGGCATCTCGGCCCGGCTGGGCGAGCTGACCCGGACCAACTCGGAGGCGCTGGTGGGGGCTTCCACCACCGACCGGCGGTACGGCGAGCGGGTCGACTTCACCAAGGGCGTGGCGATCACCTCCTCGATCCACCCGGACGAGAACACCCACATCGAGCCGGTCCGGTACGGCCGGGGCTCCAACGCGATGGGCGCGCTCAGCGTGCAGCAGGTCCCCGGGGTCGGGCGCGGGCCGCGCTGGCTGCGGTACGCCGTCACGGCGGCCACCCACCCGGTGATCTTCGCCCGGTCGATGAACCAGCACCGCTGGTCGGAGAAGACCATCATCGGCCTGGTGATGCAGTCGCTGGACAACTCGATCACCGTCTCGCTGAAGAAGTCCGGCCTCGGCAAGGGCAAGCTGACCTCCCGGCAGGGGCACGGCGCACCGAACCCGACGTACATCCCGGCCGCCGAGGCGGGTGCCCGGGCGCTGGCCGAGTCGATCAACGGCTTCGCCGGCAGCACGGTCGGCGAGATCTTCGACATCCCGATGACCGCCCACTTCCTCGGCGGCTGCCCGATCGGCGACAGCCCCGAGCACGGCGTGGTCGACCCGTACCACCGGCTCTTCGGTCACCCCGGGATCAGTGTGGTGGACGGTTCGGCGATCTCCGCCAACCTCGGGGTCAACCCCTCGCTCACCATCACCGCGCAGGCCGAGCGGGCGATGTCGATGTGGCCGAACAAGGGTGACGCGGACACCCGGCCCGCGCAGGGCGAGGAGTACCGGCGGGTTCCGGCGGTCGCCCCGCACGCCCCGGCCGTCCCGAAGGGGGCCTTCGGCGAGCTGCTGATCCCGGTGCCGAAGGTGCCGAAGCGGCAGGCTTGACGGCTGGTTGACACCCGATCAGGGGCGGTGGGATAAACGGCCCCTGACGAGGGGGGACGAATGACGGTCTGTGAGGGGTGCGGCGCGGCCTCGGCCGCGGGGGCACCGCGCTGCGCGGCGTGCGGGCGTTCGTTCGCGATCGGCGAGGTCGAGTTCGGCGGCGGTGGCCTCACCGCCCCGTCGCAGCAAGGCAGTTGGGGCGCCGGGGTGGTGGTCGAACCGTCGCGCCGGCCGGCCGTGCTGCGCTGGTTCGTCGAGGCCGACTGGCGCCCGGCCCTGCGGGTGGTGGCCGGCCCGACCGCGCTGCTCCTGGTGGCCGCGCTGTTGCTGGCGTTCGGCCTGGACAGCGGGGTGAGCACCGGTTTCGGCACCCGCTTCGGGGTCGGACTCGCCGTCGTGCCGGCCGCCTTCGGCGGCCCGGTCACCACCGGCTCGCAGATCGGTGGCGGCAGCTTCGCCCCGGAGCTGGTCAGCCGGGTCCAGGTACTGCCGATGACGGTGACGCTGCTCTGGGTGCTGGCGTTCGGCCTCGGCCTCCGGGCGGACCGGCGGCGCCTGGCCCCCGGGCAGACCGGGCGCGAGCTGTTCGCCCGGGCCGCGCGCCCGGTGCTGCTGGCCGTCCTGGCCATCGCCCTGCTCGGGCTGCTCGCCGGGGCCGACGACAGCCCGGGCCGGCCGTCCGGCACGGGGGCGGGGACCGAAGCCGGGGCCGGCCTGCTCGGGTGGCTGTTCTCGTACGGCTACGCCGACCACGTGGTGGTCTCGGCGGGCACCGGCTGGGCCGTGCTCGGCACCGCGCTGCTGGCCGGGCTGACGGCCGCCGCGGTGTACGGCGCGGACAACTGGCGTCGGCTGGCGGGCGGTTGGGCGGCGAGCGGCGCGGCGGCGGGCCGCGCGCTGCTGGGGTCGGTGGGCGCGGCGGCCCTGGTGGCACTGCTGCTGGCCGGGGCCCGGCTGCCGCTGGAGGTGACGCTGGTCGGCCTGGCCGTGCTGCCCAACGCGGGGCTGGCCCTGCTCGGGTTCGGCTCCGGCGCGACGGCGGGCTTCCGGACCGAACGCAGCGGGATGGCGGGGTACGACCTGCGGACCGCCGAGAACGACGGCTTCTCCCTCTTCGACCTGGGCGGGCAGAGCGGACACTGGCGGTGGACGGTGCTGCTCGCGCTGGCCGGGGCCGCGCTGCTCGGCTGGACGGTGCGCCGGTTCGACCTGGCCGGACGGGTGCGGGCGGCGGGCCTGTACTGGGCCGGGGCGAGTCTGCTGACGGCGGTCGGCGGGATGGTCCAGCAGAGCTCCTTCCGGCTGCCGGGGCCGCCCGGGCGGGAACTGGGCTCCGAAGCCCGGGAGCTGGCCGAGCTGACCTCGCGGACCACGCTCGGGCTGACCCTGGGCTCGGTCCTGCTGGCCCAGCTGTGCTGGACGGTGCTGGGCGCGTTCGTGCTGCCGGCGCTGCTCGGCCGGCGGCGCGGCCGGCCGGCCGCCGCCCCGGTGACACCCGGTCAGGGGGCCGGTCCCGGCCCGGTGGTGGTGCCGCCCAGACCCACGGCCGCGCCCGTCGAGGTGCCGCGGCAGCCCCCGCACCTGCCGTTCGCCGGTGAGGTGCTGGACTCGCACGCGTCGGACCGGTAGCCGGACGGGCAAAGGGCCCCGCGGGGGAACGGGGCCCTTTGTCGTTCAGCACACGGCGTCAGGGCGGCGCCGGTGCTGCGGTGACGGCGCCGGGGGATGAGCGCCGTCCGGAAGGATGGTCCGGGTGCGGGGCGGTCCTTAACGGAGCGTGATGTTCAGGCTGACGACAGGTCAACCCCGCACCCAGCATCGTGCTGGACGGAGCCCCGGGTCTGCAACCGGTTCGACGCAGTTCGGTACAGTCCGTCTCGTACTCGGTCGGACCGGCGTACCCTGCCCGACGGTTCGGATGCGGGCGAGTCGGGCCGGAAGGTCGACTACGCTCCGTAGTAGTGGCTTGTTGGGACGGGTCGGGAGCTCCGGAGGTACGGCGGCCGGAGCCCGGCGTCCCGGACGTCGGCCGCCGTACCTCTTTCACTGGTTTCAGTCGTGCCCGGGCGGCTGTCCCCTGCCGATCCGGTCACACCACCCGCGCACGGTCCCACGGCGAGCCGTCCCCGACAGGGGAGCGGCGCGCCACGCGCGCCGGTGGACTGAGAGATCCACGCGCATGGGTCGGGTTTCGACCGCCCGGCCGGCTCCGCGCCTGGCAGGCGCGACCCGGAAGGTGCGGTCGTCAGGAGCAACGATCCTGCGCGGCGCCGGTCACGCCGGGCGGTGCGGGCATGCGGGTGAAACAGGGCCGGTGCGGCGGCCGGTAGAATCGGCAGTGACACCCCCACACCGCTGCCGGAAGGCCGTCCGTGTCCTCTGCTACTCCCGACCAGTCCGCTGCCGAGCTCGACACCGTGCTGGTGGTCGACTTCGGCGCCCAGTACGCCCAGCTCATCGCCCGTCGGGTGCGTGAGGCCCGGGTCTACAGCGAGATCGTCCCGAGCACCATGCCGGTGGCCGAGATGCTCGCCAAGAACCCGAAGGCGATCATCCTGTCCGGTGGCCCCTCCTCGGTCTACGAGGACGGCGCGCCCCGCCTGGACCGCGCGATCTTCGAGGCCGGGGTCCCGGTCTTCGGCATGTGCTACGGCTTCCAGCTGATGGCCATCACGCTCGGCGGCACCGTCGACAACTCCGGTGCCCGTGAGTACGGCCGCACCGAACTGCACGTCAGCAAGTCCGGCTCGACCCTGTTCGAGGGCACCCCGGCCGAGCAGTCGGTCTGGATGTCGCACGGCGACGCCTGCTCGGCCGCCCCCGAGGGCTTCACCGTCACCGCGTCCACCGACGTGGTCCCGGTCGCCGCCTTCGAGAACGACGAGAAGAAGCTGTACGGCGTCCAGTACCACCCCGAGGTGCTGCACTCCACGCACGGCCAGCAGATCCTGGAGCACTTCCTCTACCGGGGTGCCGGGATCGCGCCGAACTGGACCACCGTCAACGTGGTGGACGAGCAGGTCGCGCTGATCCGCGAGCAGGTCGGCTCCAAGCGCGCCATCTGCGGCCTCTCCGGCGGCGTGGACTCCGCGGTCGCGGCCGCGCTGGTGCAGCGGGCCATCGGTTCGCAGCTCACCTGCGTCTACGTGGACCACGGTCTGATGCGCAAGGGCGAGACCGAGCAGGTCGAGAAGGACTTCGTCGCCGCCACCGGCATCCAGCTCAAGGTGGTCGACGCCCAGGAGCGCTTCCTGACCGCGCTGGCCGGGGTCACCGACCCCGAGGAGAAGCGCAAGATCATCGGCCGGGAGTTCATCCGGGTCTTCGAGCAGGCCCAGGCCGAGATCGTGGCCGAGGCCGGCGAGCACGGCGAAGAGGTCGAGTTCCTGGTCCAGGGCACCCTGTACCCGGACGTGGTGGAGTCCGGTGGCGGCACCGGCACCGCCAACATCAAGTCGCACCACAACGTCGGCGGGCTGCCCGAGGACCTGCAGTTCAAGCTGATCGAGCCGCTGCGCAAGCTGTTCAAGGACGAGGTCCGGATGGTCGGCCAGGAGCTCGGCCTGCCGGAGGAGATCGTCCAGCGCCAGCCGTTCCCCGGCCCCGGCCTGGGCATCCGGATCGTCGGCGAGGTCACCAAGGAGCGGCTCGACCTGCTCCGCGAGGCCGACGCGATCGCCCGCGAGGAGCTCACCCTGGCCGGCCTGGACCGTGAGATCTGGCAGTGCCCGGTGGTCCTGCTGGCCGACGTGCGCTCGGTCGGTGTGCAGGGCGACGGCCGCACCTACGGTCACCCGATCGTGCTCCGTCCGGTCTCCTCCGAGGACGCCATGACGGCCGACTGGTCCCGCCTGCCGTACGAGGCGCTGGCGAAGATCTCGACCCGGATCACCAACGAGGTCAAGGACGTCAACCGGGTGGTGCTGGACGTCACCAGCAAGCCCCCGGGCACCATCGAGTGGGAGTAGTCCTCCCGCGCACCGAACGGCCGCGCCGCCGCCCCCGTACCGAAGGGGGTGGCGGCGCGGCCGTTCAATGCGCGGGGCCGTGCCACCGAAACGGCGGTGCAACGGGCAGAATCGGACCGGACCTGTCAGCAGTTGACGGGCCGTGAGCGAAGGGTGTCGGCACATGGCGGTGGGGCATGGTGGGCCGGAACAGTCGGGAAGAGCCGAACGGGCGGCGCAGCGGCGGGAGCTGGGCGCCCGGTACGCACTGCTGCCGCTCCGGCTGTTCCTCGGGCTGACCTTCGTCTACGCCGCCTTCGACAAGCTCTCGGACTCGCACTACCTGGCCGGGGCCGGTGACGCGGCCTCCTTCGTCTCGCAGACCACCGCCGTCAAGCCGCTCAGCCCGATCGGCTGGGCGCTCGGACCGGCTCTGGACCACCCCACGCCGTTCGCGCTGGCGATCGCCTTCGGCGAGCTGGCGGTCGGCCTGGGCACCCTATTCGGCCTCTGGGGCCGGATCGCGGCCACCGGCGGTGCGCTGATCAGCCTCAGCCTCTGGCTGACCGTCAGCTGGAACGTCGAGCCGTACTACCTCGGCAACGACCTGGTCTACCTGATGGCCTGGCTGCCGCTGGTGCTGGCGGGCACCCCGTACCTGTCGGTGGACGGCTACCTGGCCCGGCGGGCCGGCCGGGACCGCGGGCGCGGCCTGGCCGAGGACCAGGTCCGCCGCCGGGCCCTGGTGGACGGCGGCATCGCGGCCGTCGCGCTGGGCGGTGCCGGCCTGCTGGCCGGCTCGCTGACCGCCACCTTCGGCCGGGACACCAGGACCACCGCCGCGCCGGGCCCGACGCCGAGCGCGCCCGCCGCCTCGCCGGGCGCCGGCGGTACCACCGGCACCAGCGGCGGCGCCAAGGTGTCGGTCGCCGCCGCGAGCGTCCCGGTCGGCGGGTCGGCCCAGGTGAAGGACCCGGCCTCCGGGGACGCGGTCTACATCGTGCAGCCGAAGGCGGGGCAGTACTGCGGCTTCTCCTCGGTCTGCACCCACTCCGGCTGCGCCGTGGACGCCCCGAAGAACAACCAGATGTACTGCCCGTGCCACGGTTCGAGGTTCGACGCCACCACCGGCGCGGTGATCAACGGACCGGCGACCAAGCCGCTGCCCAAGTACACCGTCACCAGGAACGGCGACCAGCTGGACCTGGGCGCGGTGCAGTCCTGACGTCCCGCCGGCTCAGTCGGCGGAGTCGGCCGGCGGTTCCCCGGCCGGCCGGCCGCGCCGGGACATCGCGGTCACCGCGCCGGCCAGCCCGGCCGTGCCGAGCACGATGAAGGTGACCGGCAGCACGATCCGGGCGTTCACCGCGCGGTCGTTCAGCGAGGCGACCAGGTAGACCACCGCGACCACGGTGAACAGGGCGCCGGTGAGCAGCGAGTAGACGTCGAGCCGGTGCTTCTTCATGCCTGCACCACCGTCAGGTCGCCGAGGCCGAGCGTGAGGGTGAGGTCGAGCGTCCCCCTGGACGCCCGGCCGTTGGTCGGATGCAACTGGTACTCCAGGTTGTTGCCCGCCCCCGAGGACAGGCTGCGGTCGGCGACCCGGACGTCGCCCAGGGCCGTGTGCAGGGTCAGCCGGACGTCCACGTCGCCGGGCACGGTCACCCGGAGGTCACCGGCGCCGAGCCGGGCCGCCGTGGTGACGGTGCCGCCCGCAGGGTCGACCGCGGTCAGGTCGAAGGTGGCGTCACCCGCGCCGAGCCGGTACTCGGACTGCACCTGGGCGACCGAGGCGGGCGCCCAGACCCGGTCCCCGAAACTCCCCGCCAGGGTGACGTCCGAGCCGGACACCGCGGCCAGCGCGATGGTCAGCAGCAGGGCGGGCACGGTCAGTCCGCGGGCCCGGCCGTACCGGGCGCCGCACAGGATCACCACTCCGAGCGCCAGCAGCGCGGCCGCCAGCACGGTGGAGAGCCGCACCTGCTCGCCCTGACTCCGCATCAGCCACCAGGTCAGCGTGCCCGCCCCGCCGGCCAGCAGCAGCCCGGTCGGGCCCAGCAGGGACCGCTCCCGGCGCTTCCGGCACCGCGCCGTGGCCGCCGGCCCGGTCGGCGGCAGCGGCCCGGCCGGGCCGCTCTTGCGCAGCGGGTCGCCGGACGGCAGGTCGGTGCGCTGCCACCACGGCAGCGCCTCGTGCGGCGGACGCGGGGCCTGCGGGGCCGACGGCGGCTGGGGGAGCTGCCCGGCGTACGGGTTGCGCTCCGGGTGCCGAGGGTCCCAGAGGTAGCCGGACGGCCCCGGGGGCGGGGTGTCGGCCGGCACGGTGCCCGCGGACCGCTCCCTGGCGTGCTGCTCGGCCGCCCGCTCGCGCCAGTCGGCCGGGGTGCCCCCGAGGCCGTACGGGTGGCCGCCGTCGTCGACCGGCCGGTCGTACGGCCCGTCCTGGGGGTGGTGGAAGCGCCGGCCGAAGCGGCTCCGGCGGCGGCGTTCCGGGTCGTACCGGACGGCCAGCAGGATCAGGCCGCCGAGCAGCAGGATCGGGAAGAGCTGGCCGCCGTCGCCCATCGAGGAGAAAAACACCCCGGTGCCGATCACGGTCAGCAGCACCGCGCCGATCGACTGCCCGTCCACCCGGCCGGTCAGCACGCGCTGCAGCTCGGTCCGGCCCGGCCGGCCGTCGGTGGCCGGCTCGCGCGGCACGATCAGCCAGGCCAGTCCGTACAGGAACAGGCCGAGGCCGCCGGAGAGGCAGAGCACCGCGATCACCACCCGGAACACCACCGGGTCGATGTCCAGGTGCCGTCCGAGACCGCCGCACACCCCGGCCACCACCCGGTGGCGTTCGCTGCGGGTCAGCGGCGGGCGCTGCCGCTCCGGGTCGGCCGATGAGCCCGTCGGGCCCGGCGCGGTGATCTGGTCGTCCGTCATGTCCTCCATCCTGCTGGTCCGGCCGCTCGGGCCCAACCTTCCGGTGCCCGGTACGGACCCTGATCTCTCCCTGAGAAGGATCGGGGTGTCACCCTGATGCGCCGGGGGCGGCGGACGTGTGACCATCGGTGGCGTGGCAGCACCCGGCACCGACCCCAGACCCCTCGCACCCGACGGCCCGCGCGTCCCTGACGCACCGTCGGCCGACCTCGGGGTGGCGCCCCCGCCGTACCGCCGGCTCTACCGGAGCCCGCACGGGCGGATGCTCGGCGGCGTGGCGCACGGCCTGTCGCTGCACCTCGGCCTGCCGGTCACCTGGGTCCGGGTCGCCTTCGTGCTGCTGTTCTTCGCGCAGGGGATCGGGGTGCTGTTGTACGCGGCGTTCTGGTTCGTGGTGCCGATCGGCATCGGCCAGCCCGCGCCCGGCGGCGGGCCGCGCTGGGCGTACGTCAACGGCGGGTTCGTGCCTGCCGACGCGGTGGTCGGCGGCGCCGAGCTGCGCAAGGGCCGGCCGCGCCGGGTCGGCCGGCTGCGCGAGCTGCTGCAGCGCACCTTCCACGGCGAGACGGCGGTGGCCGGGGAGCTCGGTACGGACGCCCGGCCGACCCGGGGCGGGCTCGGCCAGCTGCTCGCGCTGCTGCTGCTGGTGGTCGGGATCATGGCGCTGCTCAGCGCCCTGCACATCCAGACCGCCAAGCCGTACGTCTGGCCGCTGCTCACCATCGGCGTCGGCGTCGCGCTGGTCTGGCGGCAGGCCGACGACTCGCGCTGGCAGCGCTGGTTCGGTCTGGAGGAGGGCACCAAGCGGCGGGCCGCGTACACCAGGGTCGGCGCCGGCGTGCTGCTGGTGGTCGCGGGCACCGTCGGCTTCCTGATCATCCAGGGTGGGGACTCCACGGTCTCCGCGGTGATCGAGGCCGCGCTCGCGGTGCTGGCCGGGGTGCTGGTGCTGGTCGGCCCGTACGCGCTGCGGCTGTGGCAGGACCTCGGCACCGAGCGGACCGCCCGGATCAGGGCGCAGGAGCGCGCCGAGATCGCCGCCCACGTGCACGACTCGGTGCTGCACACCCTGACCCTGATCCAGCGCAACGCCGACGACGCCAAGGAGGTGCTCCGGCTCGCCCGGGCCCAGGAACGGGAGTTGAGGCTCTGGCTGTACCGCCCGGAGGCCGCCGCCGAGGCCGCGCCGGACACCCTGGCCGAGCGGATCCGCTCGGTGGTGGCCGAGGTGGAGGACCTGCACGGGGTGGCCGTCGAGCTGGTCTGCGTCGGCGACTGCCCGATGGACGACCGGATCGCCGCCCAGATCCAGGCCGCGAGGGAGGCGACGGTCAACGCCGCCAAGTACGGTGGCGGGGGACCGGTCCAGGTCTACGCCGAGGTGGAGGGGCGCACGGTGTCGGTGTTCGTCCGCGACCACGGGCCCGGCTTCGACCCCGACAGCGTGCCGGAGGACCGGATGGGCGTACGGGAGTCGATCATCGGCCGGATGAAGCGCAACGGCGGCACCGCGAGGGTGCGGCCCGCGCCGGACGGCGGGACCGAGGTCGAGCTGGAGATGGAGAGAGCAGATGACTGACGCTGTGTCAGGGGCCGGGCCGGATCGGGTGGCCAGGGTCGTCCTGGTGGACGACCACCGGATGTTCAGGACCGGGGTGCGGGCCGAGATCGGCCGTACCGAGGTCACCGGCATCGACGTGGTCGGGGAGGCCGACGACGTCGAGTCGGCGATCCAGGTGGTGGCCGAGACCCGGCCGGACGTGGTGCTGCTCGACGTCCACCTGCCCGGCGGCGGCGGGGTCGAGGTGCTGCGCCGCTCCGCCCCGCTGATGTCCGACCCGAAGGGGGTCCGGTTCCTGGCGCTGTCGGTCTCCGACGCCGCCGAGGACGTGATCGGCGTGATTCGCGGCGGAGCCCGGGGCTACGTCACCAAGACCATCACCGGCACCGACCTGGTCAACGCGATCTTCCGGATCTCGGACGGCGACGCGGTGTTCTCGCCCCGGCTGGCCGGCTTCGTGCTGGACGCCTTCGCCGCCACCGACACCCCGCCGGTCGACGAGGACCTGGACCGCCTGACCCAGCGCGAGCGCGAGGTGCTCCGGCTGATCGCGCGCGGGTACGCGTACAAGGAGATCGCCAAGCAGCTCTTCATCTCGGTGAAGACGGTGGAGTCGCACGTCTCGGCGGTGCTCCGCAAGCTCCAGCTGAGCAACCGTCACGAGCTCACCCGCTGGGCGACGGCCCGCCGGCTGGTCTGACACCCGGCCGCTCCGCCCGCCTGCCGGTGTCCGGCAGGCGCGGGGCGGGGCGGGGGAGTGGGCCGTTTCCTCCGGAGGTGTCGGTGCGGGCCCATAGACTCGTAGGGCCATGACTAGCCTCTTTGACGACCTCCCGCTCCCCGGCTTCGAGCTTCCGTCCTCGGCCGGGTCGAAGCAGCCACCCGCAGAGCCTCCGTTCGCCGACGAGGAGCCGCCGCCGTACGACGACTCGTACGAGGAGGCGGTGCCCGACGGGCTGTTCCAGACCGACCACGCGGCGCAGTCCGAGCGGGACGCGTACTACCGGAACGGCGCGGCGCGGACGGTGATCGACCCGGCGCAGCTGCTGGAGGGGATGAACGACCCGCAGCGGGAGGCCGTGATCCACTCCGGCGGGCCGCTGCTGCTGGTGGCCGGGGCCGGGTCGGGCAAGACCCGGGTGCTGACGCACCGGATCGCCTACCTGCTCGGGGCGCGGGGGGTGCAGCCGGGCGAGATCCTGGCGATCACCTTCACCAACAAGGCCGCCGGGGAGATGCGCGAGCGGGTCGAGGCGCTGGTCGGGCCGCGGGCCCGGGCGATGTGGGTGTCGACCTTCCACAGCGCCTGCGTGCGGATCCTGCGCCGGGAGAGCAAGGTGCTCGGCTTCACGTCGAGCTTCTCGATCTACGACTCGGCGGACTCGCAGCGGCTGATGGCGCTGGTCTGCCGGGATCTGGACCTGGACCCGAAGCAGTTCCCGCCGAAGTCGTTCACCTCGAAGATCAGCAACCTGAAGAACGAGCTGATCGACGAGGAGACGTACGCCGACCAGGCGGCGAACCCGATGGAGAAGAAGCTCGCGGAGGCGTACCACCTCTACCAGCGCCGGCTGCGGGAGGCCAACGCGCTGGACTTCGACGACATCATCATGACCACGGTGAACCTGCTGCAGGCGTTCCCCGACGTGGCCGAGCACTACCGGCGGCGGTTCCAGCACATCCTGGTGGACGAGTACCAGGACACCAACCACGCCCAGTACATGCTGGTCCGGGAGTTGAGCGGTGGCGCGGTGGCCGCGCGGCCGAAGCGGACGGTGGACGGGGACTACGTGAACCCGGCGGCCGGGCGGCTGTCCGAGGTGCCGCCGGCCGAGCTGTGCGTGGTGGGTGACGCGGACCAGTCGATCTACGCCTTCCGGGGCGCGACGATCCGGAACATCCTCCAGTTCGAGGAGGACTACCCGAACGCGACCACCATCCTGCTGGAGCAGAACTACCGTTCCACCCAGACCATCCTGAGCGCCGCCAACTCGGTGATCGAGCGGAACACCGGCCGCCGGGAGAAGAAGCTCTGGACGGCTGGCGAGCACGGCGAGAAGGTGATCGGCTACGTCGCCGACGACGAACACGGCGAGGCGCAGTTCATCGCCGAGGAGATCGACCGGCTGACCGACGCGGGCGACGCCCGGCCCGGTGACGTGGCGATCTTCTACCGGACGAACGCGCAGTCCCGGGTGTTCGAGGAGGTGTTCATCCGGGTCGGCCTGCCGTACAAGGTGGTCGGCGGGGTGCGCTTCTACGAGCGCAAGGAGGTCCGGGACGTGCTCGCGTACCTGCGGGTGCTGTCCAACCCCGAGGACACCGTGCCGCTGCGGCGGATCCTGAACGTGCCCAAGCGCGGCATCGGCGACCGGGCGGAGGCGATGATCGACGCGCTCTCGCAGCGCGAGCGGATCAGCTTCGCGCAGGCGCTGGTGCGGGTGGACGAGGCGTACGGGATGGCCGCCCGGTCGGCCAACGCGGTGCGCAAGTTCAACGAGCTGATGGCCGGGCTGCGGCAGATCGTCGAGTCCGGGGCGGGCCCGGCCGCGGTGCTGGAGGCGGTGCTGGAGGAGACCGGGTACCTGGCGGAGCTCCAGGCGTCGACCGACCCGCAGGACGAGACCCGGGTGGAGAACCTCCAGGAGCTCGCCTCGGTGGCGCTGGAGTACGAGCAGGACCCGGGCGAGCGGCCGGAGGGCGACGACGAGGGCACACCGCCGGTCGGCTCGCTGGCGGACTTCCTGGAGCGGGTCGCGCTGGTCGCGGACTCCGACCAGATCCCGGACGACGAGGACGGTGCCGGTGTCATCACGATGATGACGCTGCACACCGCGAAGGGTCTGGAGTTCCCGGTGGTCTTCCTGACCGGCATGGAGGACGGGATCTTCCCGCACATGCGGGCGCTCAACCAGGTCAAGGAGCTGGAGGAGGAGCGGCGGCTCGCGTACGTCGGGCTGACCCGGGCCCGCGAGCGGCTGTACCTGACCAGGTCGGTGCTGCGCAGCGCCTGGGGGCAGCCCTCGTACAACCCGGCCTCGCGGTTCCTGGAGGAGATCCCGGCCGAGCTGGTGGAGTGGAAGCGCACGGGGGCGTCGGCGGTGCCGGCCTCGCGTGGGTTCTCCTCCTCGTCCGGCTCGGGATCGGGTTCGGGCTTCGGCTCGGGATCGGGTTCGGGTTCTGGGGCCCGGCGGTCGACGGGGGCGGCGAGTTCGCCGAAGGCGGGCTGGGGGCAGTCGGCCCGGCGGGTGACCGAGCGGGAGGCCGTCGCGCTGGTGGTGGGCGACCGGGTCACCCACGACAGCTTCGGGCTCGGCACGGTGGTGGCGACCTCGGGCGTCGGGGACAAGGCGCAGGCCACGGTGGACTTCGGGGCCACCGGGCGCAAGCAGCTGCTGCTGCGGTACGCGCCGGTCGAGAAGCTCTGACGCCTGCTCGGTGGTCGGTCGGCGAGCGGGCCGGGGCTCGTGGATGTTGTGATTTTCCCCTCCTCTGGGGAGGGGAATCCGTCGACGGGCCCCGGGAGCGCTAACCTCCCCTCAGATTGGTTATCGGTGGTTAACCGCGCGCGCCCGATCAGGTCGGCCGCCAGTGGTGGGACGACGTGGTCCAGGAGGCAGTCATGGGTGTGTCAGGGCCGATCCGTGTGGTCGTCGCCAAGCCGGGGCTCGACGGCCACGACCGGGGCGCGAAGGTGATCGCGCGCGCCCTGCGGGACGCCGGTATGGAGGTCATCTACACCGGCCTGCACCAGACGCCCGAGCAGGTCGTCGACACCGCGATCCAGGAGGACGCGGACGGCATCGGCCTGTCCATCCTGTCGGGTGCTCACATGACGCTCTGCGCCCGGGTGATCGAGCTGCTCAAGGAGCGGGACGCGGCGGACATCAAGGTGTTCTGCGGCGGGATCATCCCGGAGGAGGACATCATCGAGCTCAAGCGGATCGGGGTCGCGGACATCTTCACGCCGGGCACCCCGACCCGCGACGTGGTCGCCTGGGTCGAGGCGAACCTCCGGGTCGCGGGCTGAGCGGGCTGTCCGGTCGGCCTGAGCGCTGGGTCGGCCGGAGAGCTCGGCGAGCATGATCGCCTGATCGCTGGGTCAGCCGGAGAGCTCGGCGAGCATGACGGCCCTGAACCGGAGCGTCTCGGCGAGCCGGGCCAGGGTGTCCGACCAGGCCGAGTTCGGCGTCGCGTCGGCGGCCAGCGCGGCCACCGCCGGGGCGGTCTCCGGCGCGAGGGCGCGCTCGGTCATACCGAGCACCCCGCTGTGACTCCACGGGTACGCCCCCGAGGCGGCGGCCCGCTCCAGCGCCGCGACCACGGCGGTGCTCAGCGGCGGGGTCCAGGGCGTGGCGCAGGCGCCGAGCAACTGGAACGCCTCACCGAGCCCGTGGGTCTGGATGAACGCGGCCGTCCAGGCGGCCCGTTCGGAGGCCGGCAGCACGGCGAGCAGCCGGGCCGGGGCACCCGCCGTCGGTGCGGCCGCGGCCCGGGCCGCCCGGTCGCCGGCCCGGCGGGGAGCCGGACCGAGCAGCGCGCGGGCCCAGCCGACGTGCTGCTGACGGACCGCCGCCCGGGCCCACGCCTCGTGCAGATCCTCCGCCCAGTCCGGACCGGCCGGGTCGACGTCCGTGACCGGCAGCCGGAGCAGCTGCTCCGGGGTGAGCCCCGTCCCGGTCGTCCAGTGCGCGAGCGGGGCGGCGGCGATCACCTCGCCGAACCACCAGGCCCGCTGCCCCCGGCCGGTGGGCGACTTGAGCGGTATGCCGTCCCGCTGCATCCCGGCGTCGCACTCGGCCGGCGGGCTGACGCACAGTCGGGCGCCGTCGGCCTGCTCCAGGCGTACGGCGGCCCGGGCGCGCTCCGCCATCCGAATGGCCAGGGCCGACTCCGGCAGGGTGGAGAGCAGTTCGGCGGCGGTGGCCCGGACGTTCTTGCTCCGGTCGGCGAGCACCGCCTCCAGGAAGCTCTCGTCGGCCGGGGACAGCCCCTCGTGCAGGGCGTCCAGGAAGAGCAGCCGGTCCTCGGCGCGCTCGGTGGCCCAGGAGCCGCTCAGCAGCTCCAGCGCGGCGGCCGGCTCGGTCCGGCGCAGTCGGGAGAGCAGGGCCACCCGCTCGGCGAACAGGCCCTCCTGCCACAGCTGTTCGTCCTGCCCGGAGCCGGTGACGGGCTGGTCGGTGGCGGTGCGGTGGACGTACTTCCAGTCCGGATTCTGCCCGGCGAGCCAACGGCCGAGCGGACCGGCCAGCGCCACCACGTCCGGGCGCAGCTCGCTGCGCGCCCGGGCGGCGTCCAACAGGGCCGGGACGGCCGCCGCCGGTGCCCGGTAGTCGTACCGGCGGGCGGCGGCGAGCCACTGGGGGAGCAGCTCGCCCAGGTTGGCGGTGCCGGTGTGGTGCCCGCCGAGCAGGACGGCCAGCCGGTGCACGGCCGCTGACGGCGGCTCAGGCCGCGAGTCGCCCCCGGCCGGCGTGGGCGGCTGCACCGCCGGATCGGGCCGGGCCCCCGCACGGCGGCGGACGGTCTCCATCGCCGCCAGATCCAGCAGCGCGGCGGCCGGATCCGACCGGTCCACCCCGGCGGCGGGCCCGGCCGGCGTGGGTGGCAGCGGACGGCGGTCGGTGCCGAGCAGGGCGGTGGTGTGCAGCTCCTGCCAGGGGTCGGTGATCGTCATCGAGAACTCCGTGAATGGTGAGGGCACATGGTGCGGCAGCCGGGGGCTCGGGGCTGTGCTGGTGTGCGGCTTGGCCGCGTGGGTGACGCGGGCCTTGTGGCAGGTGCTTCGGCCTCTACGGTCAGGGGCTCGGGGAACTGCGACGCCGGGCCCGGGGCGGGTTGAAGGTGCGGGTGTGGTCGACCCCGGGCGTGGCTGAGGTCTGCTTCAGGTGCGGGTTCGGGCGAAAGTGCCTGACCTTTCACGTGGTGATCACGCTCCGGAGGATGGCGTCGCAGTTCCCCGAGCCCCTGGGCCGTAGCCCTGAGCGGCCTGCTGAAAGGTCGGCGTCGCCCGCGCGGGGGAGCCGCAGATCAGCAGAGCCCCGAGCCCTTGGTGGTGCACCACGTGCCAGAGGGTCGGCGTCGCCCGCGCGGCGGAGCTCAGGTGAGCTGCGTGGCCCGACCGTTGGTGGGCCAGGCGGTGACGGGGGCGAAGCCGCGGTGGCCGGATTCGCCGAAGACGGTGAGGGGGAGGCCGCCCGAGACCGCGGCGAGGCGCCATAGCGCGGGCTCGGGGCAACTGCCGGCGCGGACGGCGATGCTGTGCTGTCCGTCCGTCAGGCGCCAGCCGTCGCTGCCGAGTACGGGCACCACGCCGGCGAGCACGGTCGGCCAGGACTCCACCCAGGGGTCCTCGGCGACCGCCCGGCCGTACTCGGCCACCGCCTGCCCGACCGACACGCCGTCGGGCACCGTGGCGTCCGGCTCCGGCTCGCCGTAGCGGGTGCCGAGCACGGCCCGCAGTGGCCGGGCACCGGGATGGAAGGCGAGCTCGGCCTCCAGCACCCGGCCGACGGGCAGGGCGAGTTCGGGGGCGCGGCCCGGCCCGCCGAAGGCGAGCAAGAGGGCGGAGCGGCCGGTCTTGGCGCCGCGCAGCCAGATCCGGCGGGTGGTGAGCCGGTCGTCGGCGGTGTCCCGGGAGCCGAGCACCAGCCAGCGGTCCCGGACGGTCGGCCCGGCCAGCAGCTCGGCGGTGTCGGTGGGGACGCCGACCCGGTTGCGGACGGTGGCGGCGAGCTCCTCGGGCAGCTGGTCGGCCCGGCCGACGGCACCCGCCAGCAGGTGCAGCAGCGCGTACTCGGCCAGCCGCCGGTCGCTCGGCAGGTAGCTCAACTCCCTTACCTGGGACGCCAGTCGGGGGGCCTGGGCGTCTACCATCCGGGCGGCCACCTCGTCCCAGTCGCCGGGCGGCTCGTCGGCCAGGCCGTGCCGGACCCGGTCGGCCAGCCGGAGCCGCAGCTCGGCCGCGCCGGCCGCGATCCGGGTGCTGCGGCGGGCGGCCCGGCGGGCGGCGGCGACCGGATCGGCCGGGGCGGCGGGGGTGGCGGCCGTGCGGCGGTCGGCGGCCTGCTGACGGCTGCTCAGCCACTCGGCGACCCAGTCGGGCGGGGCGGCCGCCGGGACCGCCTCGCCGCTGCCGCTCCAGAGCAGCAGCAGGCCCAGCGCGTGCTTGCACGGGAACTTCCGGCTGGGGCAACTGCACTTGTAGGCAGGCGTGGTGAGCTCGACGGCCGTGCGGTACGGCGTGCTCCCGCTGCCCTTGCACAGGCCCCAGAGCGCGCCCTCGCCCTGGCCGGTCGCGGACCAGGGGGTGGCGGCGGACAGCTTGCCGGCGGCCTTGCGGGACGGCTGGTCGGGGGCGAGGGACAGGACGTGCTCGGTGCTCCAGCGTTCCTCCATGGCGACGACGCTAGGAGGGGGCACTGACAACGGGGCGGGCCGTTCACTCGAACTGATGATCTGTCACTGCCCGGGCCGGAATTGTCAGTCCCGGGGTGCATGGTTGTTCTCGCAGCCCGGGAACGAAGGTTCGAACCGGGGCCTGTCCTCACTGGTAAGACGCCTGCGCCCAGTCACCCCGACCTCTCCGTGCCCTGCCACAGCCCTGCCCTCAGCCTGCCCTTGAGCCGGCCTGCGGCCGATCCGAAGGAGCCCTGATGACCACTCGCACGAGTGCCCCCGAGAGCAGCGAGGTGCTCCGCGAGCACGCCGAGGACGCCTTCGCCGCCGAGCTCGCCGCCCTCGCCGCGCAGGACGACCGGCCGCGCCCCGAGCGTTGGCGGCTCTCGCCCTGGGCGGTGGCCACCTACCTGCTCGGCGGCACGCTGCCGGACGGCACGGTGATCTCGCCCAAGTACGTCGGCCCGCGCCGGATCGTCGAGGTCGCCGTCACCACGCTGGCCACCGACCGCGCGCTGCTCCTGCTCGGCGTCCCCGGCACCGCCAAGACCTGGGTCTCCGAGCACCTCGCCGCCGCCGTCAGCGGCGACTCCACCCTGCTGGTGCAGGGCACCGCCGGCACCCCCGAGGAGGCGGTCAGGTACGGGTGGAACTACGCGCAGCTGCTGGCCAACGGCCCCAGCCGGGCCGCCCTGGTGCCGTCCCCGATCATGCGGGCGATGGCCGACGGCCAGATCGCCCGGGTCGAGGAGCTGACCCGTATCCCGGCCGACGTGCAGGACAGCCTGATCACCATCCTGTCCGAGAAGACCCTGCCGATCCCCGAGCTCGGCCTGGAGACCCAGGCCGTCCGCGGCTTCAACCTGATCGCCACCGCGAACGACCGCGACCGGGGGGTCAACGAGCTCTCCAGCGCGCTGCGCCGCCGGTTCAACACGGTGGTCCTGCCGCTGCCCGGCTCACTGGAGGAGGAGGTCGACATCGTCACCCGCCGGGTCGGCCAGCTCGGCCGGTCGCTCGACCTGCCCGTGCTGCCCGAGGGCGCGGAGGAGATCCGCCGGGTGGTGACCGTCTTCCGCGAGCTCCGGGACGGCGTGACCACCGACGGGCGGACGAAGGTGAAGACGCCCAGCGGCACCCTCTCCACCGCCGAGGCGATATCGGTGGTCACCAACGGCCTGGCGCTGGCCGCCCACTTCGGCGACGGCGTGCTCCGGGCGAGCGACGTGGTCTCCGGCGTCGCGGGCGCCGTGCTGCGCGACCCGGCCACCGACCGGGTGATCTGGCAGGAGTACGTCGAGGGCGTGCTCCGCGAGCGGGACGGTTGGAAGGACTTCTACCGCGCCAGCCGGGACAACTCCCGCTGACCACTGCCCGGCTCGGCCGCAGGCAGTAGACGACTCGTTCGAGGGGAGCACGGTATGAGCGACGCAGCGGTGACGTTGCTGGGCATCCGGCACCACGGCCCGGGCTCGGCCCGTGCGGTGGCCGCCGCGCTGGAGCGGCTGCGGCCGGACGTGGTGCTGATCGAGGGCCCGCCCGAGGCCGACGCCGTGGTCGGCCTGGCGGCCGATCCCGGCATGGTGCCGCCGGTCGCCCTCCTGGCCCACGCGGTGGACGATCCGGCGCGGGCGGCGTTCTGGCCGTTCGCCGCCTTCTCCCCGGAGTGGGTGGCGGTCCGGCACGCCCTCGACCGGGGCGTGCCGGTGCGGTTCATCGACCTGCCGGCGGCGTACGGCCTGGCGGCGGGTGCGGAAGTGCCGGGGGGCACTTCCGCGCTCGACGCCGAAGCGGCCGAAGCAGCCGCCGCACCGGGCATCGAGGCACCCGAAACCCCTGAGCCGGCAGGGGAGTTCGCGCTCGACCCGATCGGGCGGCTGGCCGCCGCGGCCGGGCACGCCGACTCCGAGAGCTGGTGGGAGGACGTGGTCGAGCACCGCGCCCCGTCCACCGACCCGGCGGCCGACGTACTGGCCCCGTTCGAGGCCGTCGCCGAGGCGATGACGGCGCTGCGCGAGCGCGCCCCCGTCAGCCGTCGGGACGAGCTGCGCGAGGCGTACATGCGCCAGGCGGTCCGCGCCGCCCGGCGGGCCGGCCACGCCCGGATCGCGGTGGTCTGCGGTGCCTGGCACGTCCCGGCGCTGAGCAGCATGCCGACCGTCGCGCACGACCGCGCGCTGCTGGCCGAGCTGCCGAAGAAGCTGAAGACCGAGATCACTTGGGTGCCCTGGACGCACCGCAGGCTCTCCCAGCACACCGGCTACGGCGCGGGCGTGGACTCGCCCGGCTGGTACCACCACCTGTTCACCGACGGTGCCTCGGGCGAGCGGAGTCCGGAGGGCCGGTGCCGGGCGCTGGCGCACTGGATGACCAGGGTGGCCGAGCTGCTGCGGGCCGAGGACCACCCGGTCTCCTCGGCGCACGTGATCGAGGCGGTCCGGCTGGCCGAGACGCTCGCCGCGATGCGCGGCCGCCCGCTGGCCGGGCTGGCCGAGACGCTGGACGCGGTCCGGTCGGTGATGTGCGACGGTTCCGACCTCGCCCTCGCCCTGGTGCAGGACCGCCTGGTGGTCGGCGACGCGCTCGGCGAGGTCCCGGAGTCCGCGCCGACGGTGCCGCTCCAGCGAGATCTGAGCAGGCTTCAGCGCAGCCTGCGGCTCAAGCCCGAGCCGGAGCCGCGCGAGCTCGACCTCGACCTCCGGAAGGCGACCGACACCGCGCGTTCGCTGCTGCTGCACCGGCTGCGGCTGATCGGCGTCGACTGGGGCAGCCCGGCCCGCTCCACGGTCAACTCGACCGGCACCTTCCGGGAGAGCTGGCGGCTGCGCTGGCAGCCGGAGTTCGCGGTCCGGATCGCGGTGGCCGCCCAGTGGGGCACCACGGTGGAGGCCGCCGCCACCGGCCGAGCGGTCGAGCGGGCGGCCCGGGCGACCGCCCTGCCGCAGCTCACCGAGCTGGTCGAGCACTGCCTGCTGGCCGGGCTGCCCGCCGCCCTGCCGGCGGTGATGCGAGCGCTCGCCGACCGGGCCGCCCTCGACACCGACGTGGCCCAACTCGCCGAGGCGCTCCCCGCCCTGGTCCGGGCGCTGCGCTACGGCGACGTCCGGGGGACGGACAGCGCCGCCCTCGAGGAGGTCGCCCGGGGCCTCGCCGACCGGATCTGCGTCGGCCTGCCGCCCGCCTGCGTCGGGCTGGACGCGGAGCAGGCCGGCGTCCTGCGCGGCCACCTGGAGAGCGTGCACGCCGCGATCGGCCTGCTGGAGACGGCTGAGCCGCCCCCGCCGTCCGGGCCCGCCTCCGCACCCGCCCCCACGCCCGCCGCCGACTCGCTCACCGAGCGGTGGACGGCCGCCCTGCGCTCGCTGGCACGCCGTCAGCCCCCGGCCCAGGCCGGTGCCGGGGCCGGCCCGGGGGCCGGGGTGCCGGGGCTGCTCCGCGGCCGGGCCACCCGGCTGCTGCTGGACGGCGGGCGGATCGACTCCGAGGAGGCCGGGCAGCGGCTCGGCCTGGCCCTCTCGCACGGCAACCAACCGGCCGACACGGCGGGCTGGGTGGAGGGCTTCCTGGCGGGCAGCGGCGTCCTGCTGCTGCACGACCCGGCGCTGCTCGGCCTGCTCGACCGCTGGCTGAGCGGCGTCCCCGCCGAGGCGTTCACCGACGTCCTGCCGCTGCTGCGGCGGACGTTCGCCGCCCTGGAGGCCGGGGTCCGGCGCAGCCTCGGCGAGCGGGTCGCGGCCGGTGTCCGGTCCGGTCCCGGGTCCGGTACCGCCGTCGGGCCCGGCTCGGCCGGGCCGCCCGCCGAGCTGGACCTCGACCGCGCCGATGCCGCCCTGCCGGTGCTCACCCTGCTGCTCGGCCTGGGCGGCACCGTCGCCGCCACCACGTCCCCCGCCGGGGCCCGGATCCCCCGTCAGACCGACCGCAGGAGTGCCGGATGACCACCCCTCAGCCCACCGTCACCCTCGGCACCCCGGAGCAGGAGCGGCTCCGCCGCTGGCGGCTGGTGCTCGGCGGCGACTCCGACGGCACCGGCTGCACCCTCACCGGCCGGGACGCCGCGATGGACGGCGCCCTCGCCGCCCTCTACCGGGGCGCCGAAGCCGCTGCGGGCACTAGTGCCGGCGGCCGGTCCGGCGCGACCCGGACGGCCGGTCTCGGCGGCTCCGCCCCGCAGGTGGCCCGCTGGCTGGGCGACATCCGGGAGTACTTCCCGACCTCGGTGGTGCAGGTGATGCAGCAGGACGCGATCACCCGCCTCGGGCTGGAGCGGCTGCTGCTGGAGCCCGAGATGCTGGAGGCCGTCGAGCCGGACGTGCATTTGGTCGGCACCCTGCTCTCGCTCCGGCACGCCCTGCCCGAGACCACCAGGGAGACCGCCCGGGCCGTGGTCGGCAAGGTGGTCGCCGATCTGGAGCGCCGACTCGCCGACCGGACCAGGGCCACCCTCGGCGGCGCCCTCGACCGCAGCGCCAAAGTCAACCGCCCCCGCCACCAGGACATCGACTGGGGCCGCACGATCCGGGCCAACCTGACCAACTACCTGCCCGAGTACCGCACCGTGGTGCCCGAGCGGCTGGTCGGCTACGCCAGGGCGCAGCGCGCGGTGAAGAAGGAGGTGATCCTCTGCGTCGACCAGTCGGGCTCGATGGCGCCCTCGGTGGTGCACTCGGCGGTGTTCGGCGCGGTGCTGGCCTCGATGAAGAGCCTCTCCACCCGCCTGGTGGTCTTCGACACCTCGGTGGTGGACCTGACCGAGCAGCTCACCGACCCGGTGGACGTGCTGTTCGCCACCCAGCTCGGCGGCGGCACCGACATCAACCGGGCGCTGGCGTACTGCCAGTCCCGGATCACCCGGCCGGCCGACACGGTGGTGGTGTTGATCAGCGACCTCTACGAGGGCGGCATCCGGGACGAGATGCTCAAGCGGGTGGCGGCGATGAAGGCGTCGGGCGTTCAGTTCGTCGCGCTGCTCGCGCTCTCCGACGAAGGGGCCCCGGCCTACGACCACGCGCACGCCGCCGCGCTGGCCGCGCTCGGTGCGCCGGCCTTCGCCTGCACGCCGGACGCGTTCCCGGAGATCATGGCCGCCGCGATCGAGCGCCGTCCGCTGCCGATCCCGGAGGGCTGACGGAGTATCGGGGCGGATTCACCCGGACGTGCGACGGCCGGGCCGCCGGGTCAGCGCCCCCGGCGGGCCCGCGCAAGGGGCGGTGAGCTGGGCGGGCGGCGCGCCCGGGGGCACCCGCTGTGACGGTTCTCACCAAAGCCGACCGGGCCCCGGGCGAAACACTCCCGTCGTCCGGGGATAACCTGCCACACGGACGTGACGCGCGTGTTGATTGACGTGTGCGCCCGTGGCTGTGTGGGCCGCAAGGCCGTATCTCTGCGTACCCGCCCAGCCTCGACGACCCGCAGCGAAGATCCTGCCGTGGCACGCTCGTAGAGACACAATCCGCGACCACGAACAAGGACGAACACACGTGGACCTGTTCGAGTACCAGGCGAGGGACCTCTTCGCCAAGCACGGTGTACCCGTGCTTGACGGGGACGTCATCGAGACCCCCGAAGCCGCTCGTGCCATCGCCGAGCGCTTCGGCGGACGCGCCGTCGTCAAGGCTCAGGTGAAGGTCGGTGGCCGAGGCAAGGCCGGCGGCGTCAAGCTCGCCGCCGACCCGGCCGACGCCGTCGCCAAGGCCGAGGCGATCCTCGGTATGGACATCAAGGGCCACACCGTCAACAAGGTGATGCTGGCTCAGACCGCGGACATCAAGGAGGAGTACTACGTCTCCTTCCTGCTGGACCGCACCAACCGCACCTTCCTGGCCATGGCCAGCGTCGAGGGCGGCGTGGAGATCGAGGTCGTCGCGGAGGAGAACCCCGACGCGCTCGCCAAGATCCCCGTCGACGCCAACGAGGGCTGCACCCCGGAGAAGGCCGCCGAGATCGTCGCCGCGGCCAAGTTCCCGGCCGAGATCGCCGACCAGGTCGCCGACGTGCTGGTGAAGCTCTGGAAGGTCTTCATCGCCGAGGACGCGCTCCTCGTCGAGGTCAACCCGCTGATCAAGTCCGGCGACGGCAAGATCATCGCGCTCGACGGCAAGGTCTCGCTGGACGAGAACGCCGAGTTCCGTCAGCCGCACCACGCCGAGCTCGAGGACAAGGCCGCCGCCAACCCGCTCGAGGCGGCGGCGAAGGCCAAGGGCCTCAACTACGTCAAGCTCGACGGCGAGGTCGGCATCATCGGCAACGGCGCGGGTCTCGTCATGAGCACCCTCGACGTGGTCGCGTACGCCGGTGAGAACCACGGTGGCGTCAAGCCCGCCAACTTCCTCGACATCGGTGGCGGCGCCTCCGCCGAGGTGATGGCGAACGGCCTGGAGATCATCCTGGGCGACACCGACGTCAAGTCGGTCTTCGTCAACGTCTTCGGCGGCATCACCGCGTGCGACGCGGTCGCCAACGGCATCGTTCAGGCGCTCGCGCTGCTCGAGGAGAAGGGCGAGGCGGTCACCAAGCCGCTGGTCGTCCGCCTCGACGGCAACAACGCCGAGCTGGGTCGCAAGATCCTGACCGACGCCAACCACCCGCTGGTGCAGCAGGTGGACACCATGGACGGTGCGGCCGCCCGCGCCGCCGAGCTGGCCAACAAGTAAGGAAGAGGACTACATCATGGCTATCTTCCTCACGAAGGACAGCAAGGTCATCGTCCAGGGCATGACCGGCTCCGAGGGTATGAAGCACACCCGCCGGATGCTCGCCTCGGGCACCCAGATCGTCGGTGGCGTGAACCCGCGCAAGGCCGGCACCACGGTCGACGTCGACGGCACCGAGGTGCCCGTCTTCGGCTCCGTCGCCGAGGCCATCGAGAAGACCGGTGCCGACGTCACCGTCATCTTCGTGCCGCCGAAGTTCACCAAGGACGCGGTCGTCGAGGCGATCGACGCCGAGATCGGCCTCGCGGTCGTCATCACCGAGGGTGTCCCGGTCCACGACTCGGCCGCCTTCTGGGCGTACGCCGGTTCGAAGGGCAACAAGACCCGGATCATCGGCCCGAACTGCCCCGGCCTGATCTCGCCCGGACAGTCCAACGCGGGCATCATCCCGGCGGACATCACCACCACCGGTCCGATCGGCCTGGTCTCCAAGTCGGGCACCCTGACCTACCAGCTCATGTACGAGCTGCGGGACCTCGGCTTCTCCTCGGCCGTGGGCATCGGTGGCGACCCGGTCATCGGCACCACGCACATCGACGCCCTCGCGGCGTTCGAGGCGGACCCGGAGACCAAGATCATCGTCATGATCGGTGAGATCGGCGGCGACGCCGAGGAGCGTGCGGCGGCCTACATCGCCGAGCACGTCACCAAGCCGGTCGTCGGCTACGTCGCGGGCTTCACCGCCCCCGAGGGCAAGACCATGGGCCACGCCGGCGCCATCGTCTCGGGCTCCTCGGGCACCGCCCAGGCGAAGAAGGAGGCCCTCGAGGCCGCCGGAGTCAAGGTCGGCAAGACGCCGTCCGAGACCGCCCGCCTGGCCCGTGAGCTGATCGCCAAGTAAGACCCGGCAATCGCCACGGAGGCCCCCCACCCGAGTCCGGGTGGGGGGCCTCCGGCGTTCCGTCAGGCCGGCGTCCGGTCCGATCACCGGGCCGGCGGCAGCGGTCGGCGGCCGCGCCCGGCTCAGCGGTCCGGCAGCTCGACGCGGAGCGCGGCGTCGGCCCCCGGCGGGACCGGGCAGAGCCGGAGGCCGGAGCAGGGCGCGGCAGGGACGGCCACCGGCAGCGGCGGCAGGGGAGCCGGGGCAACGGGTGCGGCAGCAGACCCGAGCCCCTGGCCGACCGGCCGCGCAGCCGTCGCCGCTCCCGTCGCTCCCGTCGCCCCCGCCGGGGCCACCGGGGCGGCCTCCGGGGCGGGCCCGAACGGCACGGGCTGACCCGGTGTCGGGCCGCACCAGTGACTGCGCAGGCCGGGCCCGGCCCGCACCACGCCGTCGGTCGCCGGGGCGGCGGGGCCGGCGCTGCCGCTGTCGGCGGTCGAGCAGACCTGGCCGGGGCCGAGCTCGGTGGACCGGAACAGTTCGCCCGGACCGTTGCCGGTCAGCGTCGCCACTATGGCGGCCGTCATCGCCAGGGTGACCGCTCCGGCGGCCGCCGCGGCCAGGCCGGCCCGGGTCCGGCCCCGGGCGGTGAGCAGTCGTGCGGACGGTGCCCTGGGCGCGGGGCAGCCGCGCACGGCCGCCTGGTGCAGCAGGGCGCCGAGCCCGGGGCCGAACCCGGGGTCGGCGGGGTCGGCCCCGACCAGGGCGGGAACCGTCCGGGCCAGCGTGGCCCGGGCGCTGAGCACCCGTCCGGTGGCTGCGGCGGTGCTGGACTGCACCTCGACGGCCACCTGGCCGGCGGGCAGCCCGAGGGCGTCGTGCAGCACCAGCGCACGGCGCTGCGGCCGGGTCAGCCGTCCGAGCGCCTTCAGCAGGTCCCGGTCGCGAGGGGTCAGCCGGTCCTGGTCGGGCGCCGACGGTACGTCGGGCATCGGGTGCACCCGGATCTGACGGTGTGGCAGCCGGAGCAGGTGGGCCCGGCGCGGCCCGCCCCGGTGCCAGACCGCCTGCGCCGTCTCGAAGGCGTACTCCCGGACCCAGCCCTCCGGGTCCGGCAGCGCGCCCACCTCGGCCCAGCGGCGCCCGGCGGCCGACAGCGCCAGGTGCACGGCGTGCACGGCCCGGTGCCGGCAGGCGGTGAGCAGGAAGGTCTGCTGCACCAGCCGGGTGTGGGTGAGCGAGCAGAGTTCCTCGAAGGTCTCCGGACGGGGCTCGGCGGCAGGCGGCGGCGCGGCCGCCTCGGCGACGTGCGCGGGGCGGGTGGCCGTCGTCGGGGCAGTGGTGGCGGGCGGGGCGTCGGCGGGCGGAGCCGCAGGCGGCGCGGCGGCGGTGAGGGCGGTGGCCTCCGCGCGGGTGCGGACGCCGAGCTTGCGCATCGCCCGGTGCAGGTGGGTGCGGGCGGTGCCGGGGGAGATGCCGAGCTGTTCGGCGATCGCCCCGGTGTCCAGGCCGGCGGCCAGCAGGGCGAGGGCCTGGGTCTCACGAGGTGTCAGCAGCCGCAGCAGTTGGGTGGGATCGGCATGCGGGCGCGCCGGTGCGGGGGAGGTCACCGCACCGCCCGGGGCAGGCGGGCTGAAAGTAGACACATAAACAGATAATCCGGGACACGGCGGAGCTTCGCCTCTTAACGGGGCACAACGGGTGATCTTGGGACGATGAGGCCCATGACTCAGCTGATGGGCCGTCCGATCCTGGGCCTTCCGGGCGAACTGGGAGTCCGCCCGTTCCTCGCCGACCTGCTCACCGGTGTCCGGGCAGCGCTGCTCACCCTGGCGGTGATGGCCGTCCCGGTGCTCGCCCTCTGGGTGCTCACCCCGTACGCGGACGACACCGCCGCCGGCGCCGGGCGGCTGGCCTGTGCGCTCTGGCTGCTCGGCCACGGCGCCCCGCTGACCAGGGGGGCGACCGAGGCCCCGGTGACGCTGACCCCGCTGCTGCTCACGCTGTTCAGCACGGTGCTGCTGGTCCGCACCGGACGGCGCCTCGGAGGGCGCGAACGGTTGCACTGGCGCGCGCCGTTGGCGGTGTGCGCCGGGTACCTGGCGGTCGCGCTGGCCGCGGTCGCCGAATGCTCCGGCGCTGGTGCGTTGCGGTCGGTCCCGCTGCTCGACCTCCCGGCGGTCGGGATGCTGGTGGCCGGTTCGGTCGGGGCGGGCCTCTGGTCGGTGGCCGGTGGCCGGGCTGCCCGGCCCGGCCGGTGGTCGCACCGGTGGTCGGCCAGGTGGTCGGACCGGCGCCCCGACTGGGCCCGGCTGCCGGATCGGGCCCGGGTCCCCGACTGGGCCCGCCCGGTCGGCGGAGCTCCGGTGACGCTCCGGGCGGCCGCCGCGGGCGGGTTCGGCCTGCTGGCGGCGGGCGGTGTGGTGCTGGCCGGAGCGGTGCTGCTCGGCCCCGGCGCGTCCGGCCGGTCGACGACCGGCTTCGGCGGTGGGCCCGCCGCGGCCGGCGGGCTGACCCTGGCCTGTCTGCTGCTGGTGCCCAACGCCGTGCTCTGGGCGGCCTCGTTCGCGCTCGGCCCCGGCTTCGCGGTGGGCAGCGGGACGGTGGTGGCGCCGACCGGCGCCCGCGTCGGGGCGGTGCCGGACTTCCCGCTGTTCGCCCTGCTACCGGAGACCGGCGGGGCCGCCTGGTGGCCGGTCGTCTGCGCGCTGCCGCTGCTGGCCGGGCTGGTCCCGGCGCTGCTGATCGGCCGGACGGCGGCCGAGGCCCGCTGGCACCCGGTGGCCACCATCGGCTCGGCCGTGGGCAGTTCGCTGCTGACCGGGCTCGGCGCGGGCGTCTGTGCCTGGCTGGCGGGCGGTGCGCTGGCCGGGGGCAGGATGGCGGAGCTCGGCCCGGTGCCCTGGCTGGTCGCCCCGATGGCGGCGGCCTGGCCGGCCCTGGTCACCGTGCCGGGTGCACTGCTCGCCCGCTGGTGGGTGGCCCCGCCGTTCTGGTGGCTCGACCTGACGGGCCGTCGGCTCTGCCTGGCCCGGCGGGCCGCCGGCCAGGGCCTGACCTGGGCGGCGGACCACCTGCCGCCCCGGCGGAAGGACCACTGAAGCGCCGTCGGGGCCCGGCGGCCCCGCCCGGCGCGCGGTCAGCGGTTCTGGTTGTACAGGTTGACCAGGAAGTCCGGAGCGAGGTCGTCGCAGCTGTCCCTGGCCTGGGTGGTCAGCGCCTCGCTGACGCAGCTCACGTAGTCCTGGTAGTACAGCGTGACGCCGAGCGAGGCGAACACGAACAGGATGGTCACCCCACCGGTGACCAGCCCGCCGATCGCCGCCGGCGTCTGCGGCCGGACCGGCTGCGGGCCGTGCTGCGGCCGGGGCTGGGAGCCGGGCTGCGCGGGGCTGCCGTCGGTGGGCTTCGGCCGGGGCGAACGCAGCGCGCTGATCCCCCAGTACGCGGCCAGGGCGCCGAGCAGCAGCGCCACGTACGGAATGCCGAGTACGACGCAGAACAGGCCGCCCATGCCCGCGCTCAGCGCGTACCGGGAACGGCGCTGGACCGGGTCGTTCGGGTCGAACTTCGGTGCGGCGGGCTGCTGCTGGGGCGACCAGCCGCCCTGGTAGCCGGGGCTCCAGGGGTGCGGCGGCGGCACCTGCGGGCGGCCGTCCGGCCCGTCGGACCCGTCGGCGGGGTCGTCGGAGCCACCGGAGCCGTCGGAGGAGCCGTTCGGCTGCTGCGGGGCGCGCGGCTGCCAGGGCTGGTCGGGGGCATCCGCCGGCGGCGGCGCGAAGGGGTTGCGCTCGCCGGTGTTGTCGCCGCTGCTCATCGGTCAGCCAATCCTTCGTCGAGTGGTCGGGCCTGCTCAATGATCCCGCAGGGGTGTACGAGAATCACACGGGTATGGCGAACCCGGATCACGTGGCGTTCCGGGGGCGCCCGCGAGCCCCGTTCCGGCCCGCGGTGTGGCCCGCGCCTCAACTACGCGCGTAGCGTCGCCGTCGGGTTACGGGGGGCCTCCGACCAGCCGTTATCGTGGTGACGGTCAGCAGTTCGGAGCAGCCCCGCCGTCTCCCGACGCGACCTGTCCGCACCCTGTAGTGGCCCCACCGCCGGTGGATGTACCAGCAAGGGGGCACCTCCCGGCCGGAGGCTGGGGGAGCAACGACGTACGGAGAATCGCGCAGTGGCCGCCGCTTCCGCCCAGTCCGCCCGCAGTCAGGCCCGTAGTCACATCTTCCCGCCGCGCACCCCGGGCCCGGCCCGGCTGGTGGTGCTGGTCTCCGGCTCGGGCACCAACCTGCAGGCTCTGGTCGACGCCGTCGCCGACCCGGCCTTCGGCGCCGAGATCGTCGCGGTCGGTGCCGACCGGGACGCCATCGCCGGGCTGGAGCGGGCCGAGCGGGCCGGTCTGCCGACCTTCGTGCACCGGATCAAGGACCACGTCGACCGCACCGCGTGGGACACCGCGCTGACCGCCGCGGTCGCCGGACACCGCCCGGACCTGGTGGTCACCGCCGGGTTCATGAAGATCCTCGGCCCGGAGTTCATCGCCGCCTTCGCCGGACGGATCGTCAACACCCACCCCGCCCTGCTGCCCGCCTTCCCCGGCGCGCACGGGGTGGCCGACGCGCTGGCGTACGGGGTGAAGGTGACCGGCTGCACCGTCCACCTGGTGGACGGCGGCGTGGACACCGGACCGATCATCGCCCAGGGCGTGGTCCCGGTCGAGGAGACCGACCACGCCGACGGCGGGGACGCGCTGCACGAGCGCATCAAGACTGTCGAGCGCCAGCTGCTCGTCGACGTCGTGGGCCGCCTGGCCCGCGAGGGTCACCGTATCGAGGACCGAAAGGTATGGATTCCGGCATGAGTGCCAGCTCCACCACGCCCCCCGTCTCGGAGAACATCCGCCCGATCCGCCGCGCGCTGATCAGCGTGTACGACAAGACCGGTCTGGAGGAGCTGGCCCAGGGCCTGCACGCCGCCGGGGTCACCATCGTCTCGACCGGTTCCACGGCCGGCCGGATCGCCGCCGCGGGCGTCCCGGTCACCGAGGTCTCCGAGCTGACCGGCTTCCCGGAGTGCCTGGACGGGCGCGTGAAGACGCTGCACCCCCGCGTGCACGCCGGTGTCCTCGCCGACCTCCGCCTGGAGTCGCACCGGGCGCAGCTGGCCGAGCTGGAGATCGAGCCCTTCGACCTGGTCGTGGTGAACCTCTACCCGTTCACCGCCACGGTCGCCTCCGGCGCCACCCCCGACGAGTGCGTCGAGCAGATCGACATCGGCGGCCCGTCGATGGTCCGCGCGGCGGCCAAGAACCACCCCTCGGTCGCCGTCGTGGTCGACCCGGCTTGCTACGGCGACGTGCTGACGGCGGTTCAGGGCGGTGGCTTCGACCTGTTGACCCGCAAGCGGCTGGCCGGCACGGCCTTCGCGCACACCGCCGCGTACGACGTGGCGGTCGCCTCCTGGTTCGAGGGCTCCGGCTACACCGAGAACGAGGAGTCCTTCCCGGCCTTCCTCGGCTCCGCGTACGAGCGCGAAAACGTGCTCCGCTACGGCGAGAACCCGCACCAGCAGGCGGCGCTCTACACCGACGGCACCGGCGGCCTGGCGGGCGCCGAGCAGTTGCACGGCAAGGAGATGTCGTACAACAACTACGTGGACACCGACGCCGCCCGCCGGGCCGCGTACGACCACGCCGAGCCGGCCGTGGCGATCATCAAGCACGCCAACCCGTGCGGCATCGCGACCGGTGCGGACGTCGCCGAGGCGCACCGCAAGGCGCACGCCTGTGACCCGCTGTCGGCGTTCGGCGGGGTGATCGCGGTGAACCGTGCGGTCACCGTCGAGCTGGCCGAGCAGATCGCCGAGATCTTCACCGAGGTGGTGGTCGCCCCGGCGTACGAGGACGGCGCGGTCGAGGTGCTGGCCCGGAAGAAGAACATCCGGGTGCTGCGGGCCGCCGAGGCCCCGGCCAACCGGGTCGAGGTCCGGCCGATCTCCGGTGGCGCGCTGCTCCAGCAGGTGGACCGGATCGACGCGGCCGGTGACGACCCGTCGGGCTGGACGCTGGCCACCGGCGACGCGCTCGCCGCCGACGAGCTGGCCGAGCTGGCCTTCGCCTGGCGGGCCTGCCGGGCCGTCAAGTCCAACGCGATCCTGCTGGCCAAGGACAACGCCTCGGTCGGCGTGGGCATGGGCCAGGTCAACCGGGTCGACTCGGCCAAGCTCGCGGTCGAGCGGGCCGGCGAGCGGGCCCGGGGCTCGTACGCCGCCTCGGACGCGTTCTTCCCGTTCCCCGACGGTCTGCAGGTGCTGCTCGACGGTGGCGTCAAGGCCGTGGTGCAGCCCGGTGGTTCGGTCCGCGACGAGGAGGTCATCGCGGCGGCGAAGGCGGCCGGCGTGACGATGTACCTGACCGGGACGCGGCACTTCTTCCACTGAGCCCGACCGCTGAACGCCGAGGCCCCGCACACCGATCGGTGTGCGGGGCCTCGGCGTCGGTGTCAGGTCAGTTGGACTTGACGACCACGGTGCCCACGATCTTGTCGGCGAAGGTCTGCTTCTTCGCGTCCCAGAGCGGCCACAGGTAGCCGATGCAGCAGAAGCCGTCGACGATGTGCAGCGCCTCACGGCCGAAGGCCGCGCCGAAGCTCAGCTGCTGGCCGTCGGACTCGCGCACCATCCGGATGTTGACGGCCTTCTGGCCCAGCGACTGGCCCATCGAGCTCTTCATCCAGGCCAGGATCGCCCAGATGATCACGGCGAACAGCAGCTCGACCGCGTAGAACGCGCCCATGCCGCCGGTCTCCACCGCGCCGGTGCGGGCGTTCACGGTCGCGGTCGGCGCCATCGCGAACAGGATGATGCCGGGGATGAGCCACAGCGCCACGCTGTCGATGATGCGGGCCACCACGCGGCTGCCCCAGCCCGCGTAGAAGTTCTGCACCGCACCGGGGTTGGGGTAACCGCCGGGCTGGCCGTAGCCCTGCTGCGGCGGGATGCCGTAGCCGGGCTGCGGGGCCTGCTGCGGGTAGCCGTAACCCGGCGCGGCCGGCGGCGGACCCTGCTGCGGGTAGCCGTAGCCGGGCTGCTGCGGCTGCTGGGGGGGCTGCGGCGGCTGGTTGTAGGGGTTGTTCGGGTCGGGCGGGTAACTCATCGGTGCCTCCGGGCAGGAAGGTGAGGTGTGGGACGGGACAGGGAGACCCTGGGACGGACAGGCAGTTGAGTTGCCGACCGGGTGGGACATTAGCGGAACGGGGTGACACGGCGAAGGTCAGTTACCGTCAGAAAGCGTCAATCTCAAGGAAGGACGATGCCGTAACGGTGCAACTGCCAGAGCCAGGACGCCGTTAAAGCGGTACCGATCAGGACATTCCGGCGACGGTTCGTCAGCTCCCACCACCAGCGCCCCGGACCGAGCGGCGCGAGCAGCAGGCCGAGGCCGGCCAGCACCGTCACCGGGTTCGCCAGCAGCGCGGCGGCGAAGTCGCCGTGCCCGGCCTCGATGAAGACCGTGGTGCTACCGCACCCGGGGCAGGGCACCCCGGTGAAACGGCGCAACGGGCAGAGCACACCGGGGTCGTGGGCGTCGTGCAGCAGCGCGACCGCGAGCGCGGCCACCGCCGCGCCGGCCCCGCGCACCGCCACCCGCAGCGCGGCGCCCGCCGGGGTGCCGGCCGTGCTCGTCCAGCGAGCCGTCAACTGGTGTGTCATGCGGCGTAGTCGTCGGAGACGGTGGCGTAGAAGACCAGACCGGCGACGCCGATCAGGATGCCCAGGACGGAGAGCACCAGACCGCCGATCGCCTGGGTCCGGCCGACCCCGCTGACGCGTGCGCGGTTCAGCCCGACGATCCCCAGACCGAGACCGATCGGGCCGACCAGCGCGCCGTAGAAGCAGATCACGATGCTCGCGAAGCCCACCGCCAGGGCGGCGGTGGCCAGGCTGTTCGGCTCGGCGGCGGGCGGCGGGTAGCCGTACCCCGGCGGCGGGTAGCCGGGCTGCTGGTGCCCGGGCTGCTGGTACTGCGGCGCGTGGTACGCCGGCTGCTGCTGCCCGTACGACCCGTACGGATCGGGCGGCTGCTGCTGTTGGTACGGATTGCTCACTGTTTTTCGGTCCCCCCGAGCGGTGTATCTCCCCCGTGCTGCCCCGACCGGCCGTCTCCGGCGGTCGGAACATGGTCGTGCCGGTCACATCGTGAGCGGGCGCCCCGGGGGCTGTCCAGCGGCGATCGCGCGGCGGGCCGAACTGTGGCGCAACCGCAACCCGGGTGGCACGTGCCGAGCACTGGACCCGATCCGGGACAATGGCGCCATGACTGCCCAGATTCTCGATGGCAAGGCCACCGCGGCCGCGATCAAGTCCGAACTCGCCGTCCGCGTTGCGGCCCTCAAGGAGCGGGGCATCGTCCCCGGCCTCGGCACCGTCCTGGTCGGCGACGACCCGGGCAGCCGCTGGTACGTCAACGGCAAGCACAAGGACTGCGCCGAGGTCGGCATCGCCTCGATCCAGCGCGAACTCCCGGCCACCGCCACCCAGCAGCAGGTCGAGGACGTCGTCCGCGAGCTCAACGCCGACCCGACCTGCACCGGCTACATCGTCCAGCTCCCGCTGCCCAAGGGCCTGGACCAGAACCCGGTCCTGGAGCTGATGGACCCGGACAAGGACGCCGACGGCCTGCACCCCACCTCGCTCGGCCGGCTCGCGCTCGGCATCGAGGGCCCGCTGCCCTGCACCCCGTACGGCATCGTCGAGCTGCTCCGCCGGCACGACGTGAAGCTGGACGGCGCCGAGGTCGTGGTGGTCGGGCGCGGGGTCACGGTCGGCCGCTCGATCGGCCTGCTGCTCACCCGGCGGTCCGAGAACGCCACCGTGACGCTCTGTCACACCGGTACCCGGGACCTCGCCAAGCACCTCCGGCAGGCCGACGTCATCGTGGCCGCCGCCGGCGTCGGACACCTGATCAAGGCTCAGGACGTCAAGCCCGGCGCGGCCGTGCTGGACGTCGGCGTCAGCCGGGACGGCGAGGGCAAGATCCAGGGCGACGTGGAGCCCGGGGTCGCCGAGGTGGCCGGCTGGATCTCCCCGAACCCCGGCGGGGTCGGCCCGATGACCCGCGCGATGCTGCTCAACAACATCGTGGTGGCGGCCGAGCGCCAGGCCGGGGCCTGACGCCGATGACGGTCAAGGCGGGCCGGTCGCGCCGACGGCCGGTGAAGACCACCGGCACGCTGCCGCCGGAGGGCTCGGCGGCGGCGCTGGACCGCAGCCACCCGCTGCCGGTCCGGCAGTGGCCGATAACGATGGTGCTGGGGCTGGTCGCGGTCGGGCTCGGCATCACCTGGTTCGGCGACTTCAAGTACGGCCTGCTGACCGTCGGCGGAGCGGTGCTGATCGGGGCGGCGCTCCGGCTGGTCATGCCCGAGGTCGGCATGCTGGCGGTGCGCAGCCGCTTCACCGACGTGACGGTGCTGACCTGTCTCGGTGGCGCGATCGTGCTGCTCACCCTGATCGCCCAGCCCGATCCGTGGCTCCGCCTCTCGGTGCTGGACAACATCGGCCAGTTCATCGGCCGGCAGCGACGCTGAACCGCCGCCCCCGGCCGGCTCCGGCCGGCCGGGGGCGCGGTCCCGGTTGTGACGAATCAGCCACGGCCGGTGGCCCGCGTGGGCGCCGGGCTGCGATAACCTGACGCCGGATCTCTCGACGTCGAGAGACCGTCCTCGGCTCCAGCGCGTCGGGCGCGCGTGGGGCGTGGCTGGCGATCGCTGGAGTAGACAGAAAATGACTCGCACCCCCGTCAACGTCACCGTCACCGGCGCGGCCGGCCAGATCGGCTACGCGCTGCTGTTCCGTATCGCCTCCGGCCACCTGCTCGGCGCGGACGTGCCGGTGAACCTGCGCCTCCTGGAGATCCCGCAGGGTCTCAAGGCCGCCGAGGGCACCGCGATGGAGCTGGACGACTGCGCCTTCCCGCTGCTCCGCGACATCACCATCACCGACAGCCCGGCGACCGCCTTCGACGGTGCCAACGTGGCCCTGCTGGTCGGCGCCCGTCCGCGCACCGCGGGCATGGAGCGCGGCGACCTGCTGCAGGCCAACGGCGGCATCTTCGGCCCGCAGGGCAAGGCCATCAACGACCACGCCGCGGACGACATCAAGGTCCTGGTGGTCGGTAACCCGGCCAACACCAACGCCCTGATCGCCCAGCGCAACGCCCCGGACGTGCCGGCCGAGCGCTTCACCGCGATGACCCGCCTGGACCACAACCGCGCGGTCGCCCAGCTCGCCAAGAAGCTCGGCGTCACCGTCAACGACATCCAGCGGCTCACCATCTGGGGCAACCACTCGGCCACCCAGTACCCGGACATCTTCCACGCGCTGGTCAACGGCAAGAACGCCGCCGAGGCCGTCAACGACGAGCAGTGGCTGGCCGAGACCTTCATCCCGACCGTCGCCAAGCGCGGCGCGGCCATCATCGAGGCCCGTGGCGCCTCCTCGGCCGCCTCGGCCGCGAACGCCGCCATCGACCACGTGCACACCTGGGTGAACGGCACCGCCGAGGGCGACTGGACCTCGATGGGCATCGTCTCCGACGGCTCGTACGGCGTCGAGGAGGGCATCATCTCCTCCTTCCCGGTCACCACCAAGGACGGCAAGTTCGAGATCGTCCAGGGCCTGGAGATCTCCGACTTCTCCCGCGCCCGGATCGACGCCTCGGTCGCCGAGCTGGTCGAGGAGCGCGACGCGGTCAAGGAGCTCGGCCTCATCTGAGTCCGGCTCACCCGAACGGCCGGGTCGCCCCGACGGGGGCGGCCCGGCCTTCGCCGTACACTGACCCCCCGTGACCCTCGCCCTGCTCCTGCTGCTGACCGTCGCCGCGGCCGAACTGCTCCGCCCGCTGGGCCGCCTGCTCGGCTACGCCAGGGGGCTCCGCGAGGAGCCGGCGATCAGCTCCGCCGAACTCCGCGGCCTGGTCGCCGCCAGCACCGAGCTCGGCCACGACGAGCGTGAGTTGATCGCCGACGTGTTCTCGGCGGGGGAGCGGCAGCTGCGCGAGGTGATGGTCCCGCGGACCGAGGTCACCTTCCTGGACGCCGACCGCCCGCTGGCCGAGGTCCGGGCCGAGACCAGCCGCTCGCCGCACTCCCGCTACCCCGTGGTGGAGGGCTCCTACGACTCGGTGGCCGGCTTCGTGCACGTCCGCGACCTGTACGGGGCCCGCGGCGAGCACGCCCTGCGGGTCCGCGAGCTGACCCGGCCGGTGAAGCTGCTGCCCGCCACCAAGCGGGTGCTGGCCGCGATGGGCGAGATGCGCAGGGAGGGCCACCACCTCGCCATCGTGGTGGACGAGTACGGCGGCACCGCCGGCATCGTCACCCTGGAGGACCTGGTCGAGGAGCTGATCGGCGAGATCCGGGACGAGTACGACGCCCTGGACACCACCGCGACCCGGCGGCTGGCCGGCGGCGGCATGGAGCTGGACGGGCTGCTCAACCTGGCCGACTTCGCCGAGGAGACCGGGGTCACGCTGCCCGAAGGGCCGTACGAGACGGTGGCCGGATACCTGGTCAGCGAGCTGGGCAAGCTGCCCAGCACCGGCGACCAGGTGGCCACCGAGGACGGCCTCCGGCTCGCGGTGGCGAAACTGGACGGCCGCCGGATCGAACGGATCCGGGTGAGTGCGGTCACACTGTCGGAACCTCCAGGGGCTGACGTTTCCTGAGCGGTCGGTGAAGCTGGAACAATGGCGTCCATGGTCAACGCAGCGGTCACCGGTCCGACGAAGGACCGTCCCCGGGTGCTCTCCGGCATCCAGCCCACCTCGGGCTCGTTCCACCTCGGCAACTACCTCGGCGCGGTGCGCCAGTGGGTGGACCTGCAGGAGGCCAACGACGCCTTCTACATGGTGGTCGACCTGCACGCGATCACCGTCGAGCAGGACCCGGCCACCCTCCGGGAGAACACCCGGATCTCCGCCGCCCAGCTGCTCGGCGCGGGGCTGGACCCGGAGCGCTGCACCCTCTTCATCCAGTCGCACGTCCCCGAGCACGCCCAGCTCGGCTGGATCATGAACTGCCTCACCGGCTTCGGCGAGGCCGCCCGGATGACCCAGTTCAAGGACAAGTCCGCCAAGCAGGGCAACGACCGCACCTCGGTCGGCCTGTTCACCTACCCGATCCTGCAGATCGCCGACATCCTGCTCTACCAGGCCGACGCCGTCCCGGTCGGCGAGGACCAGCGCCAGCACCTGGAGCTCACCCGCGACCTCGCGGAGCGCTTCAACACCCGCTACGCGCCCACCTTCACCGTCCCGAAGCCGTACATCCTCAAGGAGACGGCCAAGATCCTGGACCTGCAGGACCCGACTGCCAAGATGAGCAAGTCGGCCTCCTCGCCCAAGGGTCTGGTGAACCTGCTGGACGACCCCAAGGTCAGCGCCAAGAAGTTCAAGAGCGCGGTCACCGACACCGGCACCGTGGTCTCCTACGACGAGGAGAAGAAGGCCGGCGTCTCCAACCTGCTGCGGATCCACTCCGCGCTCAGCGGGCAGTCGGTCGAGCAGCTGGTCGAGCACTTCGACGGCAAGATGTACGGCGCGCTGAAGACCGAGCTGGCCGAGCTGTTCACCGACTGGGTCGGCCCGTTCCAGCAGCGGACCCAGGGGTACCTGGAGGACCCGGCCGAGCTGGACCGGGTGCTCGGCCTCGGCGCCGAGAAGGCCCGCTCGGTGGCCGCCGAGACGCTGGCCACCGTCTACGACCGCATCGGCTTCCTGCCGCCGAAGCGCTGATGTCGACCGCCGTGCCCGCCCCCGTCGGTGACGGCCTCCCCGAGGCCGTCACCATCGGCGTGTCCATACACGTCCCGGAGCCGTACGGTTCCGCGATCCAGGACGCCCGGGCCGGGCACGGCGACCCGCTCGCCCGCTCGATACCCACCCACGTCACGCTGCTGCCGCCGACCGAGATCCCGGTCGGCCGGCTCGCCGAGGTGGAGGCCCACCTGCGGGCGGTGGCGGCCGGGCACCTCCCGTTCCCGATGCTGCTGCAGGGCAGCGGGACCTTCCGGCCGGTCTCCCCGGTGGTTTTCGTCCGGGTCGAGGAGGGCGCCCAGGAGTGCCGGGCGCTGGAGGCCGACGTCCGGTCCGGCCCGCTGGCCCGCGAGCTGGCCTTCCCGTACCACCCGCACGTCACGGTCGCGCACGGCCTGCCGGAGGCGGTGCTGGACCGGGCGTACCGGGAGGCCCGGTCCTTCCACGCGGCCTTCCGGGTGCCCGGCTTCGTGCTCTCCCGGTTCGGCGCGGACGAGGTCTGGCGCCCCTGCCGGAGCTACGCCTTCGGCGCGGTCTGACCGGCGGTCCGGCCTCGGGCGGAACGGCGGGCCCGATCACCCGCCCAGTTCGAGCAGGCGGTCCACCACCCGGGCGGCGGCCCGGCCGTCGTCCAGCCGGCAGTGGGTGGCGCGGAACCTCCGGTAGGCGTCCGCGTGCCGGTCGACCAGCGTGGTGCCGGTGGTCAACGACCGCAGTGCGCCGATCAGTTCGGCCGAGTCGGCGAGCAACGGCCCGGGCGCCTCGCGCTCGAAGTCGAAGTAGAAGCCGCGCAGGGCGTCCCGGTAGTGCGCCAGGTCGTAGGTGAAGAACAGCATCGGCCGCCCGGTGATGGCGAAGTCGAACATGATCGAGGAGTAGTCGGTCACCAACACGTCGGCCGCCAGCAGGAGTTCCTGCACGTCGGGGTAGTCGCCGACGTCCCGCACAAAGCCGTCGCCCGCGCCCGGCAGCGGTTCGGCCACGTGCGTGTGCGGGCGGACCAGCAGGACGTGGTCCGCGCCGAGCGCCGCCCGGGCGGCGGCCAGGTCGAGCCGCAGGTCGAGCCGGTAGCCGTCGCCGTTGCCCCGCTGCTGGTCCTCCCGCCAGGTCGGGGCGTACAGCACGACCCGCCGGCCGTCGGGGATGCCCAGCCGGCGGCGGACGGCCGAGGCGTCGGCACCGCGCGCCAGCAGGTCGTTCCTGGGGTACCCGGACTCCAGGATCTCGCCGGGGTAGCGGAACGCCCGGCGCAGGATCGGGGTGGCGAAGGCACTGGGGGAGAGCAGCAGGCTCCACTGCGGGACCTCGCGGTCCAGCGCGGCCAGGTAACCGGCTCTGGCCAGCAGGGGGTTGGTCATGTCGTGGGCGATCCGCTTCAGCAGCGAGCCGTGCCAGGTCTGCAGCACCACCTGGCCCGGCCGGCGGTCGAGGAAATCCGGCAGGTGGGTGTTGCCGACCAGGTAGCGCGAGGTGGCCAGTGCCTCGTACCACTCGGGGCTGTGGCTGCGGACCGGCCGGACCCCGGCGGGCACCACCGCCTGGGCGTCGTCCACCACCCAGAGGTGCTCCAACGGGACGTCCCGCCGGGCGAGTTCGGCATGGACGGCGCGGGGCGAGTCGGCGTAGCCGCGCCCGCCGAACACGTCGTAGAGCACGGTCGGGCGGAGCGGGTGGCGCCGGGCGGCGGGGTAGTCGACGGTGCGCAGCCGCCGTTGCGCGTACCGGCTGCGCTCGGCGGGCGCCAGCACGGGGGTGGAGTCGAGGATCAGGGTGTTGTGCCAGCGGCTCTGCAGCACGGCCTGCTTGGCACCGCCGGCCACCACCCCTGCGGTGGCCCCGAGGGCGACCGCGCAAGGGAGTTGGGCCAGTGCGCGCTGGCTGAGCAGCAGCGGCTGTTCGTCCTCGGCGCGGCCCGCCGGGCGCAGCCACAGCTCCCAGACGCCGCGCCGGAGCGGGCGGCGGCCCAGGTCGGCGCCGGCCGAGACGGCGGGTACGGTCAGCTCGGTCAGCGGGCCGCGCTCGGCCGGGTGCCGGGTCTCGCGGGTGCCGTTGCAGTGCCGGAGCACCAGCTCCAGCGGCCCCTCGCCGGGCAGTGCGGCGTGCGTGGTGAGCCGGAAGCCGTCCCGCTCCGGGGCGATCCGGTCGACCAGGACGGCGCCCGGCTGCGCACAGAACTGCGGGTAGCCGTCCCCGAGTTGACGGACCAGCAGGGCGCCGCCGGTCGGCCGGGGCAGCACCAGGCCGCCGGGCCAGGGGCGGTCGTCGAGCACCGGCCGTTCGGTGGAGCCGTCCGGCCGGAGCAACTCGCCGTGCCAGTACCAGGTGCCGGCCGCCGGATCGTGGTCGGCGGACGCCTCGAACGTCTCGAACGCCTGGAACGGCAGCCGGACGGTGAAGTCCCGGCCGGTGGCGGCCACCGGGTGCCGGCTCTCGGCGCCGGACCGCCAGTCCCGCAGCCGGAACACCGTTCCCGGCGGCAGGTCGTGGGCCCAGCCGGTGAGTTCGAGGCCGCCGTCCACCGGGCGGAGGCCGGTGAGCCGGCTCCATACCTGGTGCACCTTGAGCCGCAGCCGGTGGTCGGCGAAGTACGGCAGCACCCGGACGTTCTCGGCCACCCAGTGCGCGGGCGGGTACTCGCCCGAGCCGCACCAGTGCGGCCGGAGCGGGCCGTGCTCGCGCCGTACGCCGGTCAGCCGGAGGGTGCGCAGCAGCCCGGCCCTGACCTCCCAGTCGGCGTCCGGCCAGCCGCCGTCGGTGCGCAGCCGCTCGGGGTCGATGGTGACAGTGAAGGCGGCCCAGTCGTGGTTGTGGTCGCTCTGCCCGCTGTCCTCGGTCACCTCGGGCAGCCGGATCGGCCGGGTCCGGAACCGGATCGGCGGCCGGCCGGGGCGGGCGAGTTCCAGCACCGTGAAGGAGCTCCGGACCTTGCCGCTGCCCCGGTCGTCCCGGCGGACGAAGCCGGTCAGCTCCAGCCCGCCGTCGGTCCACCGGGCGGAGCGCAGCCCGAGCTTGAGGGGGGTGAGCGGCGCGGGGGCGGGCCGGGCGGCCGCCGGTGCCGGCCCCCGGGGGGACGGCAGGACGAGACGGGAACGGGTGGTGCGCATCGCGGACGGCTTCCTGGGCGGCGGCCGGCCGCAGGACGGCCGACAGTCCGGCCGGCCGCCGCGGATCGACGGTGCCGACCTTGACACGGACGGTGAGCGCCATGACATACCCGGCGGACCCACGGGTCAACCGATCCGGTACGGAAGCCCCCGGGAACGACCCGATCGGGGGGCCGGAACCGAACCGGCGTCCGGGTGAGCCCGGACGCCGGTTCGACGCCGGTCAGCCGAGCAGCGCGTCGACCACCCGGACGGCGGCCTGGCCGTCGTCCAGGTCGCAGTACTTCTGCCGGAAGGCGGCGTACGCGTCGGCGTGCCGGGCGGCCACCGCGTCGACCGCGCCGAGCGCCTCGACCAGCTCGGCCGAGGTGGACAGCAGCGGGCCCGGCGCGTCCGCCTCGAAGTCGAGGCTGAAGCCGCGCAGGTTGTCCCGGTAGTGCTCCAGGTCGTACGTGAAGAACAGGATCGGCTTGCCGGTGTTCGCGAAGTCGAAGGCGGCCGAGGAGTAGTCGGTCACCAGCACGTCCGCGACCAGCAGCAGGTCCGCCATGTCGGGGTAGGTGCCGACGTCCCAGACGTAGCCGTTGCCGGCGTCCGGGACCTGACCGCACATCAGCTCGTGGGCCCGGACCAGCAGGACCTGGTCGTCGCCCAGCGCGGCCCGGGCGGCCGCCAGGTCGATCCGCAGGTCGAGCTGGTAGCCGTCCTGCGGACGGCGCCGGTCCTCCCGGAAGGTCGGCGCGTACAGCACCACCTTCTTGCCCTCCGGCAGGCCGAGCCGCTCGCGGACCTGCTCGGCGGTCTTCTCCCGGTCGGCGGCGAGCAGCACGTCGTTGCGCGGGGAGCCGGACTCCAGGATCCGGCCCTGGTACTTGAAGGCCCGCCGCAGCACACCGGTGGAGAAGGTGTTGCCGGAGACCAGCAGGCTCCACTGGGCGACCTCGTGGTCGAGCAGCTTGAGGTACTCGGAGTCGGTGAACCAGATCTTCTCGAAGTCGTGGCCGATCCGCTTGAGCGGGGTGCCGTTCCAGGTCTGCAGGACCACCTGGCCGGGCCGGCGGACGAAGAACTCGGGCAGGTGGGTGCTGGTCACCACGTACTTGGCGGTGGCCAGCAGCTCGTACCACTCGGGGCTCCACAGCCGGACCGGCTCGACGCTCTGCGGCAGGTCCGCCTGCATGTCCTCGCTGGTCCAGGCGTGCCGCAGCGGGGCGCCGCGGCGGACCAGCTCCTCGTGCACGGCCCGCGGCGAGCCCGCGTACCGGCCGCCCACCACCGTGTTGTTGAGCACCGTGGTGTGGTAGAGCACCGTGTCGGTGAGCGGCGCGCGCTGGGCCTCGGCGAAGCCGTTCCGCAGCAGGCGCTGGCGGTAGCCGCTGCGCTCCTCCGGCAGCAGGTCGGAGTGCGACTCCAGCGAGAGGCTGTCGTGGGTGCGGCGCTCCAGCACCACCCGGCGGCCGCGGGCCTCGACCTCCAGCGGGAGCCGACGGTGGCAGGTGGAGGCCAGCAGCACACGCGGCCAGCGGGTCTCCGGGTCGGCGCCGACCGGCCGGAACACCACGTCCCAGGTGCCCCGGTGCAGCGGGACCTGCCCGGCGAACGAGGCGGTGGGCACGGCGGGCAGCGCGGCGCGGAACCGACCGTCGGTGATCTCGACCGGGTAGCGGTGCTCCTCCTCCAGCCACTTGTGCCGGATCACCAGCTCGTAGTGGTGGTTGCCCGGCAGCGGGAAGCTGCCGCCGAGCAGGAAGCCCTCGGTGTCCTTGGCCCGGACGATCTCGTCCACCACCGGCTGCAGCACCTGGTCGGTGAACTGCAGGTACCCGCTCGGTGAGGGCTTGGAGAACAGCGCCCGGCTGCCGTCCAGGATCGGCAGGTCGATCTGCTCGGGCGCCCGGCGGTCGTCTATCACCACCGGCACGGTGGCGCCGTCGGACAACTGCAGCTCGGTGGCCCAGCGGTCCCGCAGCCGCTCCTCGGCGGCCGGGTCGAGCGCGTCCCAGGCCTCCCGGACGGCGGTCAGCTCGGCGATCGGGAAGGTCGCGGTGAACGGCAGGTCGCGGCCGCTCGGGGTGCCGAGCTCGACCGGGTACAGCAGGTCGCGGTCGGACTCGGTGTGCACCATCCTCAGCTGCACCCCGGCCAGGTCGGCGCCGGAGCCGACCCGCCCGGTGACGGTGACCTCGCCGCCCTGCTCGGTGACGGTCAGGGCGCGCGCCCGGACCCGCTCCACCCGCAGGTTGACGTGGTTCTCCTTGAGCCAGGGCACGATCCGGACGTCGTCCTCGACCCACTGCACCGGCGGGTACTCGGCGTTGTCGCTCCAGCCGCCCGAGATCCGGCCCTTGTAGACGCCGCCCTTGCCGATACCCGCGATCAGCACCCGCCAGGAGCCGTCCCGCCACTCTCCCCGGTGCTTGAGCCGCTTGGGGTCGATGACGGCGGAGAAGCCCGCCCAGTCGCAGTTGTACAGGTCGTGCGGCGAGGAGGCGGTGGCCTCCGGGCTGTACATCGACTTGGTCTGCACGGCCAGCACCCGGCGGCCCTTGGCCTCCCGGAGCACCAGCACCTTGACCATGTCGTGCCGGTTCTCCGCGCCCAGGTGCTCGGGGAAGGCGTGCCCGGTGATCTTGAGCTTGCCGTCCTCCCAGGTCGTGTCGTAGAGCCGGCTGCGCATCACCAGCGCGTTGTCCAACCGGAGCACGTCGGCGGGCACGCTCTTCCGGCCGCCGCGCAGGAACGGGTAGTCGGCGTACGGGCGGAGCAGGCCGCGGGCCGGGGCGGCGCCGTTGCTGTCCTTCTCGAACTCCAACTGGTCGACGAGCTCGGACATCCGGTTCTGCAGGGTCAGGTGGTACTTGAGCCGCAGCGGGGCACGCAGCTTGCGGACCTGCTCGGGGCCGATCGCCCGGAGCAGCCGGCTGACGCTCGTCTGGTAGGCCTCCCGGTAGTCCTGGTCGCCCTCCAGGACGGACCAGAAGAACATCGGGATCTCCTCGACGAGGTTGTTCTCGTCGTAGGAGCGCAGGTACTCCCGGAACTCCGGCTCCGGCCTGCCCAGCAGCCAGGCCCGGACCAGCTCCATCGACTTGACCCGGTCGGTCAACCCCTTGGGGTTGGTGCGCATCTGAGTGATCGACATCTCGCCGACCTCGCGCTCGCGCCAGTGGTAGATCGGCTCGGAGAGCACGTCCACGCTCTTCGCCAGGTAGTGGTGCGGCACGCTGACCGGGGCGTCCTCGTACAGGATGCCCTCGGGGTAGAGCACGCCGGCCGCGTCGAAGAACGAGCGGCGGTAGACCTTGTTCCAGGCCGTCCGGTCGGTGACCAGGCTGGGCAGCTCGCGGACGTGGGTCTTCAGCCTGGTCTCGGCGAACGGCTTGCGGTGCCCGCCGGACGGGTAGTACCCGACCGCCCGGAAGCGCAGCACGTTTCCGGTGACGAAGTCCGAGCCGGTCTCCTCCAGCGTGCCGATCATCAGCTCGTAGGCGCTCGGCGGCAGGGTGTCGTCACTGTCGACGAAGTTCAGGAACTCGCTGTCCGGCGAGATGTGCCGGTAGCCGGTGTTGCGGGCCGCGCCGAGGCCCTTGTTCACCTGCTTGACGAGGCGGAAGCGCGGGTCCTTGGCGGCGTACGCCTCGGCGATCGCCGCGCTGCCGTCCTTGGAACCGTCGTCGACCATCACACATTCCAGGTCACCGAAGGTCTGGGCGGCGATCGAGTCCAGGCACTCCTCGAGGTAGCGCTCGACGTTGTAGATCGGGACGACGACGGAGAGGCGGGGGGCCATCGGCTGCGCGGGCCTTTCATCGGGGACGTGCGACCAGCTGTGCCCGGCCCCTGCGGACCCGGCACAGGTCTCCCGCGATTCTACCGTCCGGTTCGTCCTCTTCCGTGGCACCGTGACCCGTCAGGGGGGGATGCCGACCAGGACGTACTCGTTGTACTTGACGAGCCGGGCAGCGGGTGCGAGGAGCCGCGTCCGATCCGCTGCCGCCCCGTAGTTCCGCGGGTGCCGGCCGACGCCGCGCCCGACGTCCAGGGTCCGGCCGAGCCGCAGCCGGTGCCGGGCCCGGAGGGGCAGCAGCCGCCCGAGGTCGGACCGGGTGGGGGCTTCGGGCATGACAGCGCCTCTCGGGAGCGCTCCGGGTGCGCCGCGGATCCGATGGTACGGCGGGAGCCCCCGCCGGGCCGTTGACCCGTCCCGAGCCCCCTAGGATGTGGCAAATGCCCCGCTTCAGCGTGATCGTCCCGGTGTACCAGGTCGAGGAGTACCTGACCGAGTGCCTCGACTCGGTACTCGGCCAGTCCTGTCCGGACTTCGAGTTGATCGCGGTTGACGACCGGTCACCCGACGGCTGCGGCGCCCTGTTGGACCGGGCGGCCGCCCGCGACGAGCGGATCCGGGTGCTGCACCTGGCCGCCAACGTCGGCCTGGGCCGGGCCAGGAACGCCGGGCTCGAGGTCGCCACCGGCGACTACGTGATCTTTCTGGACAGCGACGACACGCTGACCCCCGGCCTGCTCCAGGCCGTCGCGGAGCGGCTGAAGGCCACCGCCGACCCGGACCTGCTGGTCTACGACTACGCCCGCAGCCACTGGGACGGCCGGGTGGTCCGCTCCGCCTCCGCCCCGGTCTTCGCCCGCCCCGGCCCCGAGGTCTTCGACCTGGACGGCCGCCCCGACCTGCTCGACCTGCTGATGGTGGTCTGGAACAAGGCCTACCGCCGGGGCTATCTGGCCGAGCAGGGCCTGACCTTCCCGGCCGGGTACTACGAGGACACCCCCTGGACCTTCCCGGCCCTGCTGGCCGCCGGCCGGATCACCCTGCTCGACTTGGTCGGCGTGCACTACCGCCAGCGGCGCGAGGGCGGCAACATCCTTGCCACCGCGACCCGCAGGCACTTCGACGTCTTCGACCAGTACGACCGGGTCTTCGCCTTCCTGGACGGCCGCCCCGACCTGGACCGCTGGCGCCCGGTGATCTACGGCCGGATGCTGGACCACCTCGACACGGTGGTCTCCAGGCCGGGCCGGATCCCGCCGGGCGACCGCCGGGAGTACTTCCGCCGGGCCGCCGGGCACTGCGCCCGGCTCCGCCCGGCCGGCCACCGGCGGGCCCCGGGGGTCGCGGGCCTGCGGGCCGAACTGCTCAGCCACGGACGGTTTCTGACGTACCACGGGCTCCGCGTGGCGGCCCGTGGCCGGACCGCGCTCGGCAGGCTCACCCGAGGGCGCGGGTAGCGCTCCGACCCGTCCGCGATCACGGGCTGTCGGAGCCCTTCAACGGCGGGCGCGGGTGCGGTAGTGTCGCGCGCACCTAAGGGACAGCGTGCCGTGACGGCAGGCCGCCGGACGGGTGAATCCGCACCTGGCGGGTGAGTGCGGTCAACCATCCGTACCGAAGCTCACCCAGGAGTGGTGGTCACCCGGACGGCACCGGGTCGTTGCTCCGGTTGGGCCGTCCGTGGCGGTCGGCCGTGCAGCTGTGAGGAGTACCGATGACCGGAAGCACCGCGACCAGCGACAGCCCCAGAATCGTCGAACCGGCGGTGCTGGGTGACGTTCCGGGCTGGTTCTGGGACCTGGACCGGCACGCTTTCGAGTGGTTCCTGGACCGTCAGGAGCAGGCCGGCGTCGGCGGCGACCTGATGGAGCTCGGTGCCTACCTCGGCCGCAGCGCGATCGTGATGGGCCGCCACCTCCAGTCCGGCGAGCGGTTCACGGTCTGCGACCTGTTCGACTCGGAGGCTCCGGACGACGAGAACTCGGCCGAGATGACCATGTCGTACCGCAAGACGCTCACCCGCGAGGCGTTCGAGGTCAACTACCTGGCCTTCCACGACCGGCTGCCCGAGCTGATCCAGGCCCCCACCTCGGTGCTGGCCGACGGCCGGATCCCGGCGGGCAGCTGTCGGTTCGTCCACGTGGACGCCTCGCACCTGTACGAGCACGTGGCCGGGGACATCAAGGTCGCCCGGGCCGCGCTGGCCGAGGACGGCGTGCTGGTGCTGGACGACTACCGCTCCGCCCACACCCCGGGCGTGGCCGCCGCGACCTGGGAGGCGGTGTTCAACCTGGGGCTGCGGCCGATCCTGCTGACCGAGTGCAAGTTCTACGGCACCTGGGGCGACCCGGCGCCCGCGCAGGAGGCCCTGCTGGCCAGCTCAGGCGGCACCTCCGGCGTCTGGGTGGTGACCGACACCATCGCCGGGCAGCGGGTGCTCCGCCTCGACGGCCAGCCCGACCGGATCGCCGACTTCCCGGTCTCCCGGCACCACGACCGGCTCGCCAAGGAGGCCGCGTCCCGGAAGGGACGCGCCGCCGCCGAGGACCTCGCGGGCCGTCGGGCGAAGGCCGCCGCCGCCCGTAAGCCGGCCGCGGTGGCCAAGCGGATGGCCGCCGACCTGCTCCCGCCGGTGGTCACCTCCGCCGTCCGCCGGGCCCGTCGTTCGAAATGAGCCGCCACCGGGTCGGAGCGTTGCCGCTCCGGCCCGGCTCCGGGCCGGTATACAGGACCGGACGTTCCGGACCCGACCGGCAAGGTGACCGTGGAATTCCTGACCAAGCTCCCGGTGATCGGCCCGATCGCCACCCGACTGCTGCGCAGCCGACCCTGGCTGGTGTACGCCCACTTCACCGAGGTGCAGGGCAACCGGCTGGCCGGGGCGGTCACCTTCTTCGCCTTCCTGGCGCTCTTCCCGCTGCTCACGGTGGCACTGGCGATCGCGGTGGCCACCCTCTCGGACAGCCGGGTGGACAAGCTCCAGCAGGACATCGCCGACCAGCTGCCCGGCCTGTCGGACTCGCTCGGCCTGCCCTCGCTGGTCGCCAACGCGGGCACGGTCGGACTGATCAGCGGCGTGCTGCTGCTGATCTCCGGGCTCGGCTGGGTGGCCACCATGCGCGGCTCGATCCGGGAAATATGGCGGATGCCCACCGACCCGGGCAACCCGATCCTCGGCAAGCTCTGGGACTGCGCGGTGCTGCTCGGCCTCGGCCTGGTCTCGGCGGTCTCGCTGGGTGCCTCGGCGCTGGCCACCACGCTGGCCCGCCGGGCCGCCGAGTGGCTCGATCTGGACGGCGTGGGCTGGCTGTTGAGCGTGGTCGGGTTCCTGATCGCGGTCGCCGCCGACCTGGTGCTGTTCGCCTACCTGCTCGGTCCGTTCCCCCGGATCACCGAGGAGCAGCACCGCCGGGCGCTGTTCCAGGGCGCCCTGATCGGTGCGATCGGTTTCGAGCTGCTCAAGCTGCTGCTCTCCTCCTACCTCGGCTCGGTCGCGGGCAAGAGCCTGTACGGGGCCTTCGGCGTGCCGGTCGCACTGCTGCTCTGGATCAACTTCGTCTGCCGGCTGCTGCTGTTCTGCGCCTCCTGGACCGCGCTGGCCGACCCGGCCGCCGCCCGGGCCAGGACCAGGGCGCAGGCCGACGCCCTGCTGGCGAGCGCGGCGGAACCGACCGCTGACGGCGGTGCCACGGCGGCCGCCCGCTGACTGCGGGTCAGCGCGCGGGCCGGCGCCTGACCCAGTGTGCGGCGCCGACCACGGCGGCCAGGCAGAGCCCGGCGGCCAGCCAGCCCGGCCAGCCGAACCCGCCGGGGGCGGGCGCCGCGGCCTGCTGCGACTGCTCCACCGGTGCGGCCTGCGGCGGCTCGGCAGCCGTGCTCGGGCCGGAGCCGGTGCCGGCACCGGTGCCCGCCGCGCCCGGGGCGGGCGGCGGGTCGGCCAGCCGGCCGACCGGGGTGACCTTCCCGGCCGCCGCGAAGCCCCAGTCCAGCAGGGCCGCCGTCTCGTCGTAGACCTGCTGGTACCCGGCGGGTCGCATCACCGTCACCAGCAGCGTGCGGCCACCGCGTTCGGCCGCGCCGGTGAAGGTGGCCCCGGCGTTGGTGGTGTAGCCGTTCTTCACCCCGATCAACCCCTGGTACTTGCCCAGCAGCCGGTCGGTGTTGGCGATGCCGAAGCTGCCGCGCTGCCCGGTGGTCTTGTCCACCAGGCCCGGGAACTGCGCGTCCCTGGTGCCGCAGTAGACCCGGAAGTCCGGGTTGCGCAGACCGGACCGGGCGAACAGCGTCAGGTCGTACGCCGAGGAGAGCTGCCCGTCCGTGTCGTACCCGTCCGGGGTCACCACCTTGGTGTCCAACGCCCCCAACGCCTGGGCCCTGGCCTGCATCTGGGCCACCGTCTCGGCGATCCCGCCGTTCATGTGGGCCAGCACCCGGACCGCGTCGTTGCCCGAGCTGAGGAACACCCCGCGCCAGAGGTCGTCCACCCGGTAGTCCAGGTTCTCCTTGATCCCGACCATGCTGCTGCCGAGCCCCATTCCCGCCAGCTCGGCGTCGGTCACCCGGTGCACGGTGCTCTTGTCGAACTTCGGCAGCACGGTGTCGGCGAACAGCATCTTCAGCGTGCTGGCGGGCGGCAGCCGCAGGTGCGCGTTGTTGGCGGCCAGCACCTCCCCGCTGCCCGCGTCAGCGACCACCCAGGACTGACCGGTCAGCCCGGCGGGCAGCGGCGGCGCCCCGGCCGACGGCGCCAGCTGCACCCCCGGCTGCCCCAGCCGCTCGCCGCCCACCACGGACGCGCCGGGCGGCGGCTCCTGCCAGGGGGCCCCGGCGGAGCAGAGCGAGACGGCCGCGGCCAGCGCGGCGCACCGGTACACGAAGTGACGGAGTGTGGGCACGCAGGGACCGTACCCGGGCGCCCCGCCGCCCGCCCGCCGCGCCGCCATCGTCGCCCGAACGAGTGCCGCCCGTTGGGCCGCCCGGCCCACTCCGCATACTGGACCGGACAGTTCCGCCCCCAGGGTCATTGCATGATCGCGATCTGTCCGGGTTGATCACGTGAGGCCGAGGGCTGCCAGGGGTCGGTGGTGGTCGCGGCCGGTGTGGCGGAGGG